>MFGW01000118.1:2553-12631 GCA_001780385.1 Candidatus Fischerbacteria bacterium RBG_13_37_8 | reverse complement strand
CATTGATAGTGGGTGAACTGGCAACGCGAAAGTCATAACGAAATTGTGGTTCATCTTTCATAACCAGGAGCAATCTGCCGTCTTGAGGTTTTTGGCGTTCATCCAGGGTCATTTTTGCCATTACTTTTAACCTGCTAATGACAGCGGCAGCTTGTTCATCCACGATGTGGCGTTCGTTGAAATCATATAGGACACCATCGATCCTGTGCCGGATACGAAGGCGACCTTCCGCTGGTTCGAAATGAATATCCGAGGCACCTGCTTTCACTGCCTTGAGTAGCAGCCACGTTACAAGATGCTCGGTTAATGCAATTTCCTGTGAAGAGAGGAGAAGCTCTTCAAGTGTTTTTAACGGAGGGGCTTCATAAATATTTTCTCTTTCATGAATTCCGCCGATATGATGTTGTCTCTCAGAGGTATATGATGGAGTTCCTTTCCATTTTTCAACACCCATGGCATGCTCGGGATAGAGTTGCTGCAAGCAACGCGTGATTGCTTTTCCAGGAACCATAGAAATTCGAATCATTTTTTTGCTCTGGACGCCAATCTCAGCGAGAGGACGAAAATTAAAAGGATTTGAGGAAGCAACGTGTATCATTTTATCACTTACATCAAGCGGGATTAATTTATTTGCTATGCAGAAGTGAGGATCGAGATAATGACTATTGACTTCATTTATTGGTACTTCTGTAAGATAGTGAAACTGGTAATGATGAGCATAAGCGATTCTAAGCTGGTCAAGGGTAATGAATTTTCTTTTAACAAGCATTTTACCAATGGGAACATGCTTGTTTTTGCGTTTAAGACGTTTTTGGTATCTGAGCGCTTTTCTTAAGTCAGAAGTAGTAATGAAGCCCAGTTCGACAAGTGTTTCACCTAATGGTCTGGTAAAGCGGAAAAGTTTATCGAGCATGCGTTTCTCCTTAAAAGAGCACGATTATACAGAGAAAGATTGCTGTTGTAAATAATACCGGAGTATCTTAAAAAAAATATTTTCAAACAGGGAATGGGGAAGAGTCCTTCATTATTTAATTCTTGCATTTTTGGCGAGAAAAAAATAACCACGAAGAGCACGAAGGACACGAAGAAAAAAAGAAGAGCCAGAAATAATTGAATTTTTCAAAATGAAACAGCAAAAAAAAAGCCGGCAGAGCCGGCTTACGATGCAGGGCTTAATGAAGAGAGTTGCATAGGTTATTTTTTCTTTTTCGCTGGTTTTTTCGCTGCTTTTTTTGGGGTTGCTTTTTTTGGGGTTGCTTTTTTTGGGGTTGCTTTTTTTACTGGCATATTTACGCCCTCCTAAAAGTGATTTTAAGCTATTTTTTCTTAGCTTTTTTCACTGTTTTTTTCGTTGTTGTTTTTTTATCAGCAGTTTTTTTAGTACAGCATCCCATTGGGGGTTCCTCCTTAGGTAGTTTTAGTTATGTGTTTTTCTTTCACACTACAATATATAGTATATAAAAAATATTGTGTCAAGGAAGAAAGGGGTTTTTTTGTGATTGGGGGTGATTTTTTTGCTTAATTTTAGCAAAAAATTTTTTGGAATGACTGAAAATTTGCGATGGGACTATGTTTCAAAGAAGCAAAAAAGTAGTGTGATTTTTGCAATTAGACTGGGAGTATATTACCAAAGAGCAGGAATTTTTTATATCTATGAAATATAGATTTGCAGAGGTTATCAAATAGTATGAGAAAAGAGGTCGTGAGGAGAACGAGTGCTAATAAGCTTTTGCGACGAGGACTCGTTCATTAGATGCTTCGGAACATACGATGCACTTACCTTTCTCTGGTACCGTATCTAAAGGGATGCATCTTATCGTAGCTTTTGATTCTGTTTTAATAGTTTCCTCGCATTGCGTTTTACCGCACCAATGGACGAGGAAGAAGCCGCCGTGTTTTTCGTTAGCGGCGAGAAAATCTTTGTAATTATCAACAGTGAAGGTATTTTCTTTCATAAAATTTTTAGCGCGTTCAAAAAGTGCTTTTTGAATATTAACGACAAGTGTTTCTATTGTAGTTTTAAGGTTATCGAGCGGGCAAGGGGATTTTTTATCTTTAAATCTTGTTGCGATTGTAACTTGATTTTGAGCGAGGTCTTTAGGGCCTAATTCAAGTCTAATGGGTACGCCTTTCATTTCCCATTCGTTGAATTTAAAACCGGGAGTTATTTGTTCTCTGTTGTCAATATGAACTATGAACTCTTTAAGTATTTCATTTTTAAGAGTATTTGCTAGTGTCAGGGTGTCATTTTTTTGCTGATCAGTTTGCCAGATAGGAACGATGACAATTTGAATAGGAGCAATGAGAGGAGGGAAGAACAATCCGTTATCATCGCCGTGAACCATGATCAGGGCGCCGATAAGGCGGGTGGAGACACCCCAGGAAGTTTGCCACGCAAATTGCCATTGACCGTTTTGATCCTGGAATTTAACATCGAAGGCTTTTGCGAATTTTTGTCCGAGATTATGAGAGGTGCCGGCCTGGAGGGCTTTTTTATCGCCCATCATAGCTTCTATAGCGTAGGTATAGAAGGCGCCGGCGAAACGTTCTGCATCGCTTTTTTTACCTTGGATGACAGGAATAGCGAGGTATTGTTCTGCAAAATTTTTATAGATGGAAAGGATTTTTAATGTTTCTTCTTGTGCTTCATCGTAGGTAGCATGAACGGTATGACCTTCCTGCCAGAGGAATTCTGTTGTTCTCAGGAAAAGTCTTGTTCTCATTTCCCATCGTACGATATTAGCCCATTGGTTAATAAGGACCGGCAGGTCGCGATATGAGCGAATCCATTTAGAGTACATAGCGTACATTATTGTTTCAGAAGTTGGTCGCACGATCAGCGGTTCATCCAATTCTTTGCCGCCTCCATGTGTTACCACTGCTGTTTCCGGAGCAAAACCTTCCACGTGTTCTGCTTCCTTTTCGAGAAAGGATTTAGGAATAAAGAGCGGGAAGTAAGCATTCTGATGACCTGTTTCTTTGAATTTCTTATTGAGGATAGCCTGCATATTTTCCCAGATTGCGTAACCATATGGTCGTATTACCATACATCCTTTCACCGGTGAATAATCAGCTAATTCAGCTTTTAATACAACATCGGTGTACCATTGAGAATAATCGGTGGATCTTTTTGTAAGAAAGTCTGCCATAGTACCTCACTATTTATGTTATTGGGATGCTTTAAGAGCGTAGATATAACCGTCGCAGGACGTAAAATAAACTTCGCTATCTTTTACGATTGGAGCTGTAACAATGGGATGAGGAGTATTAAAATGCCAGAGTTCTTTGCCTGTTTGTGTATCCAGTGCATAAAGAGTGCCTTTTTTATTTCCAAAATAAACGGTATTGTCGGCGATTGTAGCTGGTGCGGTAATTTCTCCATCAGATTGGAATTTCCATTTCAACGTACCTTTTTTTTCATCGATTGCATAGAAGTATGTATCGAATGAACCTACGTAGATGGTATTATATGCAATTGATGGGGATGCCATGAAAAAGCCTTCGGCCGTGAATTTCCATTTCAATTTCCCATCTTTCAGTTTCACCGCATAGAGGTTTTTATCTGAAGAAGCGCAGAAGACAATGCTGTTGCTTATGCTGGGTGCTGCTCTTATTAATCCTTCGGTTGGGAATGTCCATTTCAATTTCCCATCTTTTAAGGAACGGGCATAGAAATTTTGATCATTACTGCCGTATACAAGCAAATCCTCTGCTATGGCTGGAGTAGTATACACTTTCCATTTTTGTATGTCGATTACTTCAGTTCGCCAAAGTTCTTTATATTCTTTCCAATCGTAGGCAACGAGATATCCCAGGCCGTCAAGCAAAAGAATATTGCCCGAAGCTGTTGGGGAAAAATTATCACTAGCCATCACATTATAAGTAAATAATTCAGTTTTGCCTTTATTATCGATAATACGGAATTTATTATCTGCGGCTTCATACCCAATTTTATCTCCAAGTATAATCCCGCTGCCGCGAATAAAACCGTAACTGGTATGATACCATTCATACTTACCAAGTTTATAATTAAATGCATAAAACCTTCCATCGAACGTGCCGAAGTAAATATTGGTATCATCCATTATGGGAGAAGAAGTAATATCGCAGGGTAGTTTTCGGAACCAGCGGATGCCGCCGGTTTTCGCATCTAAGCAGTAGTAATAATCCGCTGCGCTGAAGTAGAGTTTTGATTCATGCAGGAGGAGAGGTGATGAAACAAGATTTTCAAGAGGGGTTTTCCAGATGAATTCACCCTTATCTCTTGAAAGTGCAATGATATTGCCTGCCTGGTTAGCAAAATAAACACGTTCTTTATCTGCAGTCATTGGTGAACCCACGCCGGCAATTTCTTTATAGTTCCACAGGTGAAGATTGTTAAAGGTAATGGCATTGATTTGACCGGCACTGCTTCCAATGTAAATAGTCTCATCGACGACAGTTGGAGAGAACACGATACCTGATTCCGTGTATAAATCCCATTTTAGGTTACCTGTTTTTATCTCGTGCAGATATACTTTACCATCCAAAGAAACGGTGATAAGGAAATCATTAGCAACAAGAGGAGGAGTCAGAATACCAGCTCCTTCCTTGAATTGCCAGCGCAGACTTCCATCAATAGCATCGAGTGCATAAAGATGCCCCTGTTGCGTTGCTATGAATACGTAATCTTTGTAGGGAGTGGGACGTGTAGAGACACCTGCCTCTGCTTTAAAGGACCATCGTTTTTCCTTTGTGGCAATGTCTATAGCATCTACTGTTCCATCATTTTTAGCAAGATAGAGATAGTTCTCATTGGCAGCTACCGGACTTAAATATTCTTCTGTGAGGGTATGTTCCAATTCCAAATTCATTGTTCTCATGTTAAAGCGAATAATCTTATTCTGTTTGAAACGCCAGTCTTGAAAAGAGGCATAGAAATAATCGCCAATTTCATAAGGGACAAGAGAAAGAGGATTACCTGGTTTTATTGGATCCAGGAGAAGGTCTTTTCCGGTTTCTAAATCATATCGATATAAATGTCCGATGTTAGCTGGAACGAGAAGCTTATCTGCATAGATAACCGAATTAAGATATCGCTTGGAACATGTGTCGAATTTCCACTTCACAACGGGAGCGGTCCGCAAAGCTTTAGTTGTTGTAAAACCGGTATTCATAGGATTGCCTTTATACATTTCCCAGCGTGCCGGACTTTCCTTTTCTTCGCCAATAACGAATAACGAGAAAGCCAGGCATATAGTAAATAATGCAATGCTTTTTTTCATAAAATCCTCGCAAAACGAAAATTCGATAATCTGACATTATACCATATTTTTTTTGCGAGCACACTTTTGGCGGGGATGAAAGATTCTTTCATGAAAGGTTACGTTTGCCTCCGGCAAACTTACAATGACGGAGAGCCGGAATTGCTTCCCAAGGGCGAACTCAAGGTTCGCCCCTACGGAATGCTCGCATAAAATAACGTCAGGAAGGCTGTGTTTTTTTCCGTGCTTGTAATAACAGCTTTTCTAAATATTCTTTTCGTTTTGTATCCAAAGCAGAATGGTTATTCAATGCATTTTCAAGATCGTGCAATGCTTCGCTGAAGTGCCCGGACAAGAAACGAGCTTCACCTCGATTGGCAATTGTTTCTGTATCTTGACTACAGGTTTCAAGAGCCATGCTATATTCTGCTATTGCTTGTTCAAAATAACCTTTCTTCAGATAGATGCTCCCCAATATTGTTCTGAAATAAGGATCACGTGGATTTATTGTGACTAATCCTTCAAAAATGATTTCTGCTTCATCTCTATTCCCACTCACCAGAAGATTAAATCCTGCCTGGGCGACACTGTACATTTCCTCTATGCTGATTCCAAACACTTCGGCAAAGGTACGCTTACCCTCAGCAATATCTTCCAGTAAACGCAGTGCACTTTGTTCCTTTTCATCATATTTATACTTATTATTACCGGATGAATTCATATGTTCCTCCTTTGTAAACAACGCTTCGTCGTTGCGAGCATTTCGAAGAAATGCTTAGCAATCCCTGATGTTTATGCTTCTTGCCACACCGTCAGGGATTATTACGTCCCGCTGGCGCGGGACTCATAATGACAGAGCGTCAGGGATCGATGCGTTTGCCGCTGGCAAACTCACAATGACAGAGAGCCATGGAGCATGTAGGGGAGGTATTTTTAGAGTAGACCAAGGTATCACGAATAAAAATTAGACTCCATGGCCTCTGTCGCTGTATGGCTGATTATCTAAAATTTCTTATGCTATTCATAGAAGCTTCGTGAAAAGTTTTCATCATGTTGCTCAAGGCACTGATTGTCTGCGTTAATTTTTGTACCTGGATTTGCAGTTCTATCATTAATCTTTGACGTGATTCCGGGGAAGAGCTATCAAGTTTCTGTGCCTGGTTAAGAATTTCTGTTTCTTGTTGTTCTGCCATGCTGAGAAGTACCATCATCACTTTATCTTCCAGTGGAATGGTCTTATCTGCCATTATATTTTTAATGGATTGAGTATCAGGTGTATTGTTTGTGTTCTTTTGTTGAATTTCCGGACTGAAACCTTCAATCATCTTAGAGAGAAGTTCTTCTGGTGAATTGGTATTTTCACCATTAACAAGTGCGGAAGACATGAATTCACCTACTGGTGTTTTTGCTGTTGGACTGAGAATAGGAAGTAGTCTTTTCAAAATTTCCAGTACTATCATCACGTGCTTGGGAAGAGGACAGACCAGCATGATCAAATCTATTAATTTATCCCATCCTCCTAATTTTTGAGCTACCTGCTTGATAAAATTAAAAATAAATTTGGCGATATCTTTAAGAGCGTTTGCTTGTTCTCCATAAAGTTGAAGGATGATTTCCGGAAATTGTTCAATGAACGCGAGAGGAGAACGAACGGTAGGGCAGGCATTGTCACTATCATCTAGCAGAATGCTGGCATTGCTAACATTATCGAGCTGGCTGGTAATATTGTTCAATAGCGAGTTGGTATTTGACGTAATTTTTCCTGGTTCAGGCAATAGCGTGCTTTTGTAAGCACCAATATGCCATCCTTGTTTTACGATTGATATTGGTTCCATAAATAACCTCCTATTTAAACGACGCTTTGTCGTTGCGCGCTTTGCGAAGCAAAGCGCGGCAATCCTTAGCGTTTATGCTCCTATGTAATTAAGGCACAAAGTGTAGGGGCGAACCTTGTGTACGCGCCCTTTATTCTTGTCATTATTTGTGGTGTTGGTAAGCACATAATAGATTCCTTTTCTTTTTTGTATACTATTATCGGCATTCTTGAGAAAATGTTGCTTGCCAAAATTTCGCAACGTGAACAGAAAGTCTTGATTGTAAAGTGAGGTTATAAGATAATGAACTATATTATTTGCGAGCGCACCGAAGGTGTGCGTGGCAATCCCTTAAGTTTGTGCTTCGTAGTTCTTCGTCAGGGAATATTACGTCCCGCTGGCGCGGAACTCATAATGACAAAGCATTAGGGATTGCTTCGTAAAGGCAGACCCATGGGTCTGTTCCTGCAGCAGAACGCGCAAAGAATGCAAATCAGGAGTGACAAAATGAACAAAGATGAATTCAGGAAGCATGGTTATCAATTTATAGATTGGATAGCAGACTATTATGAAGAAGTACAGAAATATCCGGTACGTTCTCAAGTCCAGCCAGATGCAATAAAAAAGCAGATACCGGAGACCCCACCTATATCAGGAGAACCGATGGAAAAACTGTTTGAAGATTTTAAGGAAATAATACTTCCCGGAATTACTCATTGGCAGCATCCCGGCTGGTTTGCGTATTTCCCGGCAAATACCAGTCCGCCGTCTATTCTTGGCGAAATTTTGACGGCGGGACTTGGTTCTCAGTGTATGATCTGGCAAACCTCTCCTGCCGCAGCAGAACTGGAAGAAAGAATGATGGAATGGCTGAGAATGATGCTGCAGTTACCGGAAGGCTGGGAAGGAGTGATACATGATACCGCTTCTACGGCAACCTTGTGTGCCTTGCTGACAGCACGTGAACGAGCTACTAATTTTGAATCTAACCAGAGTGGCATGCGCAAGGAAATGACTGTATATGCTTCCGAGGAAGCACATTCAAGCGTAGAAAAAGACGTCAAGATAGCAGGCTATGGGAAACAGTACCTGCGTTATATACCTGCGGATGCGGCTTTTGCCCTGCTACCTGAAAAACTTGAAGATATGATTCGGCAGGATAAGAGAAAAGGGTACATGCCTGCATGTGTGATTGCAACAGTCGGAACTACTTCTTCTGCCGGCATTGATCCGCTGGAAGCAATTGGACAAATCTGCTGTGCTGAGAAGGTCTGGCTTCATGTAGATGCTGCATATGCGGGCACAGCTGCAATATTGCCGAAAAAACGCTGGATTCTAAATGGAATTGAGCATGCGGATTCATTCGTGTTTAATCCGCATAAATGGATGTTTACTAATTTTGATTGCTCAGCCTATTTTGTAAAGGATCCCGGAGCTTTGATAAGAACATTTGAAATTCATCCTGAATACTTAAAAACAGGCAGGGATGCCCAGGTAAAAAATTTTCGCGATTGGGGCATTCAGCTCGGCCGACGTTTTAGAGCACTAAAATTATGGTTTGTCATTCGCTATTATGGAGTGGAACAATTGCAATCAATGATACGTGAACATATCCGACTGGCACAACTATTCAAAGAATGGATTGAAAAGGAACCAGGTTTTGAAGTGATGGCTCCTGTTCATCTTAGTCTGGTCTGCTTTCGCATTAATGATGGCCGAAAAGAAAACGAATTGAATGAGCTGAATAAAAGCTTAATGGAACAGATCAATGATACCGGAAAAATTTTTCTTACGCATACCACGCTGAAGGGTAAATATGTTCTCCGGCTGGCGGTGGGACAAAGAATGACACAAGAATCACATGTGCAAAACGCATGGGAAATTATCAGGAAATGTGCAAAATCCATTCTATAAAGGAAGGCCCTTTATTCTGCAACACGGAGCAACAACGATCGCTGCTGTTCTATTTTGCGAAGCATCTCCCTTGCCTTCTTCTGATAGTGTGCACTCAAAGATTTGTTCTGTAAAATCCATTTGCAGAAATTCTCATAGAAATCCATTGCTTCGGCAAGGTGACTGCAAAGAATGGTCGGTTCCATGTCATTCCAGTATTGTTTCAAGGTAGCAAACAGGACTTGTGGCTCGAGGAGATTAATAAATTCTTCATCCATGGTGCTCAGCTCATCTTTGCTTGCAGGAGTAGTTTTAGTGTTGCAGATCATAACAATCCTCCATTAAAGAACATACTGTAGAGATCAAATTCCTTGCCAAATCATCCTCAGAAAATAAAAGTTAAAGCTATTCTCCTAAATTTACACGTCGAGAATATGGAGAAGCGCTTCAGTACGTGATAACAATATATGCAAAGAATTGCAGAAGCAGAAAAATAGAGGCTGAACTTTTCCAGGGAATCTTCTTGGCAACAACGAAAACTTGACAAAATGGCAGAACCGTGGTTCTTGTCTGTCATTGTACAGCTGGTATTTTCAAATTTGACTTTTAATGACAGTATAATTATGATTTACACTTGGAGTAATGAATGAAAATAAGAACGTTAGTGCAGATGATGCATATAGTTATTATAGTTGCACTTATAGGTTGCAGTGGAGGAAGCAGTCCTGTAGCGCCACCGAAGAGGGCAGTATTTCAGGTGCTCAGTGATGACAGGTGTGAGGGAACATGGAATAAAGATGACTATGGAGTAATAGTTGGTTGCACGGTAGGAAACGTGGGGAATGCGTGCGGATCGACCGGCGTGAGAATGTGGATACAACAGAAGGGTGTGGTAAGAGAACAAAAAACAAAACCTATTGAGCTTTGCCCGTCTGAAAAAATATATGTTGAAACGACGCTTTGGCTTGCCGAGGCAAACATGGAACCAACTTTATGTCATTGTCAATGCACTTGAGCGGATAATATGTAATCCTGCCTGGCCGCCAGTTTGGCATAAGACCAGAAAGAAGAAAAAAATGGGGGGGTCAGGTCTTGCGTTTTGAATTTAATAATCAAGGCCTGTATTCA
>MFGW01000118.1:311-2535 GCA_001780385.1 Candidatus Fischerbacteria bacterium RBG_13_37_8 | reverse complement strand
ATTCAAAACGCAAGACCTGACCCCTTATTGGACTGTCCCCCTTTTTTTGATGTAGTCAAGCGCCAGCAATAGTTCCTCTTCTTTTATGTCATCGCATATTTGTATTTTTCCAATACTTACAGGAAGCACAAAAGTAAGAAAATCAGTGCTTTTTTTCTTGTCATGATGCATGATATCAAGGAGCGTGCTGAAAGAAAATTTTCGCAGTGGTTTGAACAGGTTGAAGGAAGCAAGCATATTGCTGATCCTGTTCAAAGTTGCCGAATCAATGAATTTTCGTTGTTGTGCGAGAAAAGAAGCAGCCAATATGCCCCATGCAATTGCTTCACCGTGTCTGAAATAATTATAATTCGTAATTTTTTCAAGCGCGTGACCTACTGTATGTCCAAGATTTAATGATGCGCGAAGATGTTGTTCCAGTAAATCATGACTTACGACTTTCGCTTTATGACGGCAGCAGTACACTATTAATTGTAAAAGGCAAGTGGAATTTCTTGTCTGTATTTCGTCTATGTTATGTTCCATAAATTCAAAGATAGTTTTATCGAGTAGACCATACTTGACGGCTTCTGCCAATCCGTTGCAGTATTCTTCTTCGGGAAGAGTCGATAGTACAATTGGATCAATGATGACAAGTGAAGGTTGGTAGAAGGTACCGACAAGATTCTTACCATGAAAAGTATTTATGCCGGTTTTTCCTCCCACGCTGCTGTCAATCTGTGCTATTAAAGAAGTAGGCAACTGGATGTAAGGGATGCCGCGCATATAAATAGAAGCTGCGTATCCCGTTATATCTCCCACTACACCTCCTCCAAGTGCAAGAAGCACAGAATGCCGATTCGCATGGTGTGTGCTTAAAAAGTCAAGAATAGTAGTAATTGTTGCCTGGCATTTGCTTCTTTCGCCATCCTTTATTACTTTTACAGTCAGCTTTATTTCATTCCTGACAAATTGTTCTTTAAGCAGTTTCAAGTAGTGTTCTTTTACCGGTGGAACGGTGATAACATAATACCTGTCTGACGGTACTTGCTGTTGTATGATTTCACGGCAGCGGGCAAATAATCCCGGTTCAATAAGAATTTCATAATCAGAAGTGTGAGTATGTTTAATTCTTAAACGATGCATAGTCTTTTATTTACAAGCGGGCGATCCGTTCTGGCTGAATGATGTCAAGATCAACAGCTAAATCTGGAAAGCCCCAGTCTTTTATAATATTCCTTATAGAGTATTGAGTTCCACATTCCAGCAATTCCAGGATATGGTAACCGGCTTGTTTGTTATTAAACCAGTCAGAACCGAATTTGCTGGAGAGAAAATGAGTGAACAGTGTAGCGAAGGCAAAACCGCGGAAAGCATGAATGGCACGAAAATGAAGATCTCTGTGCAAGAGAAAGAATGAAGATGGGATCTCAATATGCAGTGCAGATTGTAAGAGGTCCCGATAGACAGGTGCGAGATTCGAAAATGGTACTTGTTCCGGATGTACTATTATGCGATGTTCAAAAATAGCAGTGGCTGCTAATTTACGGAGAAGGAACAACCTGAAGAATTGCACTTTTTGAATATAGAATTCACTGTTCTTTGAAATGAAATAATTCGACCAGAAATGCTTGTTGTCCAATAATAAATCAAGCAGGTATCCGTATCCGTAAGCGATTGCAGGATCACCAAGATAAGTATGTTCCACAGGAGTTTCTTCCTTGCTCGCAGAATAGAGAGCGGCTTTTCCAAAAGCGTTGAACAATCTATGATAAAGGGAATAACCGCTCGATGGAAAAAGAAAAACATCAATGCGATAGCCTGGTATCATGGGACATAGTATATCACAAGGGCTATGACGGATGGTTGAAACAGGTTTTGCCTTATGAAAAGTTATATTATCGAGCAAGTGAGAAATTTTTAAATTTTCAAGAAGAACGGCAAGGCATTTTTGTGCAAGGTGAGAAGGAAAAACTTCATCACAGTGGTGGTTGGCTGAAGAGTAGAGCAGGTCAGCATAATAAAGTTCATTCAGAGGAACACCTGAAAGGTCGGTAAAATCACGAAGCAGGCGCAGATAGTGCAATTCAGTTTTAGCAAGAAAATGCTTTGCCAGAACTATGGCTTCTTCATGGGCACTGCTATAATACTGCGAGAAAAACACATTTAAATTTTTACACTGTAGAGCCGGAAACGCTTGCTTCCATTGTTTCCAGAGATATTCCTGAGCAGGAATTAACGTGTC
>MFGW01000118.1:0-293 GCA_001780385.1 Candidatus Fischerbacteria bacterium RBG_13_37_8 | reverse complement strand
GTCAAGTGCCTGCAGTCTTTCTTCACGTTCAGCGGATGAATAGAGTGTGTACCATAATTGAGCGATGCGCTTACCTTCTGAATTTCCCTGCCACTGCTGATAAGATAAATCTACGAGAGGTGCAACCGTCTCTTTTTCAATAAGATAATGGAGAATTCCTGATTGTAAAAAAAAACTGTTACCTTTTAGCAGTTTTTTCTCACTAAAGGATTCTTTCATCCGAAGAACCTGGTTGAGGGAAAAAGAATCGTTGAAATCCTTGTAGAGTTTCTTCCATTCTAATGCTGCTGATT
>MFGW01000117.1:17042-17757 GCA_001780385.1 Candidatus Fischerbacteria bacterium RBG_13_37_8 | reverse complement strand
AATGCTCCTTCAACTTCATAACCCCATGCCTGGAGCTTTTGTGTTATTGACCACTGTATTAATTGTTGATCATCAATTATTAATATCTTTGCTTTCATTTTCTGTTATCCAAAGTGGCAAAGTGAAGACAAAAATTGTTCCATTTTCTATAACGCTTTCAACCCAGATGCTTCCACCATGTTGCTGAATAATCTGTTTACTTAATGATAGCCCAAGTCCTGTTCCTTTTGGTTTAGTAGTAAAAAATGGCTTGAATACTAAGGGGAGTTTCTCTTCAGGAATTCCTTCTCCATTATCTTTAATTCTTATTTCTATGTAGGTGTTTTTAACGCTGTCTCCTATCTCGATAATTCCTTTGTTTTTTATTGCCTGGATGCAATTTAAAAATAAATTGAGAAATACCTGCTGCAGTTTTAAAGGATCTGCTTTAACATAAATATCTTTTGTTGCAGGATAGAGAAATAAAACTTCTTTTCCAAAAACTTGATTCTGTGCAAGCGTGATGGTTTGAGATATAAGCTCCTTAATATTAATTTTGACAATCTCTAACTCTTTTGGTTTTGTGTATTGAAGTAAATCATTGAGAATTTTATTAATTCTTCCTATTTCATTGAGTACCTCTGATAATACTTGTTTTGTTGTAATATCATGCATATCGTCTTTTAAAACTTCTAATGCACCGCTTATTCCAGCTAAAGGATTTTTAATTTCATGT
>MFGW01000117.1:16689-17027 GCA_001780385.1 Candidatus Fischerbacteria bacterium RBG_13_37_8 | reverse complement strand
AGTTCACCTACAAGAGCAATTTGCCCAGCCTTCTGTATTTCCTTTCGATAGAGCAATTCGACCTCTTGATATAAGCTATCTAATTTTTCAGTCATTTCGTTAAATCCAAGTATTAATTCCCCAATTTCATCATTGCTTTCATATTCAATTCGCGCCTTCAAATTGCCGTTTTTTACTTCTTGCATTGATATTTGCATCATATTTATAGGTTTGACTATGCTTGCATTAATAATAATAATAATAATAATTAATGTTGGTAGCAGTATTATAAGCGATGTAATAACAAAGTTATGCATAATTTGTGCCTTATATTCAACTATGTTTCGTATAGAAATATC
>MFGW01000117.1:11169-16627 GCA_001780385.1 Candidatus Fischerbacteria bacterium RBG_13_37_8 | reverse complement strand
TTTCTATGACGCTGAAGGAGCGATAATAATCTTTGTGCTGTGAAAGTATCATACCTGAGCGAAGCGCGGGTGGTATTATAATAAAAGTGATGTCTTTATTGGTTGTTTTTAACACCTCTCCCTGTTCATTTGTGATACTTACTGAGAGTACCATGGAACCTCTCTTTATATTATTTAATATGGGAAGGATCTCATCCTTTTTTCCCGCTGACATTGCATAATTAATGCTGCGCTCAATCGTCTGAGCTAATGTGCTATGCTGTTGTCTCATTATCCTCCTGCAATTCTTTTCTGTTAACCTGATAAGAAAAATATAGATAATTACAAGAAAGAGTATAAAAAGCAATATGACAGGAATAAATATCTTAATTTTTATAGAAAATGAATTTTTCATCATTTCTATTATACACCTTTAGGCTTGTTGGATATAGCTGTTAAATGTATCTGTTTTATGAAAAACCGTAGAATGTAGTTCCTAATATTTGTTCAAAAAAGAGGACATGTGAATTATTTTAAATGAACAAATTAGTGTCTTGCTCCGTTCACTATTTAGAAATTTGTTGCCAGATATCTATTTGTTTCTTGATATTGTCTTGAAATGAACCAATGTGCTTAATAAAGAGTGGAGCAGCATTACCCATTTTTGCCCGTAAAGAGCTATCGTTAAGCAATAAAATTATTTTATCAGCGCATTCCCGCATATTATTAATAGGAATAATAAATCCAGTCTGTCCATCATCCACTGCATCAGTAGAACCGCTTATTCTACTGCAAACAATTGGGATTCCTGCGGCAGCAGCTTCCATTAAAACCCTGGGAAATCCTTCAGATACAGAAAATAATGTAAAAATGTCCGCAGCCTTGTAATAGTGGGGTAATGTATCATGAGCAACATGAGGAAACCATGTGATATTCTTGTTGATGAATAAGCGATGTGCAAGCTTTTGTAATGCTGTTGCTTGATCTCCATCACCAATTATTACAAGTAAGGTTGCCGGATGAGTTTGAAGCACTATCTTGAATACTTCAAGAAAATGTGCCAGGTTTTTTTCTTTAATTAATCTGCCTACAAAAAGAATAATGTGCTCGAATTTATTTTGAAGCAATTGCTCCCTGACTCCTGAACCAGCAGCTTTTGAAAAAATTTCGAGGTTGTGAGGTACCATAGGCTTGACAAATATTTTACTTGCAGGCATAGCATGAGAGATAAGCGATTGTTTTATTAATGTTCCTTCTACCTGGATGCTATCGGCATGGTTAAGTACATATTTGCCAAGCAGAGAAGAAATACTGTTCAGCAGACGTTGTTTTTTCCATAGTGGATCGTAGACATTTCCTCCGTAGAGAAGAACATTGACAGGAATTGCATGCTTTCTTTTAAGTATGAGAGACAATAAACCGGTGAAGACAGGCTCCTGGCTTTGAATGAGTGTTATTGGATGTTGGGAACATATTTTATCCGCCATCGCATACATTTTTAATAAAGAATGAAAACGGCTGCGTCCATTTGAAGGTAGTATTAAAAAATCAGGTGCAAGATGTTTGGGCGTAAATCTGTTTTTGCGCAGGGTATGTATGATTATTGTATAGGAAGCAATTTGTTCACTGTATGCGATGGAGCGAATTAGTGTATCACCAAGAGCTTGTTCTTTTTCAAGAAATAATTCCTGCGCATAACTTAAAGATAGCACATGAATATCAGTTTTCTTCATCTAATATCACCTGTTGCGCTGTTTTATCGATCCCTTTAACCTGTTTTTTTCTACAGTAGCAAGCAATACTTTCTCAGTTTCTGAAACCATCCTGGAGACAGAAAAATTTTCCATTGTCATCTCTGCTCCATGAATAATTTTTTCTCTCGTTTCCCGGTCCTGCAGTAATTGTTTTACTGCTGACAGGAGCTGTTGATAGTTGTCTTTTTCAATAAGCAGACAATTATACCCATTAATGAGCAGTTCGGAATTTCCTCCTGCATTAGTTGCAATTACGGGAATTCCTATTTTCATCGATTCCAATATAATATGCGGAAATCCTTCATAATTAGAAAAAAGAATGAAAATATCTGATGTTTTCATTAATGAATAGAATTGTTTTTTATCTTGATACCCGGTAAACCATACTCTATCTTCGATTTTTAATTTTTTTGCAAGGGCCTGCAGATTTTCTTTTTCTTCTCCATCTCCAATTATAATAATACCTGCTTCCTTGATATCCGATGCAATTTTAATAATGCTGTCAACATTTTTCCATGAAACTAATCTTCCTGCATATACAATCGTAACATTGGTATTCAATGGAGACGGTATGGTATGCTCGAGGTGTTTTATTTCCGGAGCTGCATTATATACCACTGTAATTTTTTCTTCAGGAATACCCCACTTTGATACGCATTTTTTTAAAAAGATGCTCGGAACTATTATATGATGAGCTCTCTGTGCATAAAAATTACGTATCGTTTTTAAAAAACGCAATCTGAATGGTAAAGGTAGTTCTTTTTGAAACTCTTCGAATTCATAATTTGTCCAGTGCATGCTTCTTGCTTTTTCCCATGCATAATCGCCAACAAACTTGTGTATAAGTGGTTTCCTTAAAATTAAATTAGCAATAACTGCTTCAAAATGCAATCCATTAGTATATAGAACATCATGATCTTTAGCATGGTGCAGTATAGACCATATAGTCTTGATTACCCTGATCAATATGTTTTGTCTGCGCTTAATTCTTTTTATCGGATAAGGATAATTCTCTGGATGATCGGGAAGAGCATCACTGAGAGTTATCACACTGATGCGATGGTTTTGGCCAAGGAGTTCTTGTGCTATTAAAGGAATGTAGGTAGCTGGTCCTCCATGATCTGGCGGAAATA
Source organism: Candidatus Fischerbacteria bacterium RBG_13_37_8 (assembly GCA_001780385.1). Classification (GTDB taxonomy): domain Bacteria; phylum Acidobacteriota; class HRBIN11; order MFGW01; family MFGW01; genus MFGW01. Next base: position 13,761 of record MFGW01000117.1, on the reverse strand, counting down.
TGCCTGTAATCAATAATATTTTCATGTATCAGCGGCTCTCTTTATAAGTTGGGAATGAATGTTTGGCAGTACGGGGAACCAGAAGCTTTAATCCTTTTGGAACAATTGAGATTTTCACCGGAAGTTGAGTAAATAGCTCCCCATCAATCTGAGACCAAACTTTTTCCTCTGAATATACTTCTATTGTATCGGCATATTCAAGAGTGACATCAGGAAGTTTATCGTGCATTCTAAAAAGTGCGCTGATAAAATACTTCCAGAAAGTAAAGGGTCCTCTCTTATGAAAGATGCATACTTGGAATTGTTCACTTTGAAGGTTTGCCTTTGGTGTGAGTGAGAATAAACCACCATATTCTTTTGATAAAGCAACTATTGCAAATGCTGATGTTAGTTCTCGCCCATTTATTTTCATTGAAAAGACTGGATAGCTATACAAGAATGATTCTATTGTGGCATGATATGCAAATGCTAATTTTCCATATTTCGTCTTAAGGTTTGAAGTTATCTTAGAAATTATGTATCCATCAAAACCTATGCCTGTCATAAGAATGAAATATCGATCGTTTGCTTTTCCGAGACTTACTTCTTGAATATCTACATTATCCAAGGATTTCAATGCTTTTACAGTATTTGTCGGAATGTTAATTTGACGGGCAAGTAAATTAGCAGTACCCATGGGAACAATACCTAATATTGCATTTGTATCATGCATGCCATTGAGCACTTCATTAATTGTTCCATCACCGCCTATGGCAATTATATATTCTGCACCATTATATGCTGCATCACGGGCTATTTGAGTGGCAGTGAGCGGACCGACGGTTGCTTTTTTTACAATTTCATAGCCTTTTTGCTTAAAGAAATCGATGGCTAAATCGATGTTCTTCTCATTTCTTCTCACATTACCTGCTATAGGATTCCATATCGCACAGGCTTTTTTAATTTTTTCTTTCATATGCTGTCAATAATTATAAATAAAGTCCTCTTTTAGTATGCGTAATTGTTTATCAGAAGTTATATTTAATACTTCAATATAGTCATTCTCAATTTTCAATAATTTATATTGATTTTCTATGATTTCTCCTTCAATAGCGGTATATTCCTTCTGACTAACGGTAAATGCAGCTGCTTTATATGCTCCCATTATTATGATTCCCTTGTAATGCAAGGAAGGTGATTGCTTACCTTCCGCCGGGGCAAATTCTGTAGATAACGAGTTAGTCTCAACAAATGCAGGATACCTTGTTTTGCTAAAATTAAAAATATCCCTGCTGACTTCATAAGAATAGTCTTTTTTATGAGAAATTGAAAAGGAATTGTTATTTTCTGAATCAACGATGTAAACTGTCGTACTTCTGCTTTTAACAGGATATAATTCAGGCATCAATGTAATTTTAATAATGCTGAAAACCGCTATTGCCAAAATGATTATAACTATGTCCCATTTGATACTTTTCATGATTAAAAGGAGTTTCTGTGTATTTATTCTGCTGACAAAATTGCGAATTGTCTGGTTCTTCTTGTTCATAAATAGTAATGTATCCTGTTTATATTTAAAAGCCTTTCATATTATAAAATTTTTTTTTGCATAATGAAAGATTTTTGCTATTGAGGAATTAAATAAATTGCTATTCATATGATTTAACTTGCTTTCTAAATCAGAAAAGGAATTAGCTTCTATTGTGATTTTTATAGTATTTCCTTCGATATAGCGTGGATATGTTATAGCGATGCCGGATTTAAGTACTTCAGAAAACATACGATTCATATTATTTTCAGCAAGTGAAAGAATAGGGTAGGCATAGATCTTCAAATGCCGGAGTAAATCATCAACAGCTATCTTTTCTGCTTCAACAGGTATGTTAATAAGCTTTTTCAGAGTACTTAATGAAAAAAGCATCATTCTGTTTGGAATGTCCCAGATTCTGCAAATGGTATCAATAAGATGTACAAATTCATGAAATTGACTTTTTGTAAAATGCATGCTTGTAATAATATGATGAAAAAATATTTGTTCTTCTGGATTAAGATTAATAAGCCATTTCAGATGGTACTGTTTCAGCTTGTCGTGATGAAGTGCTTCAAGAACAACAAGGGGAAGGTTAAACAATTTATCATAATATTCAATTTCATTTTTAGAAACCTTCACAATGAATTCTAATGCATACTTGAAGAAAGCATCATTGGGATCGTAGTAAGTTTTCATTTTATTTATTAAAACAGCTTTCTCAAACTCGGAAAACTCCCTGTTATTATTATCAAATAAAGCAATTTTCATTATATCATTTTCTGTGAATAGTTCAGATTCATATACCAGGCATGGAATGTTAGAATAATTGAGAAGAACGAGACACCTGAATCTTTTATATCCTGAAATGATAATGTAGCGATTTTTCTGGTGATATAACTTAAGAGGATGCGATAAACCAAAGGTGCTTATTGAATTTAGAAGAGAAGAATAGTCATTCGAGTTTTTGATAAAGAAACTATCATCACTGCTATCAATATCACGCCAATTAAGATATTTCACAAACATTTCTTAGAATAATTCCGGCACTTTTTCTTTGATGGTTGAAGAAGAGATAGCTCCTT
>MFGW01000117.1:7342-11151 GCA_001780385.1 Candidatus Fischerbacteria bacterium RBG_13_37_8 | reverse complement strand
GAAAAAAAGTAATATCAATCATAGTGGAACTGATGCCTGATAATGAACCTCCATCTATATAAATATCAATTGCTTTGCCAAAACAGGAACGTGCATCTGAAAGATTTATGCAGGGAAGAGTTCCGGCAATATTTGCACTTGTAGATATGATAGGTCTCCCGAGACTAGTAATAATAGCCTGCGCAATTGAATTACTGGAAATTCTAAAAGCTATTTTGTTTTTTTCATTTAAAAGCCAATGTGGGACATGATCTTGTGCTTCTGTTATGATTGTAAGTGGACCTGGCCAAAATGCATCAGCAATTTTATGAAGGAGATTGTGCTTGTTTATAGCCAGTGAAAGAGCCATTTGAAGTGAATCAATCAATACTAACATGGCTTTTTTTTCAGGTCTTTGTTTCAAAGCAATTAAGCGCTCATAAGCTTCCGCATTATATGAATCGCAGCCTAATCCGTACACTGTTTCTGTTGGATATAGAATTAGAGATCCTGAATCCAACTTATTCCTGATAAGACTTAATTTTTTCAATAGTATTTGTTCAGTAATAATAATTGACATTGCTTAACGTCTGTAGTATAAGAATTATACTTGTAAAAGTGCATTTTATCAAACCTGAAGGAAGGAGTTCTTGAATATTTATGAAATTACTCAAGCTGGGAATTATTATTGTCTTGAGTGTTGTGATAGTATTGATTTGCCTTGGCTTACTTGTATGGCAAAAGAATAGTAATAGCCTCGAAAAAACAGATCTCATAAAAGCATATAAGCCTGCTATGGTAAAGGTAGAAATGAATGCAATTGATTTCGCACGAAACAATCCAGCATACACTATTTATGGCAATTATCAGAGGCTTAAGAAAGGTATAAGATTAGGTTACCCGGGCGTGAGTGTTAATTATTATCTGACGGAGATGAATCCAACATGGGTTTATGCTCTTTTCTTTAATCCAAGAAATATAAGCATTAATGCAACCGTATGGTTAAATTCAAATTTAGCTGGAATGTTGCGATTGCAAAGGGGCTGGAACAGGATAAAATTTTCTTTGCCTGCTGGTTATCAAAAGCAAGGTGAAAATGCACTCCTGTTTATTATTCAAGATGGACAAGCCGGACTGATACTCAGCAAATTATACTTTAGCAGAAGCGCTTTCGAGTACAGTCGATTAAAGGGAGGGATATCATTTACAGAAAATACGATATGGATTAACAATAGGGGAGAAGTATCATATTATCTTGATTGTCCTCAAAATGCTTCGCTGGAATATTGGATCAATATTAAGAGCAAAGTGTCTTCACAAAATAAGGCGACACTTAACATGACAATCAAAGCAGAAAGCGATATACACCAGAATGAAATTAATCAGGAATTTGCATTATATGGAAAAGAAAACGCTTGGAAAAAATATGGTGCTAAATTGAAACATTTCGGCAATCAGAAAATAAAGCTTACTTTTGCAGTTAACTATAAAAATAGATGGATTCCTGGCGGTGTTGAAATTGGTCTAAAAGCTCGATTGACAGGCAAACGTAGAGTTAATTACAAACCGGGTGAACTTAAAGCCAAGTATAACGGTTATAATGTGCTTTTGATTATTCTGGATGCAGCTTCTGCTTCTCGCTTAAATATTTATGGATATAAAATAATAACCGCACCGCATATTGATTATTTATCGAAGAAAAGTCATGTATTTACGAGAGCCTATAGCGCCGGTGTTTTTACCAGGGGTTCGACGGCATCATTGTTTACTTCTCTCTACCCGGATTCTCATGAAGTAATGAATTTTCAATATACTCTATCAGATGGAGCAAAAACATTGGCTGAGCTATTTCAGATGAGCGGGTACAAAACCGCTTTATTTTCTGCTAATGGGAATGTCTCCGAAGAAACAGGTTTGAGACAAGGCTTCTCAGATTATTTCCCGCTTTTTCGCAGTCAGCCGCCGGAATTTACAGATGAAATTATTGACTGGCTTTCCAAAAATAAAAAAAATAAGTTTTTTCTTTATGCACACTATCGTCATCCACATCCTCCCTATGATGCTCCTTATGCATTGAGACAACGTTTTAATTCATCTTCTTTGCCAACATTAATAAAAAATAATGATTTAGTAGGAAATATTTATAACGGGAATATTATTCCTGACCAGGAACAACTCTCCTATCTCACTTCTCAATATAATGCTAATCTCTATTATGTAGATGAATCCGTAGGAACACTTCTTTCATATGTATCTTCAAATGAATTGAAAGAAAATACGATAATAATAATTACTGCTGATCATGGAGAAGCATTGGGAGAACATGATATATTTGGTCATATTTGGGACCTGTACATGGATTCATTATGGATTCCTTTAATAATTCATATGCCATCCTTTTCCACAAGAACTGATGTTGATCAAATGGTAGATACAGTTGATATTATGCCAACTCTCATTGAATTAACAGGATTAAAAAATAAACCTGCTATTATGCAGGGAATGTCTTTTGCACCATGTTTGCTGAATACTCGTTGTGTTACGAAAGGATATGCTTATTCCCAATCGATATCCAGGAAGTTTGCTTCCTTAATCGATTCTGACTATCATTTGATTTTTGACAGCGTATCAAGAAAATGGGAATTATATAATCTTGTTGAAGACCCGGGTGAAAAAAATGATCTATCAAACATCTATCCTGTTATGATGGGTTACTACAGAAATAAGATATTGCAAATGAGAAAAATCAATATTGAATTAAAACAGGAAATGATACAATTATGGAATGAGGGAGAATTTACACCCGCTGGTGAAGTGCTTGAAAATTTAAGAGCATTAGGTTATATCGATTAATATTTAATTGATTTGACCAAATTCCTGATAAGCATTATAATTAAGGATGAGGTTTACTATGCATAGAACAAAGATTGTCATTATAATTATTGCCTCCGTAGTTTTATTTATTGCCCTGTACGGTGTTTTTTTCCCTAAACTTATTTCTGGCAAAACAGCGTATCCCTTTCTCGCAGTGTTAACTGAAGTACTGCATTTAGTGGATAGAAATTATGTTGAAGAAGTGGAATTGGAAAAGGTAGTGAAAGCTGTATATATTGATTTGGTTAAAGAATTAGGGGGGGAATCGAGTTTTCTTGATAAGGAGGATATGGATTTTTATTATAATTCACATACGCGAGGAGATGCGGATGTCGGTCTTATCATAGGAGCACGTGAAGGATATTTTCAAATAATAAATGTCAGATTAGGAAGTTCTGCAGAAAAATCCGGCATAAAAGTAGGGAACTATATTTATTCAATAGATGATATGATGTTCCTCAACATGTCATTATATAAAGCCAGGATGTTGTTAAAGGGACAGCCCGGGACTGAAGTACGATTAAAGATATTATCCCAGCAAGGAAAAAAACCCGAAGATCATGTTTTGATGAGAGAACTGATTTACAGTATTGATGTTGAATCAAAAATGATGAACGATTCTATAGGTTATCTGCATTTGTATAATATAAATGGAGAAAATTATAATAAAGTAATTGATGAATTGACTAAATTAAATGAGAAAAGTCCCAAAAACATCATTATAGATTTAAGGAGATGTTACTCAAATGATTATGCGGCTGCAATTAAAACCGCTAATCTGTTTATAGAAAAAGGGGTTCTTTCTACTTTGCAAAAGAAAAATACCACGCTAAAAACTCATAAAGCAGCCAAAGATAAATTTCAATTCAGTAATGAACTTTTTCTTATTATAGATGCGACTACTGTAAAAGCATGCGAAGTTTTAGCAGCTGCATTAATAGATAACAACAAAGCAT
>MFGW01000117.1:0-7326 GCA_001780385.1 Candidatus Fischerbacteria bacterium RBG_13_37_8 | reverse complement strand
CACATTTGGAAGTGCTGCAGAGCAGAATTTCATCACTATAAATAAAGATATTGCTGTATTACTTGACTATGCAAAATATATAAGACCATCAGGAGCCAGCATCCAGCCAGAGGGTATTAAACCTGGTCAACTATATGAACTGAAAGGAATAGAGAAGGCTAAAGGAATTATTGATTCCGATGAGATCATTGATACACTGCTTTCAATTATTGAAGAAAAAATTCAAAAAGCAGCATAAAAAGAGAGGCAATTGTTGTTTTTATTTCTAGTTGCAATCACCGAAAATAATTTTGTTTTAGAGCACGATATTAATGCATGAGTATGTGTAAAGAATGATATGAAAAAACATTATAACGGGAGAAACAAATCTGCTATTTCAAAATTAGCTGTTGGTGCGGGATTGCTATTTTGGTTTTCTGTAACATTATTTTTAAGCCAGGTAGCAAAAATTAATTTAGATAATCGAAATTATGTAGCTGGAAGTATGATAATTCCTCATATAAAAAATTCCATTCAGAAACCTGCACCAATTATATATGAAGGCAAAATTGTAATTATTATTGATGATATTGGCCGGGAAATGGAATCATTGCAGCGCTTATCAAAATTGCAATTACCATTTACCATCTCAATTCTTCCTTATTTAAAATATAGCAGAGAGGCTGCAATTTTTGCTCATCAAAATGGATGGGAAGTAATGATGCATGTGCCCATGGAACCTTTAAATTACCCAGAAAAGAATCCCGGAACTAATGCATTAATGTCTTACATGAGTCAAGATGAGCTTCAAGAAAAATTTATTGATATATATACAAAAATTCCTTATGTGAAAGGTTTTAATAATCATATGGGCTCGCTATTTACCACCTTGCCACATAAAATGCAGTATATAATGAAAATAGCTTCTATGAAAGATATATATTTTATCGATAGCAAGACAACCCACCGATCCTCCGCTTTGCGAGTTGCCATAGAAAATAACGTTTCTGCTTCTGAAAGAACTCTTTTTATTGATAGTGTAATAAATGAAGAAATAATTATTGAAAATCTGCTGAATCTTTTCAAAACTGCCAGGGAAAGAAGTTTTGCAATTGCTATATGTCACGCTTATCCTGAAACACTGAACGCACTTTCGAAATTGGCACCTCTTCTTGCTGAAAATAATCAGCATCTTGTACATGCCTCAGAAGTAGTTTACTCAATTGAAAATAAAGCCTATGTCAATGCATTATACTTGCAGGAACAAAATAAACATAAAAAAGCAAAAGCAGAATCTGATTCCCTCTTACTTTCTAAGATCGATATTCCTGGTGAAAAGATAAAATAGCGGTCTTTTACATCATTACAACGGAAGTTTTTTTGAAATTGTTTCAATGGATTTGATTATTTTCTGAAAAAAATTATTCCGGTCAAATAATACCCTGCCTTCTTTGACAAGGTCAAAATAAGATTTATTAATTTGCTCTGCTTCTTTTTGTGATTTTAATATTGGTGAAATATATACATGGATACCAATTTCATTGTAAAGCTGTTCCGCTTTTGGTTCAAGAGCTGCAAGCAACTTCATAATTAAATCATACCGTTCCCATTTGGATTGGGGTAATTGTTTGCAAATAATAAGAAGGTCAATATCGGATTGCAGATGAGAAACATCTTTTTTTGAGATTCCATAAAGTACCACCGATGTTAAATTATCTTTCCAGTAATCCCGGATAATACTCAGGAAATCTTTTAATAACATGTTGAGATATTTACTATATTCTTCATTATTAATAGGCATATTTATTTCCCGATTTGCATAATAACGTTATTGCCATAATATCTAGCTGATTTCCCTAAAGATTCTTCAATCCGTAATAATTGATTATATTTGCATGTTCTGTCAGTTCTGCTTACCGAACCTGTTTTTATTTGACCTGCGTTCAATGCTACTGAAAGATCTGCAATAACACTATCTTCAGTTTCTCCAGAACGATGTGATATGATGGTTTTATAATGAGCATCTTTAGCCATTTCGACCGTGTGCATAGTCTCCGTAAGAGTGCCAATTTGATTTAATTTAACAAGAATTGAATTGGCGATGCCTTTATCAATACCTTTCATAAAAATTGCTGGATTTGTTACAAAGATATCGTCGCCTACCAGTTGTATCTTGTGCCCCAACTCCCTGGTAAGTTTTTCCCATCCATCCCAATCTTCTTCTGCAAGACCGTCTTCAATCGATATAATAGGATATTTGCGGCTCCAGTCTATGTATAAATTGATAATATCATCAGATGTTTTCTTTGATTTATCTGATTTCCAAAAAAGGTAGTAGTTATCTTCATACATTTCACTGGCTGCGCAATCCAGGGCAATACCTACATCTTTTCCAGGACTGTAGTGCGCTTTCTCAATGGCATCAACTAAAAAACTGAGAGCCTCTTCATTATTTTTTAGATTCGGGGCAAAACCGCCTTCGTCTCCTACAGATACATTATAATTGTTTTTTTTGAGAAGTGATTTCAAGGTATGAAAAATTTCTACTCCCATTCTCAGTGCATCCTTGAATGAAATGGCTCCATAAGGAACTATCATGAATTCCTGAATATCAAGATTATTATCGGCATGTTTGCCTCCATTGATTACATTCATTAATGGAACAGGCAACGTATGTGCAGATACTCCCCCTAAATATTGGTACAATGGTAAATATAATGATTCAGCAGCAGCTTTTGCTACTGCAACTGATACAGCTACTATTGCATTTGCCCCTAACTTCGATTTATTTTCAGTTCCATCTATAGTAATTAATTTTTGGTCAATAGCATATTGATCATATACAATACATCCCTCAAGTTGTTTTGCAATAATATTATTTACATTATTCACGGCAGTTTGTACACCTTTACCCAGAAATCTGACAGATTCTTTATCTCGCAGCTCAAGTGCTTCACGTTTCCCTGTTGATGCACCAGATGCTGCCGCAGCTCTTCCTAATGAACCATCTTCGCATATTACATCTACTTCGACTGTTGGATTTCCTCTTGAATCTATAATCTCGCGCCCTTTTACTCCAGTTATTCTGTTCATAGTTGCCTCCTGCTATTTATACGTCTATGGAATTCTTTCAATTTATTTTATCATAAAAATGAATTGCATGTAAGCTTATTTTTGTTAATATTTTTTCAATTGCATTCGCAGTACAAACCTGCTTATTTTTTCTTGAAATGATTTCTCGATACTTGTAAATTTAATACCGTAGCACTTCATTTTTATTGAAGAAGCTCTAGTCTCCCTGGTTATTTCTCCTGTTACCTCAACAAATCCACCTGTTTCTGAAAGATAAAATGAAAATTTCAGCAGATTGCCAATGGAAAGTACCTTCTCAGTCTCCAATAACATGCCGTTTTCGCTTAAATCTATCATGGTTCCTAATGCAAAAGGCAAGTTTGGCTGGTCTATTAATTGCAAACGAACAAGTATTTTAATCGGACGCCTTGTTGGTACAGAAAGTGCCTTTACAACTTCATTATTCAAAGTTACAGGACTAATTGGTTTTGTTATTATTATTGCATGATCGAAGATTTGTTGAAATTGTTCTCCAGAACTTCTTTCATCTATTATTAGAATAAGCTTTATTTTTTTCAAGATTTCTTCATAACCAGCAATTGCCTGTCTCCCGTTTTCAAGTGTAACATCTATCATTGCTAAATCAAATTTAACATTTAGCATTTCAGAAAATTCTTGCATGGAGACTGGTTGAAGCACTATGGAACCCATCTCTTCCATCATTATTCTATGATGCTTTGTTGTTTCCGGATCACTTATTAAAATTATTGTCTTAGCAGCTTGTTCCATTAAGTAATTTCCTGTCTTTTCTTGCAAGCCCCTGGCTTATTTCTTCAACATCTCCTTTTCTTCATGCGTTGCTTTTATGCTATTATAACGCTTATCTTATTAAAATCAATATGTTTTTTCAAAATCCGTATCGAAATACAACTTAAAATTGCAGTTCTATTTATATTGTTTTATAATAAAAAATAACAATAATCAATTCTGTTTGGTATATAAGAAATGAAAAAAATATCACAATCGTAACATGCAGTTTATGATTAACTTGTTAATCACCGTTGTGCTAAAGGAGCAAAAATGAAATGAATATGCGGCAGCAAACTATTGTTGAAAATATTTCTTATATTCAGAATCACATTAGTAAAATTTGCAGCAAGACGGGAAGAGATGTTTTTTCTGTTAAACTAATGGCAGTTTCAAAAACTATGCCTGCAGATGATATTGTGATTGCAATAGAAGCAGGTGTGAAGATAGTTGGTGAAAATATTGTGCAGGAAGCAAGCGAAAAATTTAGAATTATTAAACCAGTCCTGGAAGAGCATGGAGTAAGATTACATTTTATAGGTCATTTGCAGAGTAATAAAGTTAGGATGGCAATGGATGTATTTGATTCTATAGATACTATTGATCGTTTGAAGATTGCCCATAAGTTACAGGAAAATGGTGAAGCAGAAAATAAAGTTATTGATTGTATGATACAAATTAATATAGGTAGCGAAAATAGTAAATTTGGGATATCCGATTCTGAATTGAAGAATTTAATAGCAGCAGCAGCCCAGATGAAGAATTTGCGAATTAAGGGGCTTTTTGCAGTGCCGCCTTATTTTGAAGATCCAGAATCGGTCCGCCCTTACTTACAGAAGATGAGGTTATTACAGAAAGATTTGCAAAAGGCATTCCCACATTTTGATTTGAATGAATTATCTATGGGCATGAGTCATGATTATTCAGTGGCTATAGAAGAAGGAGCGACAATAATCCGGGTGGGACAAGGTATTTTTGGACCACGGTTTATGCGAAAATAATCTTAATAAGGAGGCACAATGACTTTAATTGGATTAATATTATATTATGCAGTTAGAGCATACATAATCATTATTTTTGTAAGAGCAATATTTTCATGGTTGAATCCTTCCCCGCTTAATCCAGTTTATAATTTTATTAAAGCAATTACAGAACCTGCATTAAAACCTGTTCGCAAAAAATTGGGCACTTTTCGTTCAGGCAATATGGCAGTCGATATTTCACCGCTTATTGTTATTATAGCGTTGTATTTCCTGCAAAGAATTATTATTCTTGTCTTTTTTAAAGGACCTTAATTATCCTTTGTGAATGCGATATTTAATAATGAAAAATACAAAAAAATACATTTCAATACTGGTGTCCTTGAGCATCACTGTTGTATTGTTTCTGTATCTTTTTAACGCAAGCGATATTGAAAAGATAAAGCAAACAATGCTTGGTGTAAAACCATGGCATTTATTATTATATGCATTATTTTCATTGAGCAATGTTTTTTTTCGTTCTTTTCGTTATAAGTTATTGCTTGAACCTGTAAAGATTCCATGGGTCACTATATTTGGTGTTACTCTCGTCAGGAATTTATTTGTGGATATGTTCCCGGCTAAATTGGGTGCATTTTCCTATATCGCGTTACTCAAGGAAAGATACAAAGTTGCCATGAATGCCTGTTTAGTTTCATTTTTTTATTCTTTTCTTTTTGATATAGTTACACTTCCTCCATTTTTAATGTTTTCGATGATGACCGTTACGTTTGATCAGCAAATGCCATCGCCTGTTTTCATGGTTGGCGGAGCAATGATCATAATACTCTTTTCACTATTGATAATCATTTTTTTAGATAAAATTATTAAAATGGGAAATCATTTGCTTCTTTGGGCGGGAAATAAGTTTACATTAAAGAATAAAAGGCATTTCATTGTTTTAGCAGGCAAAGCAGATGAATTGCAAAATGCAGTGATGAATTTACGCAAATCGGGAATTATGATAAAGGTATTTTTCATTTCACTATTGGTAAGATTTTTCAAATACCTTGGATTATATTGTTTATTTGCATCAGTGTATGCTGGTGCAAGAGGATTGTTTAATTTAGAGCATTTCGGCCAATTGATATTCGGCATAACAGCTGCTGACATAACTCCTTTACTGCCATTTCAAGCTTTTGGGGGATATGGAACATGGGAAACAGCCTGGAGTATTGTCCTTATGTTGTTTGGCTATCCTAAGTCTGATGCAGCCGTGGTAGGATTAACAATTCATGCTTATTCTCAAATTTGGGAATATTTTATAGGATTTATAGCGTTTTGCGTAATAATAGTGCCTTTTGTAATAAAAAAAAGAAAGAAATAATTATCTTGCGTGCAGAACAGTAAAACTAAAGAAATGTTCTAACGTCTAACATAGAGCAAAGGGTGATTTGAGAACCCTGCTAGAATGAAAAAATCTGGAGGTATCGATGATAAAGATGGTAAGTATGCTTAGCATATTGGCAATAATCGCTTCTATTTGCTCAGCTTTAGAACAGGAGAGGTACTGGATTGAGACACCGGATACCGAAAATAATATTGTTTTTATGGAAGACCGTTGGATTGGAATAGCAGGACGGGATGTCGAAGATAAAGATTTGCAGGATTATCAACTGAAAGAATTATCAGGAGTTATTGTTGTTCAGGTGAAAAAAAATAGTCCTGCCAGTAAAACTGATCTTCAACCGGGAGATGTTATTCTTAAATATGAACAGCAGGTAGTAATGAGTATAAAAGCTCTGAGGAGGATGGTTGAAGAGACGCCTGTAGGAAGAAAAGTAATATTATTGGTTACCCGGGAAGGAAAGACAAGGGATGTAGAAATAGTTGTGGCAAAAAAGAAATGGGAATTTGAAATTCCAGCAATGCGGTCTTGGGTTCCCAAAGGATGGAAAGAGAAACCAGAGGAAAATATCTATCAAGATAAAGAAAATTGTCTTGTTCTGGGAATTGAAATAGAAGATATGACTTCACAGCTAAGAGCATTTTTTGGTGTACAGGAAGATACAGGCATTCTTATAACAACGGTTCGTGAAGGCTCTCTTGCTGAAAAAAGCGGCTTTAAAACTGGAGATGTTGTCACAAAGATCAATGATGAAAAAATTGATGATCTCAGTCAGATTAAAAACTTTTTATGTGAGAAAGATTCAAAAGAAAAACTGGTTTTTCAGGTAATAAGAAATAAAAAAGAATTGAAAATTCTTCTTTTGCAAAAAGAAGATAATCCTAATAAATTTTAGTAATTGGCGTATCAAGCCGAACCGCTTATGTATTTCGTGATAAAAGCTATTTCGTCAGCTTTCGTATAGATCAATTCATCGAGTTTTGCATCCAAAGCTTTTTTTAAAATTGTTTTCATTTCCGGTCCTGGTTTTAAGCCTAACTTTATTAATGAATAGCCTTTGGTCTCAAGTTTAACATGCCTCAAATCTGAAAGAAAATATTG
>MFGW01000116.1:12512-12623 GCA_001780385.1 Candidatus Fischerbacteria bacterium RBG_13_37_8 | reverse complement strand
TAAACCATTATCTGCACCATAGAGAGCAGCGTCATAGGTGAAATTGATTGGATGATCATTCTGCAGATCTGTTCCCATGTATGATGTTGAAGTGGGAGGGATGTTGGTAAC
>MFGW01000116.1:11850-12350 GCA_001780385.1 Candidatus Fischerbacteria bacterium RBG_13_37_8 | reverse complement strand
TGCATCCATTGTCGCACTATAGTACATGTTGAAGACGCTCGTTGTGAAACCATTATGGTTCCATAAAGGTACTTCATCGTTTTCATTTGGTGGTCCTGCCACCCAGTAAGCAGAGTGCGGCGTATGACAAAATACGCAAATTTCAGCATTGGAATATGATCCTGTACCCCAAGGACCGCCTGGAGCTGCATGAATTGCTCCCATACCCCATTCCGACAAGTTATGCTTTGTGTTGATGACCAGTCCTGGCCCATCACCTGTTGCCAAAACGATTCCGACAGTCGCTACGGCAACTAATACAATGCATAGAAATATTAAGGTAATGCGCATACTATACCTCCTTTGAGAATTGTAGAATAAAAGTATAAACAATTCTTATTCCAAATGTCAACCCTTTTGTTACAATAAGTTTTTTGCGCAATTCCGTCCAAAACACAAACATAAAAAGTGCGCAAGGTCACCCACTACATGCGTAATATTACGCACATAGGCTGGCTGAA
>MFGW01000116.1:7771-11828 GCA_001780385.1 Candidatus Fischerbacteria bacterium RBG_13_37_8 | reverse complement strand
GGGATATTGTTGGTTAAAAATGAGTGTACCACTTTTTTGCTTCAAATTGGTATTTAGATTGATTGCTATTTTGAGGGTAATAATATTGTAAAAATTTGATTCTTGCAAGTTATGTTATTTTTAGTTAATATAGTACGCTTATCTATTAATAGGAACTAAATATAAATAGCAGCAGGAAGAAAATTTTCTATTTAATAAAAACTATTTCTTGCATAACGACAGGGAAGGTCACTATGAGAAAAATTGTTTTAGTGCTATTAGCGATATTTATAATGGCAAACATATGCTGTGGGCCAAAGGTAAAGAGTGTATCGAAGTTAGTATGGCCTCCTCCGCCTGATAAGGCACGGATACAGTATATAGGAATTTACAGTAGTTCCAAGGATTTTGGTACATCCAAGAGGAAGCAAATTTTGGAAAAGCTTGTTGGAGTTCAGAATTTTTTAAGATTGAATAAGCCTGCTGATATAGCGACGGATTCGCAGGGGAGAATATATATTACCGATACATCACTGGCAGTGGTAGTTGTTTTTGATGAAAAAAACAAGGAAGTATGGAGTTTCGGAAATACCATGCAGCGCAAGCTTGTGTCTCCAACTGGTATTGCTATTGATTCAAAGGACAGAATATTTGTAGCTGATTCACAGCAAAATATTGTATTTATATATAATAATGAGGGAGTATTGACAGGACATCTTGGCGGAGTTGATATATTTAATCGACCCACGGGAATCGCAATAGATGAAGACAGGGAAAGAATATATGTTTCAAATACGAGAAACAACCGTATAGATGTCTTTAATTTAAATGGTGAGCATTTATTTGAGATAGGAGGGATGGGCGTAGATCCGAAGGGAGAAAATACCGAACAATCAGCGGGTAAATTTTTTGCGCCTACGTATCTTTCGCTCGACAAGGATGGCAATATTTATGTAACAGATTTTTTAAATTGCAGAATTCAGATTTTAGATCCACGTGGTAAACCTGTATCAACAATAGGCAGGTGTGGTAACCGTCCACGGGAATTTGCCCGTCCTAAAGGAATTGCCCTTGACAGTGAGGGTCATATTTATGTGGTAGATGCTGCCTTTAATAATATTCAAATTTTTGATAAAACGGGACGACTGTTGTTAGTTTTTGGGGGAGCAGGTCATGAACCGGGAACTTTTGATTTGCCAGCAGGTATTCATATTGATAAAAATGATAAAATATATGTAGTCGCTGATACTTTTCATATTCCACAAATTCAACTCTTTCAATATCTGAAATAAAAAATGAAAAAGAGCAGATATGTGTATGCGGTAAAATTAATATTGATTTTCTGCTTTATAATAATGGCAGGTTGTGCCGGGAAATCAAAGAAAGTTACTCTCTTCAGGCATAGTGGAGGGGAATTGGTATATCCTGCGCCTCCCGATGTTGCGCGAATTAAATTTTTGTATTCCATACAGGAAGACAGGAAGCAAAATACACAAGCTACTGCTGCGCGAGCAGAATTTGATCAGCGATTTTTTTTGCGTCCTTATAGTCTCTATCTTGACACGGCAGAACATCTTTATGTTGTTGATCAGGGTTTACAAAATGTAGTGATAGTTAATCTCAAGGAAAATTCAATAGAATTGCTTGACAGGAATGAAGATATTTTTCTCAATCCAATAAGCGTTACTATTGATAATGTGCATAGAATATATGTTACGGATGCGGGAGGATGGATTGCTATTTTTAATGCAGCGGGAAAATTTGAAAAAATGTTTGAGCCGTCTGAAAAAATTTCCCGACCTGCCGGTATTGCATTTAATAAAATAAATCAATTATTATACATAATTGATGTAGCAGAACATAAAGTCAAGATTTTTGATGTGAATGGAAAGCTGGTTAAAGCAATTGGAGCGCAGGGGGGTAAGGAGGGTGAATTTAATTATCCGACGCATATTGCATTGGATGCTGATGGCAATTTTTATGTAACGGATACCCTTAATTTTAGAATTCAAAAATTTTCTCCCGGCGGAGAATTCATGAAGTTATTTGGTTCTTTAGGTGATTCAGTGGGTCATTTTTCAAAACCGAAAGGAATAGCAATAGATACCGAAGGGAACATTTACATAGTGGATTCTTATTTTGATAATATTCAGTTATTTAATAATGAAGGCCGCATATTAATGGCATTTGGCAATTCCGGAACTAAGATGGGAGAATTTTGGCTGCCGGCAGGTATTTATATAAGTGATGATAATAGAATTTTTATTGCCGATACGTATAATAGCCGTGTACAGGTATTCCAATTGATACAAGCCGGTTCGACAGGCAATTGAAAAATGGTTTTCAAGATATGCAGTAATATGTTGAATAAATTTTTCAAATAGGATTATGATTGAACCTATTTGCACTATTTGGAGAAACAGGATGAACAAAGCTTGTGTTATAAAAGTGATTATTGGTGCGTTATTATTATTTTATATAACTTATGGGAGTGCTGAAAGCATTTATCAATCGAAGCATAATTTATCAGTAAGTGGCACAGGCCAGGTAAAAGCATATGGAGAGGAGGAGGTATGTATTTTTTGTCACACACCTCACAGTGGCAGTACTGAAATTCCACTCTGGAACCGACATACTTCCTCGGTTGAATCATACATTTTTGCACCGAGTCAATATTTAGCATCGAAGCCGCCCGAAATGCCGGATGGTGATTCCAAGCTGTGTTTATCCTGTCATGATGGAACAGTAGCACTTGGAAATCTTATAAATATTCGGGGCAGGGGCGGATTTATTTCAATGTCTTATGATTTTTTAAGCCAGAGAGACAGTTATATTGGAACTGATTTATCGGGAAGTCATATTATTTCCATTGCATTTGATGAAAATTTAATTTTTGAATGGAAGACTATATTTCGGAAAGATTGCCTGAGACTGCCGTCGAGGAAAGAAATTTTATTACCGCCTACTTATCCCATGGGTGAAAAGAAAGATGGAATACAATGTACCACCTGTCATGATCCGCATGATGATGAAAACGGAAAATTTCTCAGGTTGGGTACACCGGATAATTATTCCGAGTTGTGCCAGGCATGTCATATACCGGCAAAAGAAGGAGGCTGCTATTAAAAAGATTACTTTGCATCAAATAATGGCAGGGGTCCTGTTGCTTTGTGGGGGTACCGCCTGTTTTATAGCGAGCCAGGAAAATCCCTCGCATTCAGGATTAGCAGGAGAACAGTATAATTGCAATATCTGTCATGCCGGTCATGGAGTCTCAGCAACTCCAATGCTTAATCAAAAATTTATTGATCTCTGTTATTATTGTCATAGTAGTGACAATCATCCTCCTGCTTTAAAAACAAAAAAACCCATGGATCGCTCTCATTTTAACAGGGGTGTGTCTGTCAGAAATTCCCTTACTATTGCTAATGCTCCTTTACCGGATATCAGATTTGCTTTTTCAAAAAGATTCAGACATCCTATCGAAACTGAATCGTTTCACCAGTTTAACGAATTTTTATTGGAGATACCGAATTTACCGAGACATAGCTCGTGTCTTGATTGTCATAATCCTCATCTTGCATCAAAGGAAAAATCCTATGCCGGTGTAGTAGGTTTTGATTTGAATGGTTATATTGTAATGGATAGCCCCAAGGAATCATTTGTATGCTATAAATGTCATTCCGAGTACGGAAACAAACCTTTGCAGCAAAAAGACATTCTGTCTTTATTCCAAATAATAAATCCCTCATTTCATCCCGTAGAAAATCAAGGTAAAAATAGCTTTGTACCAAGCCTCTTATTTCCTTATGATACGACATCTATTATCACCTGCAGTGATTGTCATAATAATGATGAAGCAAGTCCCAGGGGTCCCCATGGATCTATTTATCCATTTATTCTTGAAAAAAATTACACTCCTGCAAATGGCATTTTTGAAAATGAAAGAACATATGCAATGTGTTATAAATGTCATAGCAGAATCAGTATTTTGAATAATGAAAGTTTTCCGGAACATCACCGGCATATCGTGGGGAATAAAATATCCTGTATCAGTTGCCATGATGCACACGGCAGT
>MFGW01000116.1:6587-7714 GCA_001780385.1 Candidatus Fischerbacteria bacterium RBG_13_37_8 | reverse complement strand
ATTGATGTTCAAATAGATATTTTATCTCCCTCTCCAAAACCTATGGGATTACCTGATCCCGGTTTGAAAAAAGAAAGAAACACACCTATTGATGAGGAGGTTTTTGTCAAACCCACCTTCATACCATTGGGTATGAAACATGGACAATGCTATCTGTTCTGTCATGGTAAAAATCATAAACCCGCTACCTATTAAGTCTGGCCAAAATAAAATATATATGAAATTATCTCATATTCAATTAATCTTTTTATTAATCACCTGCATAATTTTATCAACAGCGCATATTATTGATTTTGATGTATGGCATCATTTGACCATAGGAAAAATAATTTTCGAGACAAAAAAAATTCCGACAACAGAATTACTTGTTTACCCTGCTGCAGCACAAGTTATGTTCTATCCGGAATGGCTCTTCCAACTTTTACTTTATCTAACCTACACTGCAGGAGGAAGCACGGGCATCATCTGCTTTAAGATACTGGTCCTCGTCCTCGCTTTTTATTGCATGATTAGAATCGCCTCCTTGAATAATTTAGGCGAATTTATTGGTATTCCTCTCATTTTTATCGCCATTCTTCTTGCACGGTTTCGATTCTTTGAAAGACCTGAAATAATGGGTTACCTGTTTATGTGCCTGCTCTTTTATCTTGTTGAATTATATCAAAAGAAGGATGCTATTATAAATATGTTGTTATTGATTCCATTACTTATCTTATGGGTGAACATGCATTTGAGTTTTATTCTCTTTTTTGTAATTCTTGGCTGCTTTTTATTCGATATAGGTTTTTCAGAAATTATTATTCCCGGCATAACAAAAAAAGAAATAAAAACTAAGCATTTTTTCATTGCCGCAGCAGTTTTTATCGTATCGATAACAGCCACATTCATAAATCCAGCCGGATTTCAACTCTGGAATGTTATATTTGAATTGAAGAATAGTTCACACATACAGGCGGGGATTTCAGAAATGAGTTCTATAATGAAAAGCGCTTTTTTTCACTATTACCTTACTGTTGCGGTAATAGCAGCTATTGGTTTGATTCTTAGTGCGCTGCGGAAAAAAATTCACCCGGCTAGTATACTCCTGTTCATAACTGGATTGATTCTTCCATTTTCAGGAGTAAGAT
>MFGW01000116.1:5417-6577 GCA_001780385.1 Candidatus Fischerbacteria bacterium RBG_13_37_8 | reverse complement strand
TTGCGTGCTCATTCTACTGTATGTTTCCATTAAAAGTTATGCGGAATTTTTTAACAGGGAATTTATGAATAACTATTTACCAGAAACAAGCACTGCGCGGATTGCACTTGTGATAATTCTTTTAGCAATATTGAGTATGTCAGCATGGTTGCATCTTTCAGGATCCGGTGGACCACAATTTGGTTTTGGTGTCATGAACGATTACCTGCCGGATAAAGCTGCTGATTTTATTGTTAAAAATAAAATACCCGGTACCATGATTAATGCTTTTGATTGGGGACATTATCTTGCATGGCGCCTCTATCCTGATTACAAGGTGTTTATTGACGGGCGGGTGGTTAATGCAGTGCTGTTCTATGAACATAACCGTATTTTCAATACTGCACCAGACTGGGAAACTGTTATTCATAACTATAATGGCAACTTTATTATCACAAACTCCACTTATTTCGATAGCGGAGATTTGTTCCCTTTAATCGTAGCTTTGATTAATTCACCCAACTGGTCATTGATTTACCAGGATCATAAAAGCTTGATTTTTATAACACATACACCACAAAATGCTGATTTTGAAGCACGATTTATCAAAAATAAGAACCTGGTTTACGATGAGATTATCTCCGAATGCCAGAATTCATTGAAGATTAATCCTGGCCTGAAAGGAGTTTATGCAACATTGGGATTTGCCTATTATTACAAAAATCAATACAGTTCCGCCGCAGAAGCATTCAGAATTGCTGTCACAAAACGTCCTAATGATAAATTTTCTCAAGATATGCTTAAACTCCTTGCAGGCTTTTAATCCAACATGTTCAGTACAAAACAGATGAATGACAAGAAAATAATTATATCATTGATAATAGCTGTAATTGTATTTTACACCGGAATTTTTTATGTAAATGAATATGATGTTTTTCATCATCTTGCCGCAGGAAAGTATATAGCAAATAATCACAGTATTCCTGATACGCTTCTTTTTTCACATGCTGTCGGAGAAGAAAATGCCCCGGATTTTGAATGGCTTTTCCAGGTTCTCCTCTGGTATGTCTATTACATTTCCGGAATTGGCGGTCTTATTGTATTTAAAGCACTTTTTTTTACGGTAATTTATTTAATCTTGTTTGCAATTGCATTCCGTTATAATGCTGACCTTACTATAA
>MFGW01000116.1:2934-5364 GCA_001780385.1 Candidatus Fischerbacteria bacterium RBG_13_37_8 | reverse complement strand
CGACCTGAAATGTGCATGGTGCTTTTCTTTGCTTTGATGATGCTCATTGTGGAAAAATATAAAAAAGAGCCCACAAGATTAATTTATTTAGTACCACTTATTTTTTTGCTATGGGCGAATATGCATCCCTCCGTTATCATTGGCTTGTTTGGATTATTCATATATGTCGGCGAAAAAGTAATAGAATATGTAAAATACAAAATAAAAAAAACAGATTATTCACCGGGAAAATTAAGCCGGCTCACACTGCTTTTTGCCACATGTGCCGTGTTCAGCTTAATGAATCCGTATTTTTATGAGCCTCTTGTTGTACCGTTTCAGCTTGGAAAAATGAAAGTTTTGAGAAGCCTGGTTACTGAATTGCAGCCATTGCAATTAGGTGGATTTTATTCACTCATAAGTAATGATGTTTCATTAATCTTAACTTTATTTATCGTAACTGGCGTTCTTTCCTTTATTATTAATTATCGCAAATTCCAGTTATCATTTGTTATTTTTTTTGCAGCTTTTGCATTCTTATCTTTTAAGGCGCTCAGGAATGTGTCGTTATTTATTATGGTAGCTTCTCCTATTATTGCAGTGAATTGTACACGCATCCTGGAGATGATTACCTTAAAAAAGAGACATGTGTTCGTCAGGATAATTAAGCCAGCTCTCGCTCTCGCAATTATTATATATGTAGTAGTGATTAATTTTGCTGACCAGGGAGATTATCAAATCGGATTTGGGATTAACAGGAATTTAGTACCGGTGCATGGAACAGATTTTCTCATAAATAATAATATTGAGGGCAGGGTCTTCAATACATTTCATTATGGCGGGTATCTTGAATTCAAAAGGTATCCGGATGAAAAGGTCCTGGTAGATGGACGTGGCTTTGCAAATGAAAATATGCTGATGGAATACGTGAATAGTCAATCGAATACTGAAGCATGGAATAATTATCAGCGGAAATATAATTTGGATTATGCAATTATTGCTTATCCGGAATTGAATATGTTTCCAGCTAATCATACGATGCTTTCAGCAGGTTCTCCGGAACAACTTGCAAGTATTTCACTACCTGACAGGAATTGGGTATTGGTCTACTGGGATGATGTGTGCCAGGTATATTTAAAGAGATGTGCCAAATTCAATAAATTGATCGACCGGTTTGAAGTGAAATATGTTAAGCCTGATTTACCGCCGGATTATTTGAAAGGATACCTCTTGTCACCTGAAAAATTACTCCTGGTAACGGCTGAATTAAAAGCAAAGAACAATTCATATCGTGCATATGGTGCACTCGGCTACCTTTATAATGAGATGAAGGACTTCAATAATGCTAAAATTCAATTTGAGAAAGCTGTTGCAATTAAAAAAAATAATGATAAAGCATACGCAGGTTTAGGTTTTGCACAGTATAATCTTGAATTTTACAAAGAAGCAGAGAAAAGTTTCAGGAAAGCAGTAAAATTGGATTCTAATGATTTCCTTAATTATTATTACCTGGGTCTGATATCCGAAAAAATAGGAAAGACTAAGCAAGCTATAGCTATGTATGAAAAAATCATGGAAATGAAAATATTTTTACCAGAAGCATACCAGCATCTCATCAAATTGTATTCGGAAACAGGGAAGCTTGAAAAATATTCGGATTTGACCAAAAAATGGGAAGATTATCAACATAAGAATATTGCCTCCCTGAAGGAACGATTTAGCAAGGCACTCAGGTACACTGCCGAAGGGAAATTTGAGGAAGCATTGGACGAGTATGAATATATTATGAAATTTGATAGCAGTAATCCCGTAGTGTTGAATAACGTGGCGTTTGTTTATTATGATTTAAATGATATGGCAAAAGCTGTTGCATATAATAAGCGCTGCCTGAAAATAAATCCTGATTTTGAAAATGCACATTATGGATTAGCGCTGGCATATGAAAAGACCGGTGATTATAAGGATGCTATAACTGAATGGGAAGCCTATCTTGCTTTATCTCCAAAAGGTATGTGGGCTGCTAAAGCCCAGCAGCATCTTCAAGCTTTGAAGCTGCAGCACCCTGATTTAAATTGACAAAGCTGGTGAGCTATGATAGAAAAAAGTGACAAAAATCTGTCGCGAGGTAATAAAAAAATGAGAATCAGTATTAGAAAGAGTGTTTTCATAGTTTTTTCAATACTAACTGCGGTTGTTGTATGGGGCGCCACACATCCCAAGTTAAAAAAGACTGAACCGGGCCAATGTCTGAAATGCCATTCGGGCATAATGAAAGAAAAAATAAAGCATGGTGTATTCAGTGTAGCAGAATGTGATGCGTGTCACCTCGTGCAAAAAATTAATGATAAAATTGACATCTCATTGACAAAAGATGCCCGGGAAATTTGTTTTTCCTGTCACAGCGCCTTGACTGATTCTCTAAAAATGAAAACAGTACATAAACCTGTCTCA
>MFGW01000116.1:2294-2906 GCA_001780385.1 Candidatus Fischerbacteria bacterium RBG_13_37_8 | reverse complement strand
CACATACTTCGAATATAGAAAAACTGTTGACCGCAAAAATCCCGGAACTTTGCTTCGGATGTCATACTACTATCAAGGAAGCACTTGGCGCCAAATATCCTCATCCGGCGATGGAATCAGGCTGTGAAGGATGTCATAATGCCCACGCGAGTGATAATGAAAAATTATTGCTGGAATCCGTTTCCAAAACGTGTTCTCAATGTCATGATTTTGCTGAAAAAAAATTGCTGAACAAGCATGCTCCTTTTCAACTTGATGCAATAAAATGCTATGATTGTCATAATACTCATGGAAGTGACCAGGAGAAATTATTAAGAGAGGAGTCCTTTCATCAACCGGTAAGTTCAGGTACCTGCGATAGCTGCCATACAAAATCGGGCGAAAAGATGACACTATCGGAAAGTGGTGCACAGCTCTGTATTAATTGCCATGATGAGTTTGCAAAAGGCTTGAAATTACCATCGGTACATGCACCGGCTGCTCAAGAATGCACCACCTGTCATAAACCTCATTCATCCACTATTCGCCCTCTTCTCATTAAACCGGTAAATACCCTTTGCGCAGGCTGCCATGGTGATGAGCAAGATCAAAAATTAAAAGATAAACACGATG
>MFGW01000116.1:1756-2267 GCA_001780385.1 Candidatus Fischerbacteria bacterium RBG_13_37_8 | reverse complement strand
AGTGCCATAATCCACATTTCAGCCCATCACGAAAATTAATGAAATCGGAAAATGCTCATAAACCTTTTCTGGACGGAGATTGCAAGCAATGCCATCTAAAACCAAAAGATGGCAAAATAAAAATGTTTTATGCGGGGAATATCCTTTGTTATTCCTGTCATGAAAAATTTGAGAAAAAATATGCCTTCCCGCATAGTCCTGTTGAAGAATCATGTGTAAATTGTCACCAGGCACATACCAGCAAATTTAAAAAGCTGTTAGTCAAACGCACTCCCGAACTCTGTTTTCAATGTCATGATGAAAAAAATGCAATCCAAAAGCATGACAATATTAATGTTGCAGTATCAAAATGCGAATCCTGTCATGAAATTCATGGCAGTGAACAGAAATCGTTACTGAAAGGCACTTCCCTCCACGTGCCTTTTGCAGAAAAACAATGCTCTACCTGTCATGAACCATCCGCAAAAACTATTGAACTGACAACCAAAGGAAATGATTTGTGCTTCACCTG
>MFGW01000116.1:1421-1634 GCA_001780385.1 Candidatus Fischerbacteria bacterium RBG_13_37_8 | reverse complement strand
CACAACTCTGCCAAACATGCCATGAAATCGATAAAGACCTACTGAAAAAACACGGAAACCAGCCTGTGGATAAACTCGAATGCAGCAAATGTCACGATCCTCACGGGACTGAAACTGCAGGATTGCAGCGCGATGCCGTGCAACACTCCCCCTTTGCAGAAAGACAGTGCGAATCATGCCATACTACTCCTCAAAAAGAACAAAAAATTGGCC
>MFGW01000116.1:234-1035 GCA_001780385.1 Candidatus Fischerbacteria bacterium RBG_13_37_8 | reverse complement strand
TTATCTGCTCAGGCGTATAATATTTGGCTATTAAGCCGTCGCAATAGCGGTTGCAGATTTCCTGCACAGAATGGGTAATGAGTTTTGCGCACAATATGCCCCTGATTATCACCAGGTTTATCCAAAAATGGATGGAATTTCTATTATAGACCATAATTGCCGCTTTGCCTCCGGGCTTCAATACCCGATAAATTTCTGAAACTATGCGCTGTGTATCTTCAGAATGATGGATTACGCCCCAAGACCAGATAAAATCAAAACTGGCATCCTTAAATCCCGGGGTTTCTGCGTCCATCTGCAGGATATTACCTTTTAACTTGTTGACGTCAAAACGGCGTTTAGTATACCTGGCTGCCTGCCATGTCAGATCTACGGCTGTTATTAAAACACCTTGCTTGGAAAATATCGCGGCTAATGCTCCTGCCCCACAGCCTATTTCCAATACTTTCCTATCCTTGAGCCCTCTGTAATCAATTAAATTGGAGAAAGGTGCCTCTCCCGGCCGTTGGGCAAAAAAATCCGCCTCAAAAAAGCGCCTGTCTATCTCTGCAAAGAATTGGGGATTTCCATCGTCTACTTGCAAAGTTTTCTTCCAATCATAAACCATAGGATGTGTATTCCACCAATTCCGGATATCTCGCTGCAAATTAGTCATTTTTAAATTTTAGATTCTTCACGCCAAAACTGCCTCTATCGCCCTGATTACGTCTTCTACTTTTATGTCTTGGGCCATGCCTACTTTACCTTTGGCCTTGGAAACTACCTTACTGCCTTGAGAGAGTGGCCCCCAAATTTTAGGCC
>MFGW01000116.1:0-164 GCA_001780385.1 Candidatus Fischerbacteria bacterium RBG_13_37_8 | reverse complement strand
GGCATCATTTGCCAGAATCACCCTGCAGATATTCATCAGGCCGGCCATTTGACGCACGGTTGTTTTAGCGCAAAGATTTTCTACCATCGGCTTATATTCCGGGATAAACTCCAAAATCTTGGCGACAATATCTGCTTCCTGTTTGCCGGCAAAGAGCAGTATAC
>MFGW01000115.1:26181-27248 GCA_001780385.1 Candidatus Fischerbacteria bacterium RBG_13_37_8 | reverse complement strand
GAAATATTATACATTATATTTTCCGTAATGTCAACACCTCTTATTTGAGCGCTTATGGGGGAATGGGGACTAGGGACTGGGGATTAGGGAATGGGGAATGGGGATTCTTTGCGAGCATTCCGAAGGAATGCGAAGCAATCCCGAACGCATTGTCATTGTGAGTTTGCCGGAGGCAAACGTAACAATCCCTATCGGAATATAACAAGAATAGTCCGTTATGGATTATTACGTCCCGCTGACGCGGGACTCATAATGACAATCAGTTCGGGAATGCTCGCAAAGAATCCCCATTCCCTAGTCCCTATTCCCCAGTCCCTAGTCCCCATTCCCTAATCCCCAGTCCCTATTCCCCAGTCCCTAGTCCCCAATATTATTTCTCCGATTTGCAGCAAGGGAGTTATGTCATCGGCAGGGATAGGCTTACTGAGGAGGAAGCCTTGCATTTCATCGCAGTTAAGTTTTTTTAAGAGGTTCATTTGTTCGGAGGTTTCTACTGCTTCAGCAATTACTTTTATATTCATGCTATGTGCCATAGCTATTATTGCAGATACAATGGCAGCATCATCCTGATTAGAGCCAATTTCATGAATGAAATGCTGGTTAATTTTTAATGCATGGATAGGGAATTTTTTTAAATAAATAAGCGAGGAATAACCTGTACCAAAATCATCAATTGTAATTCGTACACCAAGATCTTTTAGCTTTTTGAGTACTGCGGCTGTATGTTCGAGATTAATCATGGCGGTTGTTTCAGTAATTTCAATTTCAATGTAATGCGGGGCAAGACCTGTTTCTTGAGAGCATGAGATAATAATATCAGACAAGTCTTTACGGAGAAATTCACGGGCTGATAGATTGATAGCAACACGAACAGGCGGCAAGCCATTTTGTTGCCATAATTTATTTTGTGCGCTGGCAGTGCGTAATACCCATTCATCAATTCCAATAATAAGACCGGTTTCTTCAGCAAGTGGGATAAATTTCATTGGGAGCAATAAACCCATATCCGGATGTTGCCAGCGAACGAGTGCTTCAAGAGCTACAATTTTATTTGAATTTAGATCAAT
>MFGW01000115.1:22533-26169 GCA_001780385.1 Candidatus Fischerbacteria bacterium RBG_13_37_8 | reverse complement strand
GTGAACGACGAGTTCTTTTTTTTCTACTGCTTTGCGCAAATATTTCTCAAGGGCTAATCGATCAGATACTGCCACATTCATGGAATATTCAAAAAATTGGTAATTATTTCTTCCAAGGCTTTTTGCTCGATACATGGCAACATCAGAATTTTTCATGAGATTATCTCCTCTGTCACCATCAAGAGGATAGATACTGATGCCAATACTGGCGGTGACATGCAACTCGTGAAAATCTATGATAAAGGGATGTGCGAAAGAATCTATTATTGTACGGGCTATTTTTTCTACATCCTTAACGCTGACAATATCCTGAATTATAATGGTAAATTCATCTCCGCTCAACCGGGCGATCGTATCACTTTCTTGAATACAAGCTTTGAGCCGCTCGGCCGTTGCCTGCAATAATATATCTCCAATATCGTGACCTAGCGTATCGTTTACTTCTTTGAAATGATCCAGGTCAAGCAACATAATGCCTACCATTTCTTTACGAATATGAGCACGTGCCAGTGATTGATTTAAACGGTCATTAAAAAGGAGACGATTTGGCAAACCAGTAAGAGCATCATGATAAGCAAGAAAATTTAAACGTTCTTCCGCACGTTTACGGTCTGTTATATCACGAATAATGCTCTGGTAATGTGCTATAAGACCTTTCTGATCTTTTTTAATAAAAGTCCAGTCATCAACCCACCTGATTTCCTGATTTTTACAGATAATCCTGTACATCTGCCTGTATTCATTACGGCCTTCATTTATATTTTGCGTGATTTCTCTTGATATTCGTTCCGTGTCATCAAAATAAATAAAATCTTCATATCTTAAACGTCCTGAAGAGAATTCTTCTGCATTGTAGCCAAATTGCGCTATATTATTTGAGACATAGTTTACGGGCCATCCAGGTTCTGTCCTTTTTACAAAAAGAACTACAGGGCTGTTTTCTATAATGAGATTCGCCTGCATAAGTTGTTCTTCCATGGCTTTTCGTTCGCTGATATCAAGAATCGCAACGAGGATTTCATTATAATCTTTTAGATAGGTAGATGAAACTAAGCAATGCATTAAAGAACCATCACCCCTTATAACTTCTGTCTCAAATTGAACCGAATCTCCTGCCATTACTTTATTCCATTGTTCATGAACAAAATTTTTCCTGAAATCAGGCACATAATCAAGAAAATGCATTTCTTTAGCTTGCTCGATATCGTAGCCAGCAATTTTTACTAATTGCGGATTAATAAATCCTGGCATACCATCCGGTTTAAGAGTAAAAATAAGATCCAGGGCATTATTCAGAATACTTTCAATGTATGATTTAGTTCTGTTTAATTCTTCCTCTGCTAATTTCCTTTGGGTGATATCCCGTGAAATACCCATGACCGTGGTGATTCCATTGTTCTCATCTCTGATAGGAACGAGATGCGTATCCAACCATATTTCTTCTCCGCGCACTGGAGTCTGGTCAATGAAAAAAATAGGTTTACCAAGTCTGAATACTTTATCCAGATTGCGTTTATGATAATCGGTAAAATAAGAAGGAAGAAGCTCATTGAGTTTTTTCCCTATTATATTTTTAAAATCACTGCCAAGAAAAGAAGCACCATATTGATTTACATACTGGACCTGACCTTTTTGATCAAGAATAAAAATAATATCATGTGCTGCTTCTGCAAGTGTTCGGTATCTCTTTTCGCTTTCTTTAAGCGCTTCTTCTGCATGTTTTTTTTCAGATATATCTTCTACTGTTCCTTCATAATAAAGTATCTTGCCATTTTGATCCTTGACACCTATGGAGCTTTCCCTTACATAAATATAAGTGCCATCATTTTTTTTCCAGGTAGATTCTAAGCCGATAATTTTTTCTTCATGTTCAATTCGTTTTTTGAACTGGTTGCGGTTGTACTGAGGCTCGAATCCTTCTTGTTCCAGGTTACGCATGACAAGCTGTTCAAATGATGCATACCCAAGCATTTTAATTAAGGCAGGATTACACATTAGTATCCGTCCATCCGGTGTCGTCCGGTATAAACCAATAGTGGAATTTTCAAATAAACTTCTGAATCGTTCCTCGCTTTCCCGCAAAGCTTCCTCTATCTTTTTACGACGTGTTGCATCTCGAATTATTACTTGAACAGTGCCATCATCCAGCATTTTTGAATTAATTTCCGTTGCAATTTCTCTCTTGTTTTTATCAAGTAAAGTACATTCAAAAAGAATATTTTGCTGTAAATTAAGCCGTTCAAGATAGTGCGTAATGACGGATGCGTCTCGTTCCTGTGCGAAATTTTTAAGATTGGACTGGAGGAGTTCCTGCTTATTAAATCCGAGCATTTCACAGGCCATCATATTAGCATCCATTAAATATCCGTTGTGCGTAATGACTAATATGGCATCAGATGCTTCTTTCATTTGCAATTTATAAAATTTACCGCTTCTGCTCAGTTCCTCCTCTGATATTTCATACTTACCCCTGAGTTTATAAAGTAATGCATACAATATATAAGCGCTCATTACAATATAAATCCATTGTAAGAGCACAGCTAATGCAGCAACAACTTCCTGGCTCTTAGAAAATATCGATAAAAACCTTTTTATCCACACTATTACTATTGTACCAATGATAAAATAAAGCAATGCATATAGTAATGCATATATTTTATCCCTGGCAGTTCGTGAAAATGGTTTTCTTATGTTCATAAATAGTTCCCATGATTTAATTTAAAGATTCTTTTTTATCTAATGTTTTTTTATAACCATGAGGTATTTTATTTGCTATTTGCATTTTCAGATTCTGCAATTTTTCCTCAATTTCATTACTTTTATGTTTGTTGTCTGATTTACTATATACATGGTGAAGCAGTTGAAGAGCTCTAAGAGTTAAAGGGAAGTAATTCATTTCTTTTGATTGCTGTATAATAGCAGAAAGTAATTTTTGTGCTTGCTGTAATTTATTTATGCTGCAAAAGAACCAGGCTTTATAGAACCAGGCAAGTAAATACAAATTTTTCTGTCTCAAGCGTTTTGCTCTTGTAAGAGTAAGAGAAATAATTTTTCGTACAGTAGTGCTATCGTTTTGAAGTAGGGCAAGTTCCAGCAGAACGAACCTGCTTTCCAGTATTTTTTCATTATTTTGCATAGAAACGGCGATGTTATGTGCTTCTTCTGCCGTTAAAAGAGCTTCCTTATAATTCTTTTCCTGTATTAAAAATTTAGCTTTCAAAGTAAGTGCGTATGATTTTTGTTCTGCTGATTCAATAGATTCACTGATCGATAATGCTTCTTTTAAAAGTGGCATTATTTCTTTTTTGGAAGCTCGCAAATCAATCAATATTGCGGCGATATTGTTTAAGCTGAATGCTTCTCCTGTTTTATCACCGATTAATTTACGCATTGAAAGTGATTGATTGGCAAATTTAAGTGCCTTTTTATAATTACCTGTACTTTTCATCAAGATACTAATATTGCTCAAACTAAGTGCTTGTGCTTCCTTATCACCAATAATTTCAGCGGAGCGTAATGCTTTTTTCTGAAATTTTAATGATGTATTCCATTTGCCGAGGTAGTAAAGTACAGCGCCAAGATTATTATAAGTAGAAGCCATACCGCCTATATGTCCAATTTTTTTATTAGCGCTGG
>MFGW01000115.1:22378-22520 GCA_001780385.1 Candidatus Fischerbacteria bacterium RBG_13_37_8 | reverse complement strand
AATCATTTGTTTTGTTCATAAGAGGCAATGCTTTATTGGAGTATTGAAGTGAAAGTGTATAATCGCCGCCATACCGGTGAACATGAGAAAGTAAAATAAGACAGTATGCAATTTCTTCATTCAAATTATGTTGCGTAGCTAA
>MFGW01000115.1:22208-22351 GCA_001780385.1 Candidatus Fischerbacteria bacterium RBG_13_37_8 | reverse complement strand
TGAATCAGCAAATTCTCCTTGCACAAGTGAAATATTACTGAGCAATCGAAGCGCTTTGCTGCGAAAGGCAAGATTATCTTTATCTGATTTTTTTTCTGTCAATGAAATAACCACTTGAAGATCTGTGCGTGCTTCACATTGTT
>MFGW01000115.1:21679-22196 GCA_001780385.1 Candidatus Fischerbacteria bacterium RBG_13_37_8 | reverse complement strand
TTTTTATTTCAGCGTTTTTAATGAATAAACCTGTATTCTGAATTTTTTCTTTATTGGATAATTCTATTGATTTTGAAAAATATTTTATTGCATCTGCATTTGAAAATGCTTCGGCGGCTATATCTCCTGCCATTTCATAATAGAGGGATGACTTGATAAAATTTTCAGCCTGTTCAAAATGAAATGCAATAGACAATAATAATTGAATATCATTTAAAGGAATTTTTTGTTCCAGCCATTGACCAATTTTATTATGAAGCGGTTTTTTTGTTTTCTTTAGCAAACTGCTGTAGATAAGTTCCCAGAAGAGAATATGTCTGAAGTGGTACCAGGTGGTATCAGAAGATAATTTTTCAGTATGATGACTGATATATTCTTTTTGGACAAGATTTTGGATTTCTTTTTTTACATTCCTTTTCAGAAGGAATTGCAGCAATTCAACCGGGAAGCTTTTTCCAATATTAGAAGCGCAGCGGAGCAATTCTTTTTCTTTATCAGGAAGTGCGTCAATGCGTGA
>MFGW01000115.1:21506-21664 GCA_001780385.1 Candidatus Fischerbacteria bacterium RBG_13_37_8 | reverse complement strand
CAATGTATGGGGTATAGAAATAAGCTGTGTTTTTTCTTCATTTGAACGATTGGCGTTGACTGGAAGTGCTCCCTGTTCTTTGATTCCCTTAAGCATTTCTTCAAGGAATAATGGATTACCTTCAACGTGTGCCAGGATATAAGTTTCGGTCGATTTTT
>MFGW01000115.1:8937-21349 GCA_001780385.1 Candidatus Fischerbacteria bacterium RBG_13_37_8 | reverse complement strand
TCGTCCATATTTATTTCAGAAGCAGAATATTCCAGGTCGGATAATGTTTTTTTTATGCATGTTTTGGCATGAACAAGATTATTGCTATTTTTGATTCCAAAAATTTCTAGCAGGAGAGCTCCCAAGGCATGAAAAGGAGCATTTTCATAGAATGATAATTGTGGCCAGAAAATATATGGCAGTGGTGCTTTGCTGAGACATTGATCAGCAAATTCATGTATGAGTCTTGTTTTCCCAATTCCAAGTTCACCTGTTAAAAGACAAAAAACAGGTTTTTGTTTTAGAACAGATGTTTGATAACATTTAAGAAAATATTCAAGTTCCTCTCGTCTGTTAATGAAAGCAGATGCCTGGAATATTGGTTTGGATGATTTTGCCTCAACCTGGTAAGCATTTATCAATTCAGCTTTCCCCTTGAGTTGCAGTGCTTTAGGCGGACTTAAAACGAATGCTTTTTCGATCATTTTTTTTGTAGTTTCAGAAACTAGTATATTGCCAGGAATGCAGGCTTCCTGTAACCTTTGTGACGTGTTAACTGCATCTCCCATAACGGTATAATCTCTCGCCCTGCCTTTTCCAACATGCCCGGCAATTACTTCTCCAGTATTTATACCGATGCGCAGACTTAACGGCAGATTTTTCTTTTTGCTGAAAGCACTTACAAATTCCTGTATTTCTATTCCGGCAGCCACCGCCCTTTCGGTATCATCCTCATGGGCTATCGGTGCACCAAATAATGCCATCACTCCATCCCCAAGGTATTTGTCTACATAACCATGATTATTTTCTATGATTTCTGTGATTTGATGAAAAATACTATCCATCAATTCTTTGATATCTTCCGGATCCATTTGCTCCGAAAGCGTGGTATATCCCTTCAAATCTGCAAAAAGAATTGTTACTATTTTCTTCTCTTCATCCTCAAGCTGCTGTATTAGTGGATTTCCACAATTTCCACAAAATTTCATCCCCGGCGGATTGCTGAAATGACATTTTATGCATTCCATGCTTCTTTTACCTTATTATTTGATGTATTCATTCAACTCTTACTAATGCAAACTATTTTTAATCATAAGTACATGAAAATAATGATGCGCCCGTTTCATCTCAATAAAAAATACTCCTGTTAATTAATATAGCCTTTCTTGTGACGAAGCTTTGCATTCCTCTCTATTATTTTGACATCAAGCTTGTGAAACCTGGAGGATTTTTCATTTGTTTTTTGCGGCTTATATGCTATGCTGTATACATTGAATAATTCATCTTCAAGTTCATTAATTTTTTTATCAGTTTCTTCTATTGTTGATGGTATGATCAATTTGCCACCAGTTTGTTTTGCTATTTCATCAAGAGTCGAATATCCGCGCAATGAAGGCCTGTCAGTTAATTTTGCCGTAATAAAACCAAAAATAGCTATATCTTGTGCAATCGCCGCATTAAGCGCTTCTTCAAAGGTTACCCTGCTTGCAGAATCAAGACCATCAGAAAAAATGACTATTACTTTACGTGATACGGGATATTTCTGTAATAATTCTGATGCATAATATATCGCATCGTATAATGCTGTGTTTCTTGGTTTAGCTTCAAAAAAAATTAGTTCCTTCTTTACTTCAAATGTGGAGGAAACAGGTTCGCATGAAACACGTGCATAATCCTCAATGGTGATAATGCCATACTTGTCTTGCGGACGAAATCTTTTTATAAATTCAAGCGCTGCATTTTTTGCTATATCAACCTTTTGCAGGTTTTTACAAACTTCTTCCTGCATGCTTCCACTGCCATCCATGAGAAGAAGAACTACAAGAGGAGGACTTTCTATTGAGAAATGAGATATCTGCTGAACCTTGCCATCTTCCTTAACAATAAAATCTTCCTTTAATAATTCCCTGATGAAATTATTTTTATTATCCGTGACCGTTACATATATGTTAACCAGCGTTACTTCATCATAATAATCGAGATTGACCGCTAATTGTTCCTGGTCATTACTAGCAGTGATGATACCTATACAGAGTATAAAAAATACTGTTACTGATAAAACCTTGCATTTAATCAAGTTCATTGCATACCATTATATCAAACAAATAGGGAATAGGGAATAGGGAATCGCTGAGGTCTCACGGCATCGTCAAAGTCGGCGCACGATGAAGACCAGTGCTCATTATTCAAGAAATTGAGCCTTTTGATAACGTTAATATAATGTTGAACTTGCGCCGACTTTGACGTATCCGTGGCTGAGGTCTTGTCATTGTGAGTTTGCCGGAGGCAAACGTGACAAGCCCTAACGTACTAGAAGCACTGTCCGTTACGGATTATTACGTTTCGCTGACGCGGGACTCATAATGACAGTCTTTTAATATTGACAACAACAACAACATAACTTAGAATGAAAATTTCGTATGAGAGGTGATTATGAATTTAATAAAATCGCAACAATATTTTACCAAGGCACAGAAATTAATGCCGGGAGGAGTGAATAGTCCTGTTCGTGCCTTTAAAAGTGTAGGAGGAAATCCGATATTTATGCATAGTGGTAAAGGATCCAAATTGCATGATGTGGATGGCAATGAATATATTGATTATGTTGGATCATGGGGTCCATTAATACTCGGACACAGTTATCCGGCAGTAGTGAACGCTATCAAAGCTGCTGCTGATGAAGGTACTTCATTTGGTACCTGTACTTATGCAGAGGTGAAACTTGCACAATTAATAATAACTGCTATACCAAGCATTAAGAAAATACGCTTTGTTAACTCTGGGACGGAAGCGGTAATGAGTGCAATACGGGTAGCACGTGCTTATACTGGCAGGGAAAAAATAATAAAATTTGATGGATGCTACCACGGACATTATGACAACCTGTTGGTTAAAGCAGGTTCTGGTCTTGCTACGTATGGTATTCCTTCATCACGTGGAATTTCATCTGAAAGCGCACGCAATACAATCAGTCTGCAATACAATGATATACCGGCTGTGGAGCGAACACTCGAGAAACAGGGAAAAGAAATAGCTGCCATTATCCTGGAACCTGTTGCAGCAAATATGGGATTGGTATTACCCGAAAAAGATTATTTATTAAAATTATCGAAGCTTTGCAAAATGCATAAGACACTTTTAATTTTTGATGAAGTAATAACAGGATTCAGATTATGTTACGGCGGTGCACAGAATATTTATAGCATCGAGCCTGATCTTACCATATTAGGAAAGATAATAGGTGGTGGACTTCCGGTAGGTGCATATGGAGGCAGAAGAGAGATTATGGAGTTAGTGGCGCCGGAAGGTGATGTTTACCAGGCAGGAACATTATCAGGAAATCCGCTTGCCATGGAAGCAGGCAGTGCAGTTCTAAGCGCTTTGAAACACAAAAATTACAAAGAGCTGAGTGATTCACTGGACGATTTTTACTTTGAGATATCCGATGTATTTCATAGATACAAGCAGAAAGTCATTGTCAATCATATTGGTTCAATGTTCACCTGTTTTTTTCTTGACAAGCGACCCAGGAATTTTGATGAGGTAAAGAAAGCTGACACTGAGAAATACGCATCTTTTTTCTGGAAGTTAGTGGAGCATGGTATTTATTTTCCGCCATCGCAATTTGAGACATGTTTCGTATCGTTTTTACACAGCAAGCGCGACCGTACCCAGACCATACAATCGATAGAGAGTGGGGTCAAGTTGGCAAAGAAATAGATGAAGTAGAGGTGCATCTCAAGTTACGAAAGAGGAATCTCATAGTGAGGGCGCTTCTTTTTATTTGGCATTGTCGTTCAAAAGGACCCGGCA
Organism: Candidatus Fischerbacteria bacterium RBG_13_37_8; assembly: GCA_001780385.1. Taxonomy (GTDB): domain Bacteria; phylum Acidobacteriota; class HRBIN11; order MFGW01; family MFGW01; genus MFGW01. Next base: position 17,557 of record MFGW01000115.1, on the reverse strand, counting down.
AGAAGAAAATGAATTCTAGAATGGAGTGAACAAAGCGCAAGACGTATTAATTCCTATCATATTATAGGGGGCATATTGTTAAGGATTATTACGTCCCGATGGCGCGGGACTCATAATGACAGTGTTTATTTGGTTACTTGCCTCTAAATGGTATTTCATGTAAAATGAGGAAATCAATTATGATAAGAAAACAGCAGGTGAAGCTGTGCAAATAGCTTTATCAATATTTTATAATGTAGCAGGAATAGCATTTATTTATAATTGGTAGAATAATTATGATACGATCAACAACAATAATATCGGTACGGCATAATAATGAAGTGGCAATGGCGGGAGATGGTCAGATTACTATAGGAGAGACGAAAATTAAACAAGGAGCCAAGAAAATACGGAAATTATACAACGATAACATATTGGCAGGTTTTGCAGGATCAGCAGCAGATGCGATTACACTTTATACCAAATTTGAAAACAAGCTCCAGGAATACAGGGGCAACATACAAAGAGCATCGGTAGAATTAGCGAAGGATTGGAGAACTGACAGGATATTGCGCAGACTTGAAGCATTGCTTATAGTGACAGATAAGGATCATAGTTATCTTATATCGGGAAATGGTGATCTGATAGAACCTGACGAGGGGATACTTGCCATTGGTTCAGGGGGCCCGTACGCATTGGCAGCAGCAAAAGCATTGATAAGGCACACTAATCTGAATGCTGAAGAAATTGCTCTTGAAGCATTGAAAATAGCGTCGACTATATGTATATTTACCAATGAAAACGTTACGGTTGAAACATTATGAAAATAAAAGCATTAGTATCATTAAAGGAGCCGGTTTTAGACCCGGAATTAACGCCTGCGAAGATAGTCAAGGAACTTGACAAGTACATAATTGGCCAGATACAGGCGAAACGTGCTGTAGCGGTTGCATTACGCAATCGTATGCGCAGGCAATTTTTGCCGCCTGAGATAGCGGAAGAAATTGCGCCTAAGAATATTATTATGATGGGACCGACGGGAGTAGGAAAAACTGAGATTGCGAGGAGACTGGCGCGACTTGTAAAGTCGCCGTTCTTAAAAGTGGAAGCATCCAAATATACCGAAGTAGGTTATGTAGGCAGGGATGTAGAATCCATGATAAGAGACCTTGTTGATATATCTGTTTCAATGGTAAAGGTAGAACAGGTAGCTAATGTAAAAGACAGGGCGCTTAAACATGCGGAAGAAAAATTGCTGGATATTCTGTTGCCCTATAAACCTCCCCATAATGTTATCCCTGAAGAACGTGTCACCATGCAGGACAGCTATAATGAATCAAGGGAAAAACTTAGACAGCAATTCAAAGAGGGAAAACTGGATAACCGGATTGTTGAGATTGAAATACAGGAAAAAAACTTCTCATCTTTTTCAATATTCAGTAATACGGGGATAGAAGATATCGATGTCAGCATTAAAGAAATGCTGCCAGGATTGATGGGTGGAAAAACTAAAAAGAGGAAATTGAAGGTACAGGAGGCATTGGAATATTTAGCGCTCCAGGAACAGGAAAAATTACTTGATATGGAGCAAATAGCTCGTGAAGCAATTCAAAGGGTGGAGCAATCAGGTATTATTTTTATTGATGAATTAGATAAGGTGGCAAGCAGGGAAACCGGTCATGGACCAGATGTAAGCAGGGAAGGGGTACAGAGAGATTTACTTCCTATTATTGAAGGTACAACGGTAAATACCCGTTATGGAATGGCAAAAACTGACCATATATTATTTATAGCTGCCGGGGCATTTCATGTATCGAAACCTTCAGATTTAATTCCTGAAATGCAGGGAAGATTTCCGATACGTGTGGAATTAGATTCACTGACTGCAGAAGATTTTATCCGTATTTTGAAAGAACCCCAAAATGCATTAATCAAACAATATAAAGCGCTCCTCGAAACAGAATATGTATTCCTGCAATTTGATGACGATGCAATAAAGGAGATTGCCTATTCTGCATCGTATGTAAATGATAAAACGGAGAATATTGGTGCACGAAGACTTCATACCGTATTAGAAAAATTGCTTGATGAAGTATCATTTAACGCACCTGAGATACAAAATCAAACGATAGTAATTACTAAAGAATATGTAAAAAAGATGCTTGCAGATATTATTAAGGACGAAGATCTCAGCAGGTATATTTTGTAAAGCTGTCATTGATTTTAGCTATTGAAAAATATTTTTAAGCACCCCCTAAAAACCTATTTACATTGATAAAAAGCTGTGATAAGCTAAAACTGTAAGCGTTTCGAATCGTGGTTTTACACTCAATTTAGCCCTTCGAAGGGATAAAATGAAGGTAACCACAATTTATGAGTAGCGATGTGAAAGTAAAGTGTTCCGAAAGGACAAAGAGGGGTAGGGGTTTTTTTTGTTTAAATTTTTCCGGTCGTAAAGCTATCCGAATATTGGAAATATGTAATGGAAGCAATTGCGAAGCACTGGTTTATCCTAGTGTTTTTGCTAAACTAATTTAAAAAGGAGGTATTATGAAAGATTTGTTTTCAAAGTGTGTTAGCATGTTGTTAATGTTGATGCTAATAATTGTAGTAGTGAACGTTACCTATGCTTTTAAAGAGAGAGCCGAAAAAAGTGATATGGAAAAGTTAGAATTTAGAGCAGACGAAATGTATATCAGTCAAACCAATATATCATTGAATGAAGTGTTATCTCAATTAGCGAATCGAGATGTGTGGCAGGAATTTTTGGCAAAAAATGCAGGAAGTCAAGTTTATATTGATCCGCGTTCGGGAAGACCAACTACGTTAGTAACGGTGAATCCAATTATACCAGGAACGGGAGATGGGAATGTTGTTACGTTGGAAGGGCTTTCGATGAAATTAGGGTACAAAGTAGAGGCAGTAGGTGAGAAAGAAGTACGTCAATTAGTGCTTGATTTTCTACGATCAAACGCGCGAGTGTTAGGAATAAGTTTTAATGAACTAGGAGAAGTACGGGTAACGAATACGGACGGAAGAAATATCTGGCACGTATTTATAAAACGTGAGGTAAATGGGATGCCGGTGCGTGATGCAGCAATAGCATTAGCGATTAATCATGGTAATATTGTATTATGGGGATTAGACAAATGGGGTGATATTGATGTGGATTTTCATCCTTCATTGACAGAAGAAGATGCATTGTATAGAGGATTTAATTTTATTGGAGGAATGTCACCGAGTGACAGTTTTGTTGAGAAAGCACATTTAGAATTGCTGCCAGTGGCGCCTGTATATTGGGCAGGTGCAGTAGGAGAAGGATACAATTACCGGTTGGTGTGGGCGTACACATTTAAGAGAGAAGGATATTTGAATATATGGGAAGTATTAGTAGATGCGCATGATGGAAGGATAGTAGCATTTCAGGATACGACGCAATGGGCATTAAGAAAGATAGTGGGAATGATATATCCGCTCAGTTGTGATGGATGTTGTCCCGATGGTTGTGCAGTTCAATATGGGATGCCATTTGTAAATACCGGATTTGCAGCTCCGAATAATTACACAGATATCAATGGACGATACGACTGGACATCGGGGACTGTAGTTACGACACTTGATACGCGTTATATTACTATAGGAACGGATTGCGGTGCAGCAAGTGAGAGTTCTGCGACGGGAGATTTAGATTTAGGTGGGACGAATGGCGAGCATGACTGCACGGTACCGGCGGGTCATTCAACCGGTGACACATTTTCCGCGCGTTCAGCCTCGGCAGAGTTGACCAATATCAACCGGAATGCACGTGCCTGGATTAATTATGGTTGGTTGGACTGCAGTGGAGTTGCCTGTATTACGGCAAATGTGAATGTCCAGAGCACCTGCAATGCGAATTATGGAGGTAACAGCATGAATTTCTTCCGTTCCGGGGGAGGATGCCGGAATACGGGAGAGATCGCAGCAGTGTTTGATCATGAATGGGGTCATGGATTGGATGATTATGATGCAAATGGTACGATGAGCAGTCCGGTCGAAGTAATAGCAGATGCGGTATGTTCAATCCGGTTACACAATTCATGTATCGGCAGAGGATTTTGGTGGACATTAGACCGTAGCTGTGGACAATGGACAAGTTGCCCGAGTAATCCCGGTACTTCATACGGGTATAATTGCAATGGATATGGGAATTGTTGTTTAGGATGCACCGGTATACGCGATTCGGATTATGCGAAGCATGCGACAGGTGTTCCCTCTACCGCGGCTAATTTTGTATGTACTAATTGTGGTGGTGGCGGTGGCCCATGCGGAAAAGAAGTGCATTGCGAGAATGCGCCCGGCGCGGAAGCAATCTGGGATTTAGCAGCACGCGATTTACAGGTAGCGCCATTTAATTTAGATAGACAAACAGCATTTCAGGTGGCAGAACGAGTTCTTTATATCGGCAGTGGATTGGTAACAAATTGGTATGCATGTTCATGTCCGAATTCGGACGGATGTGCTGCAACCTCTGCTTACCAGCAGTTCATCACTGCGGATGATGATGATGGAAATTTAAACAATGGAACACCGCACATGACCGCGATTTATAATTCGCATAACAGGCATGCGATAGCTTGCGCAACGCCAACCCCACAGAACAGCGGATGCAGCAGTGGACCAACACAAGCTCCTGTTTTGTCAGTTACAGCTCAAGCAAATGGAGCAGTGCTGAACTGGACGGCTGTACCGAATACATCAACATACTGGATATTTAAATCAGTCGGTATCATGGGATGCGACCATGCGAAAATAAAGATCGCGCAGGTACCAAGCACACAACTTACTTACACCGATGTAGGTTTGGATTGCAAAGAAAGCAACTACATGGTACAACCAATGGGCAGCAATGCTTCCTGCTTAGGACCAACAAGCAATTGTGCAACAGTAACACCACCATATCCAGGACCTTCAAATTTAACAGCGACAGCGACAGCGCCAAACCAGGTTACGGTAAGCTGGAATTCGGTGCCTGGTGCTTTAGGGTATAATGTTTACAGGAGAGTAACTAATTGTGGAGTATTACAGGAAACTCAAATAGCCACAAATATTTCAACAACATCATATGTAGACAGCCCCGTTTCAGGAGGCGTAACTTACGCTTATTCAGTTTCGACTGTATCATCGCAATGTGAATCATCAAAGGCAAATTGGGTTTCTGTCGTGCCAACAGGAGATTGTGCTCTTGCTCCTTGTTTTGCGGGAGCTACAAGTGCAACGAATGATCAGCAGTCCAACTGCCGCATTACAGTTACATGGAATGCAGGTACTTCAAGTTGTCCCTCGTATCCAACTTTGAAATATAATGTCTACCGAAGCACCGATCCTCTCTTTGTACCGGGTCCAGCAAATCTCCTGCAAAATTGTGTAATTGGTACTTCCTTCCAGGATAACAATATCACTTATGCTACCACTTATTATTACGTAGTGAGAGCAGAAGATTCACGAACTGGTGGAGCAGGTCCTTGCAATGGCGGTGATGTTGATGCAAATACGGTAAAAGTAAATGCCACACCGAGTGGTCCTGATACTGTTATTTGGGTGGATGATTTTGAAGGTTCTAACAATTGGACGGTTTCAGCTAACTGGGTATGGAACAACACTGCGCAAGCTCATTCACCTACTCATTCAGCATGGTCAAATAACTTGAATAGCCAGGCATGCAATACCATTACAAAGACCAGTTTGGTTGCTATTCCACCAGCGATTGCTAATCCCAAATTGGAATTCTGGACTCGACACCAGATTGAAACCGGATGGGATGATGGTATTGTCTATGGCTCGAACAACGGTACTACGTTTACAAAACTCAATCTGACACCTAACTACCCTGGAGTACAAGGCAGCGGCGCTCCGGCATGTCTTGGTGCTGCAGGACAACCTACCTTTACTGGTACCAATGCTACATGGACCCTCTATCAATCAGACTTGACAACTTATATAGGCGGTAATTTTACGGTGAGATTTACCTATGGTACTGACGCTTCTGTTACAAGCGGCGGCTGGTGGATAGATGATGTACGAATTTTCTACGGGTCAGCCTGTACAACTGGTCCTACTCCTCCAGGAAGGGTACTCAATACCCTTACGGCAACGAAATCAGGTACTAATGTTGTCTTGAACTGGACTGCACCAGGCGGCACATGCACCGTTACCGGTTATGGTGTCTATCGTGGCGCTCTTCCATGGACAGCTTACAACCATGCATCGCTAAGTTGCTCTGTATCAGGCCTTACCTATACAGATACTAATCCGGCAAGCAGCTATTACTACCTTGTTGTCCCACGTAATACAGCCAGTGAAGGCTCTTATGGAACAGATTCTGCTGGTACACAAGTACCACAGGCAGCTACTCCTTGCTTTGCACAAAGCTTAACAGCATGCAATTAGGTTAACCATAACATAAAAAACATAAGGGGCTCGAGAAATCGAGCCCCCTTTTTTTTATGTATGCTCTTTTGTAGGTATCTCTATTATGCAATAAATGCTTTATTCAATTCCTGGTATTCACTATTTTTCGATCCACTGAAAGGAGCCGTCTGCCATCTTTTGACAAAAATATAAAGCATCTGCCTGACCATAATTGCCTGCGATTCCTTTTAAGGTGCCTCGCACCAGACTATCGCATATGCCAAGCTCAGTTTCCAGCTCTATTTGTAGTGCAAATTTTACCTTGATTCCTTCCGTGTCCTCTATATAGACAGCCTTTCCAGGATCAGGATTGCTTATATCTCCATCCTTATCAAAACGTACCTTTTCAACAGCAGTGCTTATATTTCCACTATAAAGTTGCAAAATATCATCATTCAAAGCATTCACACTCATGCGAATTGTATTGTTAGAGTACCATGACCAGTAATACCCATATGATTGCCTTATGCATCCAAAAGTTATATCCGGATCAGGTTCACCTGCCGGTAAATTACACCTCATACCCCATAATCGGCTTCCACTCTCACCCGTTGGCGGTAATCCAAAACTATTTTTTGGCTCTAATACCAATAAAGTAGTTACCTGGTCAATATCCAAATTATCAATCATAGGATTAATTTCGATAAAACCATTGTAAGGATTATATATCATTTCTTCAGTTGTAGTAAAATTAATACCGGTACCATTATTATCTTTAATTAGTAAAGGCCATGATCCCCCTATCTGATTTTGCAAACCCTGCGTACCATCTAAGTAAATAGCTCCAGAACTCATTAATAGTCCGGATGACCCCACTTTCATACCTTGAATATAACCAGTGTTGTCATTATATATTCTAAAAAATCCTAATTTTGTTCCTTCCTTTTTTACTTGAAATAAGTCCTCAGATCCACCTTTATATTGTTCAATCACAAATGTTCCCATGTTGTTGCTCAGATAAGAATTTTTTGTTACATAATTGGTGAATACTAACCGTTCGAATTGATCGTCAAGATAAATCCAATAATGAGGATCATACATAATAGATTGCTGAATTGATTCTTCGTCCTGGGTTACGGTTTTACTCTCAATTTCTGCTGCATTGGCATCTTTATCAGATTGGTTATCATCAACAGCTACTAAAAATCCGCTTGTGGTACAGAAGATACATAACACCCATATTACATAATAAACTTTTTTCATATATTGAGGGTTCTCCACTGCCAAAAACTCCTATAATAGCTCTTTGCCATATATTTTAATCCTCATGTAAATTGTAATTCAAAAAAAATAAATAATCAATAGAATAAGTGTTTAATAGAAAGGTCAATGTTGAGGTTAATCTTAACCTCGAGTTGATTTTGATTGACATGACATATTTTTCGATATAAAATGCAATTAAGCTGTAGTGAAGTAGAAAATAATAAATTAAAGATAAATGCCAGGATATGGCAGGAAAAATAGACAAAAGGAGTGTATATATTATGAAACTAAAAAGCATACTATTTATTATTATTTGTATGTTCATATGTTCGTGTCTTGTAATCTCAAAAGATCATGATTGGAAGGATTTAGTAGTGCTGGATAGCTCTTATGAGTCTGTTTTGTTGAACAGCAATCTTCCTTATATCTGGAGGAGTGGCGCATATTTTATTGCTGAATGGAATGATACGCAGCAGAAGATTGCTTTTGCAAATGGAATGAAATTTACCATAGTATATAAAGAAGTAATGAAAGATAGATCATTTTATTTATTTGAAATGAGCGAGGATCAACAAATCCCGCAACGATGGAATGATCGAATATTGCATCGAAGTACAAATGAGGTATTATTGCAAATGCAGGAAGATGAGGCGGTGCAATGGATTGACCAGGGGTATCATGCAATAAAATTATTGCATGAGGAGCATTATGTAAAGGAACAAGCGTCATTGATACCGTATAACTGTGGTTATAATGCGACTATTAATGATTTAATAAGCAGGACTAATCAATCGCAGTGGGTAGACTGGATAGAAAAATTATCCGGTGTTGAGCCAATAGTTATTAGCGGGACTACATACACTATTTCTTCACGGTATTCAACCAGGCTGTTCAATGGAGATGTTGCGGCAAAGGGATATGATTTTGCTTTGCAGCAGGCACAATCGTACCATTACGGAACTAATATAGAAGAAGATAATTATACCTACAG
>MFGW01000115.1:8387-8602 GCA_001780385.1 Candidatus Fischerbacteria bacterium RBG_13_37_8 | reverse complement strand
TGTGGTGCTATTGAAAATAATCCCTACTATCATACTTCTGGAGACACATTAGCAAACACGGTATATTTGCCGGTCACGTATGATATTTACAGGGGTATACTTGGAACAATTGCTGGAATGGCAATTCCCATCCAGGCATGTTTCACCGCTGCACCTGTCTTAACTGCAACAGCAGATGTACAGCAGGTTAATTTAAGTTGGACGACAGTAGTAGG
>MFGW01000115.1:6871-8316 GCA_001780385.1 Candidatus Fischerbacteria bacterium RBG_13_37_8 | reverse complement strand
TGGGTACATCCTGGACGGATACAAATGTCACGGCAGGTACGACTTATTATTATTATGTCGAAGCAGTAGCAAGTGATGGATTCTGTGTTTCTAAGATGAGCAATTGTGCTTCTGCAGTTCCTACGCAATGTGCTACTTGTGCAGCGTATCAGGCAGGCAGTAATCTCTTTTCAAGTAATCCGACCGGCGGTGATAATGATATGTATGCTGACAATTGCGAAACAGCAACAGTGCAAGTCACTATTGAGAATGTCGGAACACAGTTGGCACAAAATGTTATGGTGACCATAACTCCAGTAGATAACTGGCTTACTGTTACCACACCTATGCCAATGAATGTAGGCACTATTCCGGTAGGTGGAAGTACCAATGCACAGTTTACCTATACGGTTGGAGCAGGTCCTAATAAAGCAACCTGTATGGAAACAGGCGATTTCAATATTGCCGTTCAGGCACAGGGACAATCTCCTCCCGACCAGCAAACATTTAATTTTATTCATGAAGTTGATAGCGTGACCGGGACAGAAACGTGGGCTTTTGAAACTGATCTTGAGGGCTGGACTGTTCAGCAGGGAACATGGGTTTTGAGCAATGCAAGAGTCAATCCGGGCGGGAGCACCCAAAGTGTTCATTCATCACAAAATCTTGATAATCAATGTGATATTATGGTATCACCGTCTGTTCTGATTGATTCAGCAGTCCCAAGTTCTACATTAACGGTACCGAATTGGTTTGCGATTGAACCCGGTCCTACCTGGTACGACAGGGCGCATGTGCACATTATTGATTTAGATACGGGAGGTACAAGAACACTTGTTTCTCCTTCAGGCGGAAAAGCGTACCAAACAGGCACTTATTCTAATGCAGGTGCAACATGCAGCAATACCGGTACTGAATTAGGATGGTCAGGAGATACGACCGGTAATTTCTGGGGTAATTCAACCTTTAACCTAAATTCATTCATCGGGAAAAATATCAGGGTGGAAGTGAAATATTACACTGATGTCTCCGTGAATAGAGAAGGAGTGTATGTTGATGATATAACATTAACTGGTGTTAAGGTGCAAGGTTGTGATGTTTACAGTGATACCTGTGCAGGAATGACTCCTCCCGGCAGAGTACTGAATAATTTAATGGTATCAAAATCAGGAATGAATCTTGCCCTTGCATGGACAGCAGTAAGCGGAACCTGCACTGTTTCCACATATGAATTATATCGTGGTGTTTTGCCCTGGACAGGTTATAACCATGCTTACCTGAACTGTAATATCAGCGGAACTGCTTATTCTCTTGCGCAAGATACCGGCAGTTATTATTTTCTGATAGTGCCGGCTAATGCTTCAGATGAAGGTTCTTACGGATTTGATTCTGCCGGAATACAAATTCCGCAAGCCTCTATCCCATGTAAAACACAGGATTTAAATCCCTGCAATTAACTGTTAAAC
>MFGW01000115.1:5806-6861 GCA_001780385.1 Candidatus Fischerbacteria bacterium RBG_13_37_8 | reverse complement strand
TCACTATCATAAAAGATGACCATGCCCTTTAAAAGTCATACAGAGATAAGAGTAAATGATAATAAAAAGGGCAGACACGCGGGTCTGCCCGTACACCTTATTCACAGAGGAGAATAATAATGAATCTTCGTTCTTTTCTTTTGTTATGCACAGTTATGATTTTCTCCGCCAATAGCGCGAATGTACAGCAACAAGAACAAAGCAAATACCTTATAACAATCAATGCTGCAAAAAAATTAGATACCTATCTTGCGCGATTAGTTCCATTTGGATTCGCAGGAGCTGTGCTGGTTGCTGAAGATGGTAACATCATTTTAAATAAAGGTTATGGCCTGGCTGACAGGGAAAAAAGAATTTATAACACTTCCACCACGGTGTACTCTGCTGGTTCTATCACCAAACAATTTACTGCTGCGGCAATTATGAAATTAGAAATGATGGGCAAATTGAATACTGATGATTTAATGAACAAATACTTGCCGGAAGTGCCGGAAGATAAAGCCAAGATTACCCTGCATCATCTATTAACACATACTGCCGGCATAATAGCTGGAACAGGGAGTGGTTCTGCACCGGACCGTAATGAAGAAATTACATATATTCTTTCTGCACCGCTTGCCTTTGAGCCCGGTACCGATTTTATGTATTCGAACGAAGGATACAGCCTTCTTGCTGCTCTTATTGAAATTGTTTCAGGGCAGGAATATGAAACTTTTTTGAAAGAATATCTGTTCAAACCAGCAGGAATGAACTATACGGGTTATCATAGTGAGAATTGGAAAACTGAAAAAGTTGCAGTCAATTATTCAGGAGATAAAAATAATGGCAGGTTTAGTGAAATTACAGAAGGGAATTATCCTGACTGGAAACTGATAGGAAATGGCGGCATTTGTTCTACTGCTGAGGATCTGTACAAATGGCATTTGGCATTGCTTGGCGACAGGATCTTATCGAGTGATGCAAGGAAGAAATTATTTACTCCGGTACAGAATGAATATGCTTATGGATGGGATGTTATTCAAAGGAAAGATGCGGGCCTTCTCATACAGCATAAT
>MFGW01000115.1:3033-5776 GCA_001780385.1 Candidatus Fischerbacteria bacterium RBG_13_37_8 | reverse complement strand
ATGAGGCGCTATATGGATAAAAAAATTGTCACTATTGCATTTTCAAACCAGGATGGCATTGAAATTCTCTTGAATCAAGTACGGGATAAAATTGAGGCTATCATTTTTGGTGCAAATATTACTCCTCCGCCTTTGGTAAAACCTTTCGATTTAAGTCATTATATTAAATGCGGCGGCATTTATTCCATGGATGTTGGAGGAAAATGCAAAGTCGAAATGACGAACAGCATGTTGACGGTAATACCGTATGGTCAGTCTGCATTGAATGCATTGTATTTTAGCGGGGAAAAAGATGCAGAGTTAAATGATAAATTGAATAAATGGACGAAATATATTTTCGTCAGTGCGATAAAGGGGGACTATGAACCATTGGGAAAAATTCTTGCTGATGAAGATAGACTTCAGCGGTTTAAGAAAGTTATCAATTCAATAATGACGAGGTATGAACTACAGGAAGCTGATGTAAAGATAATAGGGACCGTACCATCTGCAATAGAGAAGGGAAGTGTGGCAACATTTTTTGAAATGACGAAAGGAGGGCGTGTACTCAGATTTGCCTTGCTCTGGAAGGGTAATCGAATAATAGGACTTGATCGCATCGATGCAAGAAAGGAATTCAAGATGATATTTCTGCCTGTCACTGATCTGAAATTTATAGGATATGATATAGGATTAGAGATGGAAGTAACCATGCATATTGCTAAAGATGTGAAGGGGGAAGTGATAGGATTGTTAATCAATGGCAAGAGTTTTACAAAAGAACGGACAAGTAAATAAACTTGACATTATAGCCAATGTAGCTGATAATACTATCTTATTATTTACAAAACAGGAACAAAGGGCCTTTGAAGAACAAATCTGCATAGAGATGACAAGGTATATTAAATAAGTAAAATATTAGAGTAAATATGAACAATAAAGAATCAAACAATTCCAAAATAATCACTGAGCATATTTCATCGCAGCAGGAGTATTTAAATTCTGGTGTGGATCTTGGCCTCATTGAGGATAAGCTAAGGACAATATTTGAATATATGATAGGCGCATATTGCGTCTTTGATTCAGCAGGATCTATTATTTATTTCAATAAGGCTGCCGAGCTATTGTTCAGGAAGAAACAACATGAAGTTGCAAGTAAAAATATATTCGCAATGAATCTAATTCCGCTGGAACAAATTCAGAAAGCAAAAGACATATTTGAAAAAAGTGGGAAAGGCAGCCGCATGGATGGCGAACAATTTAATCTCAAGCATGATGATGGAAGGGAAATAGTTATTGAGACTTCATTTTTTCGAATTATCAATAATGGAAAGGTGTATATTATTTGTTCGGCACGCGATATTACCGAATATATGCTTGACTTGCATGAACTGATGAATCTGCGCCAGAATCTGGAAGAACTTGTAAAAGAAAAAACAGCACAATTACAGAAACTGAATGCACAATTATTGAAAGAAATTGCTGAGCGAAAAAATGCAGAAGAAATAATAAAACAAACTGATTTCGTACGTGCACGTGAACAAATACTGAAAGCGTTGGCTGAAAAAGAAGCATTGATAAAAGAACTGCATCATCGTGTGAAGAATAATATGCAGATCATATCGAGTCTTTTACGACTGCAATCTCAGCAGGTAAAAGATGAAGAAACGCTTGAAATATTTAAGATGTGTCAGAACAGGATAAAAGCGCTTTCGTTAATACATGAAAAATTGTATCGTTCAGATGATTTTACTCATGTAAATTTTATGGAGTATATAAAGAGTCTTGTTAACAATTTAGTAAGTGCTTACGGGATGGACAGTGACAGGATTTCATTGGTGCTTGATGCGGGAGGTGTAATGATAGGAATGGATGAAGCGCTTCCCTGTGGTTTGATAATATGTGAATTAGTATCTAATTCCATCAAGCATGCATTTCCGGGAGTGCGGCGTGGCAGGATTGAAGTTACTTTGAACTCTCATGATGATGGGCAAATAATGCTAATGGTGCGTGATGATGGAATAGGATTGCCTGACCATTTCGATATAAAAAATACTGCATCATTAGGTTTGAGCCTGGTTGGTATATTAGCTGAAGAACAGCTTAAAGGAACAATAAAACTTGATAAAACATCGGGGACTACGTTCTATATTAGTTTCAGGAAGGGAGAGAAATGACGAAGGCTCGCATTTTAATCGTGGAAAATGAGAGAATAGTTGCAGAAGATATTAAGAGAACTCTGTTGTCCTTAGGCTATGATCCCGTAGGAATAGCAATGAATTCAGCGGATGCATTAAGATTAGCCAAAGAACAGCAGCCTGATTTAGTATTAATGGATATTGTTCTGGGAGGAGACGACGATGGTATTCAGATTGCTCATTGGATACGCTCACGGTTTGGTATGCCGGTCATCTATCTCACCGCATATGCAGATAACAAAACATTGGAAAGTGTAAAAGTTACTGAACCGTTTGGATATATACTCAAACCATTTAATGAGCTTGATTTGAGAACTCATATTGAGATTGCGCTTTATAAGCATAAAATAGAATGCAGATTAAAGGAAAGTCAGGAAGAATTAAGAGTTCTTTTCGAATATGCGACTGATGCCATTCTCATACATGACCTCGACGGACGTTTATTAAATGCAAATAGAACGGCTTGCAACAGGTTGGGCTATATCAAGGAAGATCTTTGTCAATATAATATCAGGGATGTCAGTTGCCCGGAATTTTCAAAATTAATAGTGGATTTCATTGATAAA
>MFGW01000115.1:2252-2512 GCA_001780385.1 Candidatus Fischerbacteria bacterium RBG_13_37_8 | reverse complement strand
AGATTGGGCAGCAAAATTGCCAAGTTATTTTTACGCAAGCGCTAAGCCAAATAGATGGGGATATAATTATGGAAAAAATAAAGATTATTCATAATGATGAAGTGATTCGTATTGCTCTTGGAATTCCGGAAGGGCATCAGCATCTCAGGCTTTTAATGGAACATTCAGATGGTACCGTTATGATTTTTCCTGAGGCTGTAGTCGCAGCTATCGCAAGGGCATATACTATTGTAAAAACACATCCCACGATAGATGCTATT
>MFGW01000115.1:1835-2191 GCA_001780385.1 Candidatus Fischerbacteria bacterium RBG_13_37_8 | reverse complement strand
AAGAAGAAAATACGGAACTGTCCGCCGAATTGAAAAAGTCACTTATGCGAATTCTGCTGTAGGGGCAGACCCATGTGTCTGCCCTTATGAAGCAATCCCGAACGGATTTTAAGAAGCAAAAGCGCTACGGATTATTACGCATTCCTGACGGAATGCTCATAATGACAAAGCGTTAGGGATTGCTACGCAGGGCGAACACAAGGTTCGCCCCTACAGTGTAAGCTTATAGGAAAATTACTGAGAGAAGGTAAAGCGCAATAATTATCATGAGTGCAATAGCAATGAATGTCGCGTGCCCGGCATCTTTCTGAGCTTTATTGGTGAGAAGATTTTTATCGGTACGGCGAATACGTGAA
>MFGW01000115.1:0-1795 GCA_001780385.1 Candidatus Fischerbacteria bacterium RBG_13_37_8 | reverse complement strand
GTACTGTAAGCCACCATGAATTGATAAATAACCAATTGTCCGGTGCTTTATCACCGAGACGCCAAATATCTGCAATTCTGGCAACTACAACTAATATTGTTCCGATAATACCCAGCCATGCTCCTGCATGAGCTGTTTCAATGGCATGCAGTGCACGATCTTTTCCGGATAATTTTCCCGTCAATTTACTCTTATTACTCCCATATCCAAGATATATCAAAAAACCAATATTGAGCCAGGTCGCAAATCGCAGCCATGATGTTGGAGGAAGATAGTAAATTAATCCTATACACCCAATAATTCCAAGAATGGGTAAAATAAGTCCTCCGGGAACGCGAAATGGTCTCTTTCTCTCCGGTTCCTTGATGCGCAATACTATAATACCGGTACATACAAGAATGAAAGCAAATAATGTTCCGATATTTGTAAGATCAACCATCTCATCGAGACTCGTGATCATAGAAGCAGAACCTACGGCAAGCCCGGTTACTATTGTTGAGCCCCATGGTGTACGAAAACGGGGATGCACCTTTGCAAAAAAACGCGGAAGCAAACCATCCCTTGCCATAGAAAAGAAAATGCGTGGCTGCCCCAGTTGAAATACAAATAGCACGGCAGTATGTGCAACCACAGAACCAAATGCAACTACATAAATGGCAAAACCTTTTAGATGCACATATTCAAGCGCCAAAGTTAACGGTTCCGCTTGTTTATTTGCAAGCGTTTTGACAAGTTCTCCATAAGGAATAATGCCGGTAAATACACCAGCAATAATAATGTACAGAATAGTGCAAACGATTAGTGAACCAATAATACCAATAGGGAGATCACGCTGTGGATTTTTTGCCTCCTCAGCTACTGTTGATACGGCATCAAAGCCAATATAAGCGAAAAAGATGATAGCAGCGCCAGAAGCTATTCCCGTCCATCCATTGGGCATAAACGGCTTCCAGTTGCTCACATTCATATATTTTATGCCGACATAAATAAAAAAGAAAAGAACGACTAATTTTATAATTACCATGCCGGCATTGAACCATGCACTCTCCCTGATTCCTATCAACAGTACGACAGTAATAGCGGCTACAATAGCAAAAGCGAGTAAATTAAATACGATAGGAATTCCGAAAATATGTGGTGCGTTTTCTATGAGACCGGGAATTTTTTGCGCAGTCTGAAAATCGGTTGATATCCAATCAGGAATAAAGATTCCGGCTTCGCGCAGGAGTGTTTTAAAATAATTTGCCCAACTTATTGCAACGGCAATATTTCCCACTGCATATTCTATGATCAAATCCCAGCCAATAATCCAGGCAATTAATTCACCTAAAGTTGCATATGAATAAGTATAGGCAGAACCTGAAATAGGTACCATCGAGGCAAATTCAGCATAACAAAGTGCCGTAAATGCACATACTATTCCTGCAAGAACAAAGGAAAGCATTAAACCAGGACCGGCGCCAGGACGGTGTATATCACCTGCTGCAGCAGTTCCGATAGTAGCAAAAATACCTGCTCCGATAATAGCACCTATGCCGAGCAGTGTAATCTGAACAGGACCGAGAGCTCTGCGTAAGGTATGGTCATGATCCTCTGCATCTTTCATGATCTGATTCATGCTTTTTGTCTTGAATATTTTTTTCATGAACTGCCTCAATCCAACGCGTAATAGCAATTACTGTTTAACAATAATGGCCAATTATATCAAATTGCTATCAAAATAAAAAATCCCAGTTCCCATTCCCCAGTCCCTAGTCCCCATTCCCTATTCCTTGTATTGACAGTATTGAATCTA
>MFGW01000114.1:63275-67135 GCA_001780385.1 Candidatus Fischerbacteria bacterium RBG_13_37_8 | reverse complement strand
CATGCTTGATGAAAATCCTACTACAGAAGCAGCTTTGAAGAAATTCCGAGACGTTAAATTAGTATGAGCTTATTTGCAAATATTAGAATATGCTTTAGGTGCTAATATAATGTTCACTCTGGCAGGGCCAGACAAGTAAGTTTTTCCCGGCGGCGTGCTTGCTAAATTATAGCACTTCGTTCTTTATCACTTGAATCCTTTACTTTATTTTCATTATTGTGACGAATTGATCCTGGTAGACGGATTCGAGGTGGTTTAAGCGAAATTCATTCAGGAGATTCAATTCGTTTAGCGGGAGGGTGTAGAATGAATTCCTGTTCAAATTGTCGGGATGTTTTTTCATGCCGTAATGATTGAAGAGAATATAGTTCACATTTTTATTTTTCAGAAGGGTGAGGAAATTATTGACTGAACCTGCCTGGTGGAGCCATAGTTCAATAAGATGCGGCTGTTGAACCAGCCAGTTATAATAGCATTTCTGATGAAAATAAAACGTTCTGTCTTCTCCAACTAAAAGGACACCTGCATTTCGTGGAGCGTTCTTGTTCAGGTATTCGGCGGCATTATAATATTCGGCATATTTGCTGAGAAAAACTGCCTTGTTTTCCTGCTGGAGTGAATAATTGAAGAGTTGAAATGTGACGCTGTGATTTACGAGAATAATTATATTAATACTGATGCATAACCAGGCGATCAGTTTGCCGAGTTGCGTGATGCGGCTGTTGTCGGTTGGCAAGCCTATGCCATACAGGATGCAGGCGAAGGGGAAAGCAGGCAGAAAATAGCGTAATGAATGCGGCAGAATGATAAATACTGCCAAGCCTGCTATTGAAAGAATGAGACAATAACGGAATAAACTGCTTTTTGGCTGATGTGAATAAAACAACCAGGGAAACATAGCAATAAAAAATCCGCCAAGAATTCCGGCACTCCCGAGTAACTTGAAATGCATAGTGACCGGTAGAAGCAGATAGCTCTTGAGGAAAGCCAACCATTCAAAATGCGAAGTTTCCGGTACAATTATGCGTGCGAGTTCCATTTTTGAAGCAATGACATTTGAGAGGTATGGGTAGAATGGATCACTATATATAATGCTGTTTTTTATTAACCATGGGCTCATGATAATAAAGGAAAAAATGATGAATTGAATATAATCGATTAATCGCGCTTTCCAATTCTTTTGTACCTGGAACAGGAGAAAAGCGAGAAGAGACAGAGGAAAAATGTACGGTATAAAAGCATGCTTTATTCCCAGTGCAAAACCTGCCGCACAGCCTGCCGAATAGAACAGGAGACGTTTTCCGGATTGGAAATAGTGATACAGGAGCATGAAAGCCATGAGAGAATAGAAAGCGAGGGCAGTATCTACAAGAGGTACTAATGAAGTCATGGAGATTACGGGTGTGGTCAAGTAAATAACTGCTGCAAGGGAGGCTCCTTTGAAATTATCGGTCTGTTCTGCAAATTCCTTGATGGCAATGCATCCCATCAGAGTGAAAAGGAAACAGAAAAGCTGTGCTGCCATATCTGAGCGGAATGAAATCCCTATGGCGAAAAAGAGATTTGCATTCATGGGATAAGAAGTAAGGATAGAGTCAGGATTATAGGTAAAACCATGGTTCTGAAGATAATCATACGGTATTGCCAGTTGATACAATAATGCATCAAAGAAATAAGGAGCCGTGGAAGCACCGACAACGATAACCAGGCATTGAATTATCAAGACAGTGCGATAATTGAGATTTGCAGCTAGACTTCCAAGATCGGCAATGAAGGATTTAATATTTTTAATAGAGATTATTGTTAAGATAATAACAAGCGTTACTATAAGTTCTGCATAGAATAGATGCAGAAATAATAAAACGAGTAAAATAATGAGGAAGAAAAATGAGCCGGTAAAAAAGTGGAGCGAGATTTTCACTGGGACTATTTTTGATAGACCGAGGAACCGGTCAATTGCATAACCAGTAAGAATAAAGCATAAACCGCTGAGCATGACAATTGCCCAGGCTGGGATGATTTCGTAAGCAAAACGTGGGAAAAACCTTGCTGAGAGGAGGCCTATAATGCAGAGAGGAACCAGGCATAATGTAAGTATGAGATTTTTTTTTATCATTCCATTAATCCATATAATATTGCAAAGCGACACTATTTTATTTTGTACAGTGAGTAGAAATCATCCGAGTGAACAGGCAGAAGATGAAGCGTCATGAATTCATCCAATATAGTACGGGCTGGTTCTGAAACATGAAAGAAATCACTTATGGGAGCATCATGAATTGTGAGCGAAATCCGGTGATTATTGAAGAGGACGAGCTTAATATTATTTTTTTTAAGGATTTCGAGGAATTGTTGTATAGAATCAGAACGTGCGAGCCATTTTTCTACAGTGATCGGACGTTCCGGCGGAAAATGAGGGAAACAGGTTTGCTTAAAATAATATGTTCTGCTTTCTCCGATGAGCAGAATTCCCATATCAGGAGAATTTCGATCCAGGAATTTTGCAGCTGGGTAATATTCGACCAACCGTGGCAGAAATTCATTTTTTTGTGCAGAGCCGAATGCATAAGTGTACAGTCCGAAATTTTGTACATGAACGAGCAAGGTCAGGATATTAAAGCTAATAACAAGATAAGCAGCGTATTTTGCTGTTTTTTCAAGGAGATTATTTTGATTATTGAACAGTGCAAGTGCATAGAGAATGCACATGAGCGGCACAATTGGCAAAAAGAGCCTGAGCCAGTGGATAGTGATGGCGAAAGTGATAATTCCAGAGATTGAAGAAACGAGGAGGAGTTTGAAGAAGTAATGTTGCTTTCTACTGCCTGCAATTAACCATGGCAAAAGTATAATAAAGAAAGGACCGAGGATACCTGCCGCTCCCATGGTCTTAAAATTCATATATATAGGTGTTAATAAATAATGTTTCAGAAGAGTGCTGAAATTTGCTTTTGGAGCAAGTTGGTAGATAATTTCAGCGCTGCTGCTGCTGAATTTTGAGAAATAAGGATAGAGGGGATCAGCGTGAATGACCAGGTTTTTCAGCATCCATGGTGCAAAAACAAGCATGAAGATAATAAGTAGTTTGAATATGGTGATGAGCCTTGTTTTGTACGACCATGTTTTTGGAAAAAATGGTATCAGGAAGAAAAGAATCATAAGCAGGTACGCTGCGTGGGTATATTTAATGCCCAGGGCAATGCCAGCCGCGACTCCTGATAAAATAAGGAATTGGGAGTGCTTTGAATGAATATAATGGAGGAATAGCAGGAATGAAATGAGCGAGTAAAAAGTAAGGGAAGGTTCCACGGCTGGTATGAATGCACTCAAAGAGGCAAGGGGGGTTGTAAGAAATAAAACGGAAGCCCAGGCGGCTGTTTTTTTGGAGAAATAATGGGTGCAGAATTCAATAATTGTCAGTGCAGTCATAAGGATGAAGATGACGTTAATGATTTGCGTTGCCATATCTGTTTTGAAAGCGAGTGGAACAGCAAAAAAGAGACTCATATTCATGGGAAAAGAAGTAAAGAAGATGTCCGGGTAGTAAAAAAAGCTATGGTATTGAAGGTATTTTGCAGGCATGGCGAGATGATAGACCATGCTGTCGTAGAAATAAGGTGGTGTTGATGCAGCAAAAAGAATAATGGCAGTTTGGATTGAAATAAGGATGGCGGCGAATGAGTATTTAATTTGTGCGTTTGGGGAATGGAAAATATTTAATGAAAGGAGGTCCTGTTTAAGATTGTTGAGAAATTTGAGATTTGCAATTATGCCTGTCAGAGTGAGGATGATAATAATCCACCAGTAGAAGAGATGAGTGAAGAGGAGAATCATGAGTAGCGTAAGAAGGCAGAGAGAAC
>MFGW01000114.1:63075-63189 GCA_001780385.1 Candidatus Fischerbacteria bacterium RBG_13_37_8 | reverse complement strand
GTTTCCTCACTATTTTCTGCTCTTGATTTTCATAGAGCAAGATGCATATAATGCTGGCGAGAGATTCATTATATGAACGAAAAAGTGACTGCAATTCATCAATTTTTATCAGGA
>MFGW01000114.1:62219-63033 GCA_001780385.1 Candidatus Fischerbacteria bacterium RBG_13_37_8 | reverse complement strand
CAGAAGATAGTGAGAAACAGAGGTTACAATTCGGATATTTATTGTGAATATTTAGATTCACACTATAAAGGGAAGAGCTTCCGATTTCCTTATTATCTTGATCATAGAAAAAAGGATGATATTGTCATTTTGCATTACTCGATAGGTTCTTCTCTTGTTCCTTTTGTTTATGAAGAAGCGAAGCGAATAGTTCTTATTTATCATAATATAACGCCACATCATTATTTCAAGCAGATCAATCCGTATCTTTACAAGGAATGTTTATCCGGGAGACGGTGGTTGCCGTTATTCAAGGACAAGGTGGAGCTTGCGCTTGCGGATTCTGAATATAATCGAAGAGAACTTGAGGAAATGGGTTTTAAAGACACGCAGGTATTGCCCATTACTATTGATTTTAATAAATTTGAGAAGCAATATTCGTTTTCATTAGTTAAGAAATATAGCGATGGAAGAATGAACTGGTTATTTATAGGGCGGATTATTCCCAATAAGAAAGTTGAAGATGTATTGCATGCTTTTCATGCATATCACCGTTATTTTAACAGCAGTTCCAGGTTATTTGTAGTGGGAAATTACAAAGGATATGAGCGGTATTTTTATGGTTTAATGAAGATAATAGCTGATGAGAAGATTGAGGATGTGGTATTTACGGGGCATACACCGACATCGTTTTTATCGGCTTTATTGAAGGTATCGCATGTATTTGTAATGCTCAGTGAGCATGAAGGATTTTGTGTGCCGCTGCTTGAAGCGATGTACCGTGGAATACCAGTGGTGGCATATGAGAGTGGTGCTATTCCGTATACATTAAAGG
>MFGW01000114.1:57805-62130 GCA_001780385.1 Candidatus Fischerbacteria bacterium RBG_13_37_8 | reverse complement strand
GATTATTACGTCCCGCTGACGCGGGACTCATAATGACAAAGCGTCAGGGATTGCCACGCAAGGGCGGACACGCGGGTCCGCCCCTACAGTGTGCTCGCAAAAAGCAATATGAAAAAAATTGATAAGGTAGTACAATTGGTGCCGGCATTTCATTATGGAGATGCGATAGGCGAGAGCATGCGGAATGTATCGGGCTGGTTAATGAAGCAAGGTATTCAGAGTGAAATTTATTCATTGCATGTGGATGATGAATTGCGAACGGAGGCATTTCTTTATCCGCAGTCGATTCCGCAGACATCGGGCAATTCTGTGATCATTTTGCATTATGCATTACCGTCTGCATTAAGCGGGTTGTACAGCAATTTGCCGGGCAAAAAAATATTGCTTTATCATAACATAACGCCTGCTGAATATTTTGTGCAATGGAATGCTGAGCTTGCATTTCTTACCCATGCGGGGAGAGAAGAATTAAGTCGGTTGCATGAAAAGACAGACCTTGCGCTGGCAGATTCTGAATATAACAGGAAAGAATTAGAAGAATATGGTTATAAGCGCAGCATGGTATGCCCGATCTGGATACCATTTCGATTGTATCATAACAGGTACAATGATATTTTAGCATCATCACTGGCAAAAAAGGTTCGGTTTTTATTTGTCGGGAGGGTAGTCCCGAATAAAAAGATTGAAGATACCATTAAAATTGTTTACTGGTACAAGGAAAATATTAATCCGAGCACCAGTCTTGTAATAGTCGGCAAGTATACTTCCGTTCCTCGCTATTATCACTGGTTAAGAGAATATGGGAAAGCGTTGCATTTTAGCGATGATGAACTTTATTTTACGGGTCATATATCTTATGATGATCTTGTGACTTATTACAAGAATAGTCATATGTTTATTTCTATGAGTGAACATGAAGGATTTTGTGTGCCGTTAGTAGAAAGCATGTATTTTAATATACCCGTGGTTGCTTATGCGAGTGCTGCGGTTCCTGAAATATTAAAGGATGCGGGTGTATTGGTACATACCAAAAAATTTGAATACATAGCTGAACTGATGCATATTATTATGACAGATAATAATCTAAGGGATACTGTTATCAAGAAACAAAAAGAACGATTGCGGTATTTCCTGGATGAAAAAATAATGGAAATATGGCACAATATACTTTCAGGTTTATAAGATAAGCAGCACTTGCAAAAATAAATGAAGGAAGAATGTGATAGAATGAAAATAGGAATTGTAATTCAAAGATATGGTTTAGACGTAATAGGGGGATCAGAATTTCTCTGTCGGCATTTAGCCGAGCATTTAACCAAGCATTTTCAGATAGATGTTCTGACTACCTGTTCGAAAGATTATATAACATGGAACAATGAATATAGTCCTGGTCGTTCAAGAATAAATGGTGTCACAGTAATTCGATTTAAGAATGCAAAGACGCGCAATCTTGAAGAATTCAATAAATTTTCAGACTGGATATACAGGAATGCGCACACAAAAGAGGATGAACTACGCTGGTTGGAAAATCAGGGGCCAGTGTGTCCTGACTTGATCAATTATATTAAACAGGAGAGCAAGAATTATCAGCTCATGATATTTTTCACTTATCTTTATTATCCTACGTATTATGGGATAAAGGAATGTGAATGCAAGGTTATGTTGATACCTACGGCTCATGATGAACCGGCAATAAAATTAAGCATTTACAAAGAGGTGATTTCGAAAGCTAATGCGATAATATTTAATACACCAGCAGAGAAAACGCTGGTTCAGAATTTATTTGATATTGACAGTAAAATCAGTCCCGTAATTGGAGTCGGAGTAAGAATTCCTTCGCATTTGCGAAGAGGAGCATTCAAGAAGAAAAATGGACTGGATAAGGATTATCTATGTTTTGGCGGACGAATAGATGCAGGGAAGGGTTGTCAGGAAATGATAGAATTTTATTTGCGATACAGGGGAAAACATCCGGATTACCCGTTGCTTGTATTGTTTGGACGGCTTGAGATGCCTTTGCCTCCTGTAGATGATATTATTTATACAGGCTTTATCTCCGAACAAGAAAAAATTGAAATACTTGCAGGTGCACGTGCTGTAATAGTGCCATCAGCATATGAAAGCCTGTCACTTATTTTATTGGAAGGATTTTCATGCGGAATTCCTGCATTGGTGAATGCATCATCTCCTGTACTCACAGAACATTGCGTTCACAGTAATGGAGGATTGTTTTATTCAAATTATGAAGAATTTGAAAAGCTGTTAGATTTGCTTTTGCATGAATATCAATTGAGAAATATTCTTGCACGAAATGGATTACGTTATGTAAGAAGCCGGTATAGCTGGTCCAAGGTTATCAATGAATATCTTGGATTAATGCATCAATTAAGTCCACGCTAGCAGTTACACGGGAATCGAATCATGTGTTTAAACATACCACTAACTATGAAAACAATAGTGACCATTGACCACTGTCAAAACATTCATGCTGGATGTATTCTGACTACTGATCACTGACCACTGTTTACCCTTAAAGGGGTACCCAGAGATGATAGTAAATATTACGAATGATATTTTAAAAGGGCTGACGCATAGGTCTGCCCCTACAGCAAAGTTCAAGGTTTCCTTGAACATTGAACCTTGAACTTAATTCACATAGGAGGCACGAATGAATCATGATTTGCTTCGTTCAATACCATCGGTAGAAACTTTGCTTAATGATAAACGCATTGTCTTGTTTACGCAACAGTTTCAACGTCATTATCTTAAACTATTGGTGCAAAATTTTTTAGAGTATATAAGGAGTTTGCTAATGGACGAAGCCCAGGTAAAAACTATGAAAGAAGAAATTCTTGAAAATATTATACCTTCACTTGAAGAATATTTGAGATTATTTGCGGATGATAATTATAAACGCGTTATAAATGCTACAGGAATTATATTGCATACAAATTTAGGCAGAGCGCCTTTATGTTCATCGGCTGTTAATAAAATACTTACTGTTATCGGTGGTTTCATAAATGTTGAATATGATCTTGAAGAAGGAACTCGAGGTGAGAGGGATGAACCTATTCAGGAGTTGTTTCAATTATTGCTTGAAGCTCCAGCTACGGCAGTAGTGAACAATAATGCAGCAGCGACATTTATAGTCCTTAATACTTTTGCCGAAGGAAGAGAAGTAATTATTTCACGTGGAGAATTAATAGAAATTGGTGCATCGTTCCGATTGCCGGAAATAATGCTGAAAAGCGGGGCTATAATGAAAGAAGTGGGAGCTACTAATAAAACCCGAATTTCAGATTATGAGCATGCATTCTCAGAAAAAACAGAAGTGATTTTACGGGTTCATCCAAGCAATTATAAGATTACTGGTTTTGTCGAAAGACCTGCTCTGGAAGATTTAATATCATTAGCTAAAAAGAATGGCTATTATATTTTTAAAGATCTAGGCAGTGGCAATATTCTTGACCTGACAGATTTTGGATTTGGTTTCGAACCAAATGCAAAAGCAGCATTGCAAAGTGGTGTCGATCTGGTGCTGTTTAGCGGTGATAAAATTCTTGGCGGTCCGCAATGTGGAATCATATGCGGTAAAGATAATCTTGTTTCAAAAATTAAGAGTAATCCACTTTATAGAGCCATGAGAGTGGATAAACTAACCCTTGTAGCTCTGGAAGCCACGTTGCGCTGTTATTTAAAAGGTACTCATTTGAATGAAATAGTTCCCTTGAGAATGCTGACTTCATGGGTCGCTGAATTGCAACTCAGAGCAAGAAAATTCTTGCGAAATTACAGAAAGCAACTCAAATCGTTAGGTATGGAGGCAGCATTAACTGTAGAACCAATAGCTACTATTTCATATTTGGGCGGAGGATTTGCTCCTGCTGAAGAAATTCAAAGCTATGGACTTTCATTATCCAGCAGTAAATTAAAACCTGCAGAATTGCATACTATCCTGAGACTTTATAAAATTCCTATTATAGCAAGAATTGAGAAAGAATCACTTATTTTAGATTTCAGGACTATACAGGAACATGAGGAAGAAATTCTTATAGAAGCCTTGATTGAAATTCAAAAAGCTCTTGGATTGTCAGCTGTAAAACAAAATGGGCTAGTAGAAACACCGCATATAGATGAATCTGAGCTGCCGGTTCAAGAAGAGCAAAAGAGTGAGGACAGTGAACAGGGGACAGTTGACAGTGGACAGTGAACAGTTGACAGGGGACAGGTGGCAGGGGACAGGGGACAGTATGTTTGTGTCTTTGTGCTTACCAAAGATATTTGAATTTTCAGATAACTTTGATCAGTGTTCTTGAGTAATACCA
>MFGW01000114.1:57635-57780 GCA_001780385.1 Candidatus Fischerbacteria bacterium RBG_13_37_8 | reverse complement strand
CGATGGGAACTATAGTAAAAATGACATAAACAGCAAGAACCTCAGAGGGAGGAATGCCTTCCCGCAGGCTTGTCAATATCCCTCCTAATATCATTAAAAGCCCGAAAAGAATAAGCAAAATACCAGCAACGATATAACTGAAACT
>MFGW01000114.1:51288-57600 GCA_001780385.1 Candidatus Fischerbacteria bacterium RBG_13_37_8 | reverse complement strand
AGGAAAGCGGAGCAAATTGGTGGCGGGAAATTTCTAATGCCTGCATCATCATTTTTCTGATAGTAACAATAAGAAAAGTTACTACAAGAATAGCTATGAATGCATCGAGAGTTTTATTCTGACTTTTCTGGAATAAGGCGAAATCATAGAGACCGTGACTTAAAACGGCAACTATAAATAAGACCAGAGCATGATATTTACTCTTCAGAAGTTTCTTTTTTGCCAATCCGTATCCAATAAGTGCACCGGTGAGTATATGTAAAGGAACTGCCATGACAGCTCGTATCAAGCCGACCTGGAAACCGTAGGTCATGACATAAAATATATTTTCAATGCAGGCAAATCCAGAACCTGCTGCCGCGCCATATACAATTCCGTCCATTATTTCATTAAATTCAGGTTTATTATATACGTAAAGACGTATGGCAAGATATTTACACAATTCTTCAGTAAGTGAAATAACAAGGAAACAATCGATGAATAAGGTCAAAAAACTGGATTTTTCTGCATGTATTCTTGCAGGAGTACCGAAAAGTATTTCAACAAAGGCAGCTATAATAACCAGGAGTGCACTAAAAAAGAAAGTGATCCATATTAATCTCCATGGTTCTGGTTGATACTTATCCCTTTTTTTTACATACAGGAGTAATCCTAATCCTGGCGCTAACGCTAATAATAGAAGAAATAAATAATTCATGCTACTTCACTTGATTTCCTTGCTGATTTATATAATAATGTTTTTTCTTGAAAGGATTTCATTTGCTATTTCATCAAACGGGTTATTAATGTTATCACAATCATGCTATTATAAATGTTTTTATGTACTTTGTGTAGTGTTTTTTTTATTTTCATGTGGGAAAAAGGGACCACCGCTTCCTCCGTTCGTTACGATATCTGAAAAAATTAATGATATGCAGGTGCATCAGGTAGGTGAAAAGGTTCAGGTAGTGTTTTCACTACCCATGAAAAATATTGATGGATCCCAACCAGCCCAAGCAACCAAGGTAACAATTTACAGGACAGCCGGTACGACTCCAGTTGAAATCAAACCTGTGGTGGAATTGAATGATGTTGAAATTAATAAATTTCTGATAGAGAATAAAGTATTGTTGTACGATAATCAGATTCCCGAGAAATATTTTAAGGAAAAGCAGGAATTATCTTACTATGCACTGGTGGATTCGAAGAAAGGCAAAAATGCTGGTCCATCAAATAAAGTATCAGTTAAAGTAACGGAGCCCCTCAGCAAACCACTTAATCCCGTTGCCGAATTGAAAGAGAATAAAATCTGTATTAAGTGGGAATATAAACAGCCAAAGGATGAATCAATACAATTTAATATTTATAAAGGAACGATGCCGGAGGTAGCTGTATTGACACCTTATAATACTCAATTAGTAGAAGGATTTTTGTTGGAAGATAGTGCCATAGTACCAGGGGAGACAGTATATTATCTTATCAGAGCGGTTCATAAAGACACAAAACAGGAGAGCGATAATAGTGATATAGTACAGGCAGTCTACCGGGATGTTTTTCCACCGGCAGCACCTGCGGAAGTAGTAGCTGTTGTATTAAAAGAAGGGATTGAACTACATTGGAAGAGTGTAGATGCAATGGATTTAGGCGGGTATAAGGTGTACAGGAAAACCAAGAAAGATACAGAATTCAGTTTGATTACACCTGAAAATATTATGGAAATTTCTTTTAAAGATAGTGAGGTTGAAGCAGGAAAGGAATACGAATATTATATAACTGCAGTAGATGTAGCTGTGCCGGCAAATGAAAGCAAACCATCGGGCATAGTAAAGGTTAAATTTAATCCAGAGTAAGAGGTTATTAGTGAAAATAATGGCTTTAGATGTAGGAAGCAACCGGATAGGCGTTGCTCTTGCGGATGATGATATACGGGTAGCAGTTCCTTTGCAAGTGTTGGAAAAGAAAGATGGAGATAATATTATTCAACAGGTAATACAATTGATTCATCAACATCGGGCGGAAAAACTAATAGTAGGATTTCCCAAGAAACTGAATGGAGAAATCGGGAATCAGGCAGAGAAAGTAATTGCATTTGTCGATGAATTGAAAAACAATCTCGCTATTGAAATTGTACTTTGGGATGAAAGATTCACGACGGTGGAGGCAACGAAAAGATTAAGAGGTCTTTATAAAAGCAAAAGAATTAAGCAAATAGTAGATGCGAGCGCTGCAGCATTGATACTTCAGAGTTATATTGATTGTGTAAATGCAGGATGCAATGATGAATAATAAATGATGAATAATATTAGAAGGAACAGAGGCATGAGCAAAAATATAAGAAATATTTTTTCTAAGCACAGAGGCACAAAGCAAAAAGGTAATGAGTAAGAAAATCATTTTATTATTGTTTTTTGTTGCTTTAGTAATAGGATTCACCTGGTATAGCTATGAAACCTTAAATGAACCTCAATATTCCCTTTCAGTGCCAGTTGAGGTATATATAAAACCCGGGACAAGCTTTTCAGGGACAATAGCATCGTTGACGGAAAAGGGATTATTGAAGGATCCTTTCGTATTCAAATTGTATTTTTTGGCAACGGATAAGCATAGATACATAAAAGCGGGATATTATTTATTTGATGAACCACTCAGCATTATTGAGTTTGGAGATAAGCTTATTAAGGGAGAGAGTTTATATAGTAAAATTACAATACCTGAAGGAAGCAACCTGTTTGATATAGAAGGTATTTTAAGGAAACAGGGTTTACTAGAGGGGACAGATTATTTTCAGCTTATTGTTTCTGAAGAATTACTCAAGGAAGCGAGAACTATAGAACCAGAAATAGAAAGTCTGGAGGGTTATCTTTTTCCGGAGACGTATTATTTTGCAAAAGGAGAAACTGCATTATCGTTATTAACAATGATGATTCGAGAATTTAAAAAAAGATATATTCCTTTGCTGAAGAAAAAAGCGGAGGAAATGAATAGTACGGTGAAGGCATTAGTAATAATGGCTTCGCTGATTGAAAAGGAAACAGGATACGTTGAGGAGAAACCGCTCGTAGCCTCTGTATTTTATAATCGACTGGGAAGAGGGATGAAACTACAATGTGATCCAACCGTGTATTATTCCTTTTTTATGATGGGGCGTTATCCTGAAATATTAACGAAGGAAGATTTAGAAATTGATTCCCCCTATAATACTTATTATTATTCAGGATTCCCTCCCACGCCCATTTGCAATCCTGGCAGTACATCTATTCAGGCAGCACTAAATCCTGCCAACAGTGATTATTTATACTTTGTTTCCAAAAGAGATGGGACTCATTATTTTTCCAGAAATTTGAATGAACATCTCAATGCAAAAGCGAAGTATCAACGCTGAATATATTTTTACGCAGCAGTCAACGCTTTCTTTGCCGCAGAGACAAGATTTTCAAAAGCTTGAGCATCCCGGACAGCAATATCTGCAAGCATTTTTCTATTAACAGAGATACCTGCTTTATTCAAGCCATTCATAAACTTACTATAAGAAAGGTCATAATTTCTTACCGCAGCATTTATTCTTGTGATCCACAATTTTCGAAAATCTCTTTTGCGGCGTCTTCTATCTCGGTAAGAATAAACCAAAGATTTATCAACGGCTATTTTTGCAATTCTGTAGAGACGATGTTTGCTTCCCCAGAACCCTTTTGCCAGCTTTAAGATTTTTTTTCTGTGAAGTCTTCTTTTATTGGCTCTTTTTACACGTGGCATTGTTTTCTCCTTTCAATAACAAAACACGAATGAAATTTCACATGATCATTCACTCACTTGTGAACATGTAATTATACTATTTGTTTATTTGTAAGGCAACATTTCTTTGATTTTTTTTACTTCGACAGTATCTAGGGTAACAATTTTCTTTAAATTTCTTTTGCGAGACTTATTCTTTTTAGTGAGCAGATGGCTTTTATAAGCCTGCTGGTGTGTAACTTTTCCTTTTTTTGTGACTCTGAATCTTTTGGCTGCGCCTTTATGTGATTTTAATTTTGGCATATGTATTATGAAAGCTTTCGCTTTCAATTCACCTCCTGTTCAGATAAGTTCAAAGTTCAAGGTTCAAAGTTCCCTTGAAATATGCTGTAAGGGCGGAACCTTGTGTTCGCCCATAGGATTTTTTGCGAGTTTGCCGGAAGCAAATATTACAATCCCGGACTTTTATCATTGTGAGTTGGCCAGAGGCAAACGTGACAATCCTTAACGGAATATTAAAAGCATAACGCTGTGGATTATTACATCCCGCTGATGCGGGACTCATAATGACAAAGCGTCAGGAACTATTTAGCTTCAGCTTGCTGCTTTTCCGGCGTGGATTTTTTAGGAGAAAGAACAGCACTTATAGAACTCCCTTCAAATTTAGGAGAAGTTTCCACGGTAACATTATCTGCAAGTTCTTCAATTAATCGATCTACTATTTTTCTTCCTAATTCACTATAGGCTCTTTCTCTTCCTTTAAAAAGTACCATTACCTTCACCTTGTGTCCATCTTTTAGAAAATCTTCAATATGCCGTTTTTTGAATTGATAATCATGTTCGCTGATCCGTGGCCTGAATTTTATTTCCTTGATTTGTATGGTCTTATGTTTTTTCTTTGCTTGCTGCATTTTCTTATTCTGCTGGTAAAGCCACTTGCCGTAATCCATTATTTTACAAACCGGTGGATTTAACTGTGGAGCAACTTCAACTAAATCAAGTTCTTTTTCCCGCGCCATCTGTAGAGCTTGGAATTTATTGATAATTCCTATTTGCTTTCCTTCATCATCAATTAAGCGGACTTCTTTAGCTCTGATACGCTCATTAGTTCTTAAATTCTTTTGAATAAAAAATTCACCTCCTTAATATTAATTCTAAAGATTTATCTTTAATTAATAGAGTGATCTTATCTATAAAATCCTGTAACGTAAATGAACCGATATCTCCTTCAGAGCGGCTTCTTACAGATACGGTAGATTGTTTTTCTTCTTTATCTCCCGTAATAAGCATGAAAGGAATTTTCTGCATCTGCGCTTCTCTTATTTTATAATTCAGTTTTTCATTCCTGAGATCAGCTTCAGATCTGATATTTTGAGCTTTCAACATATCACATATCTGTTTTGCATATGAATGATGCCGTTCTGCAATAGGTAGTACTGTAACTTGAACAGGAGCTAACCAGAATGGAAATGCTCCGCTATAATGCTCAATGAGTATGCCAAAAAATCTTTCAAGTGAACCAAGCAAAGCTCTATGCACCATTATTACCTGATGAAGCATACCATCTTGACCTACATAGTTTAAATCAAATCTATGAGGTAAATTGAAATCTACCTGTATAGTCGTTAACTGCCACCAGCGCCCTATAGCATCTTCAATCTTAATATCAATTTTTGGTCCATAAAATACTCCTTCACCCGGATCAATGGTATAAGATGTATTTGTTTCCTCAAGAGCTTCTCTGAGCGATTTTGTCGCCAGTTCCCAGTTCTCAATTTCACCAACCGCTTTTTCCGGCCTGGTTGAAAGATAAATTTGATAATTGGTAAAACCAAAAGTGCTTAGAATATGCTGTGAAAAATCAAGTAGTCCAATAATTTCATTCTTCAATTGATCAATTCTGCAAAATATATGAGCATCATCCTGCGTGAAACCTCTTACTCTCATTAGACCATGCATAACACCAGAACGCTCATAACGATAGACAGTTCCCATTTCAGCCCATCTCAAGGGCAGATCACGATAACTTCTTATCTTGTTCTTGTATATCATGAGATGAAAAGGACAATTCATTGGCTTCAAAATATAATTAACATTATCCACATCCATCGGACTGTACATATTTTCACGATAAAAATTCCAATGCCCGCTCGTTTGCCAATGCTCAATCCGAGCAATATGAGGCGTATATACTGCATCATAATTGCGCTGATAATGTTGCGTATACCAGAATTCTTCTATAATTCTTCTAATGATAGCACCCCTGGGGTGCCATAATATTAATCCCGGACCAACTGATTCCTGAATAGAATAAAGATCAAGTTCTTTGCCAAGCCTGCGATGATCCCGGAGCTTGATTTGTTCAAGTTGTTTTAAATGATTTTCTAATTCTTCAGGTTCAAAAAATGAAGTGCCATATATCCTCTGAAGCTGTGGATTCTTTTCAGAACCTTTCCAATACGCTCCCGCAATGCTGAGCAATTTGAATGCCTTGATAATCTTAGTGGAATATACATGCGGACCTAGACAAAAATCCATAAAATTGTCCTGCTTATAACAACTCACATAATTACCACCCTTCTCTTCAATAAGTTCAACTTT
>MFGW01000114.1:47932-51275 GCA_001780385.1 Candidatus Fischerbacteria bacterium RBG_13_37_8 | reverse complement strand
TGACTTCTGAAATATTCTATGGCTTTTTCTTTCTCAAAAAGAATGCGCTCAATTATGTGATTCTTATCTATTAATTCCTTCATCCGTTCTTCTATTTTAATCAAATCTTCCGGAGTAAAAGGCTCTTTTCTTAAAAAATCATAATAAAATCCGTCTTCAATGGTCGGTCCTATTCCAATTTGAACATCGGGATATAATTCTTTAACCGCATGGGCAAGTAAATGAGAAGTGCTGTGACGATAAATATCCAAACCAATTTCAGATTTTTTATCAATCCATTCGATAGTACCATTTTCAGTTACTTCAGTGCTTAAATCAACGAGCTGACCATTGAAACGCGCTGCGACAATATTTTCTTTATGAGGCACCTCATTTTGTTCAATGAGGTTATATATCTTAGTGCCAGGCTGCACTTCAATAATTTGTTTGTTGTCAATCATAACTTGAGTCATTTATTCTTCCATTTTATAAAAATGCATAATTAAATTTGCTATACCCTGCGCTCTTGGCGCAGGGATACCTTTTTTAGGGATTCCAAAGGAACGGAGTCCCTTGGTCGCCCGCAGGGTATTTACCCTGCGGTGCGAAAGCAAATTTATTTTTCCCTGCTTCTCTTTTCCCGTATGATATGGAAATGGTAGGCGCGAGCGGGATTGAACCGCTAGCCTCTACCGTGTCAAGGTAGCGCTCTCCCATTGAGCTACGCGCCTCCAGCAGGTTTTCCTATTATAATATTTAAAAATACAGTTGTCAATTGCACCTCCAGGGACCAGGGAACCATTCCCCAGTCCCCAATTGATTTGACCATTTTGAATGATTCTACTATAATAAGAATTTAATGACCTTCTTGGAGGGAACAATGATTACAAAAATTGGTATTAATGGTTTCGGAAGAATCGGCAGAAATTTATTGCGAGTTGCTTATAAAGATCACGAATTAGATTTTGTTGCGGTAAATGATATTACGGACCCTAAAACACTGGCACACTTACTTAAATATGATTCTGTGCTGGGAATTTTTCCTGCGCAGGTACAACATGATGCGGAAAGTATAATTGTTGATGGAAAAAAGATTAAAGTTCTCAGCCAAAAAAATCCTGCAGATTTACCATGGAAAGATCTCGGTGTGGAAGTAGTTATTGAATCGACCGGATTATTTACCAAGCGTGATGATGCAGCGAAACATATTACTGCTGGTGCCAAAAAAGTTTTGATTTCTGCTCCCGGTAAATCACCTGATATAACTTTATGCATGGGTGTCAATGAAGAAAGTTATGATCCCAAAAATCATCATGTAATTTCCAATGCTTCATGTACAACAAATTGTCTTGCTCCGGTTGCAAAAGTATTGCAGGAAAATTTTGGTATTAAATCTGGCCTTATGACTACTATTCATGCTTATACAAATGACCAGAAAATATTGGATTTGCCGCATAAAGATTTAAGACGAGCACGGGCAGCAGCTCTTTCTATTATTCCTACAACAACAGGAGCCGCAAAGGCGCTTTCCGAAGTTTTGCCGGCATTAAAGGGTAAATTAGACGGCATAGCATTGCGTGTGCCTACTCCAAATGTTTCATTGGTGGATTTAACAGTTGTGTTGGAAAAAGAAGTATCCGCAGAAGAAATTAATGCAGCATTTAAAAAAGCTGCTGATAATGAATTGAAAGGTATTTTGCATTATACAGAAGAAGAACTTGTTTCAATTGATTATAGGGCAAATCCTAATTCAGCGATTGTAGATGGACCTTACACAAAAGTGATTCAGGGAAATGCGGCAAAAGTGTTAGCGTGGTATGATAATGAATGGGGATATTCATGCAGATTATACGATCTCATTACTTATGTAATAAAGAAGGGCCTGTAAAGAATTCCTGACCGGGATCATTTAAAAATATAAATATTATGAGCCAAAAACCTTATTCTATTATTTGTTGGGGGAAGCAATGAATAAAGTTACTATTAAAGACCTTGATATTGAATGGAAAACAATTTTCATAAGAGTGGACTATAATGTTCCTTTATCAGAAGCAGGTGTAATACAGGATGATACAAGAATAATTCTTTCACAGGAAACAATCAACTATGCACTTGAGAAAAATTGCAGGATAATTCTTGCTTCACATCTTGGAAGACCGAAAGGGAATCGTATTGCTTCTATGAGCTTAAAACCTGCGGCAGTACGTCTATCGGAATTGCTTCGAAAAGAGGTAAAATTTGTTGATGATTGTATTGGAGAGAAAGTAGCAAGTGAAGTAAAAGCATTGCAAAACGGCGAGATATTATTGCTGGAGAACCTCAGGTATTATATAGAAGAAACAAAGAATAATCCTGCATTTGCAAAACAGCTTGCCTCGCTAGCCGAGATATATATAGATGATGCTTTTGGTGCGGTTCACAGGGCACATGCTTCGGTTCAGGCAATTGCAGAATTTTTTAATAAAAAGGGTATCGGATTATTAATGCAGAAAGAAGTCTATTACCTGTCAAAAGTTTTAGAAGCGAAAGAACATCCTTTTGTTGCTATACTGGGTGGTGCCAAAGTATCGGATAAGATAGAAATAATAGAATCACTTGTGCAAAAAGTAGATATACTAATGATCTGTGGTGCAATGGCTTTTACTTTTCTTAAATCAACCGGTTATGATATAGGGACATCGCTGGTAGAGGATGATAAATTAGAAATTGCGCAATCTCTTATTGAGAAAGT
Organism: Candidatus Fischerbacteria bacterium RBG_13_37_8; assembly: GCA_001780385.1. Lineage (GTDB taxonomy): Bacteria > Acidobacteriota > HRBIN11 > MFGW01 > MFGW01 > MFGW01. The sequence continues at coordinate 48,565 of MFGW01000114.1, read as the reverse complement.
AGGAGCTACGCGTTGCAAACTTATCTTTCCTCTGGATTTTGTGGTAGTAGATGAAGTACATGAAGATGCTCCTGCAAAAACGATACAGACAGGAAAGCGTTTTGAAAACAAGAAAGGTGTGGATATAGGTTCAGAAACTATCAAGTTATATAAAGAGGTATTAGAGAATGCCGCGATGATATTCTGGAATGGTCCGGCTGGAATTTTTGAAATTGAAGCATTTTCTGCAGGTACGCTTGGCATTGCAGAAGCAGTCAGTGCCTCTCATGCGGTAACAGTTGTTGGAGGTGGAGATACCGTTTCAGCAGTGAAAAAGGCAGGTGTTGCTGATAAGATTTCTCACATTTCAACCGGCGGAGGTGCCTCCCTTGAATATATAGCAGGAAAATCATTGCCAGGATTAGCAGTGATACCAGATAAATAAAAAAATACAGGAGCAGAACATGCGTAAACCATTTATTGCGGGTAATTGGAAAATGAATACAAATGCTGAAGAAGCAGTTGAACTTGCCAGCGGATTACTGCCTGTGGCTAAAGAAAATAGTAATGTAGAGGTAGTGATAGCGCCTCCTTTTGTTCATTTTGCTGCCATAGCCAAGGTGATAAAAGAGAGCAGAGTGAGATTATCAGCCC
>MFGW01000114.1:46225-47913 GCA_001780385.1 Candidatus Fischerbacteria bacterium RBG_13_37_8 | reverse complement strand
TAGGGGAGCGTATACGGGTGAAATTTCACCAGTAATGTTGAGCGAATACGGCTGTAGTCATGTCATTATTGGACATTCAGAAAGAAGAATGTATATGCATGAAACTGATGAAATGATAAATAAGAAATTGCATACTGCTTTGAGACATGCTCTCTTGCCAATATTATGCATAGGAGAAACTCTGCATCAAAGAAAGGAAAATAAAACATGGGAAGTAATGCAGTCTCAAATTGAGCATGGTTTTAAAGATGTCGCTGAAGAATATTTTGAGCTTATTACTGTTGCGTATGAGCCTATTTGGGCTATTGGAACAGGAATAGCTGCTCAAACAAGTGATGCGGTAGAAGTGCATGAGAAAATAAGAAAACACTTTACTACTACTGTGGGCAAAGAATTGGCAAATAAAATAAGAATAATATATGGAGGAAGCGTTACTTCAGCAAATATTGAAGGTTTTATGAAAGAAGAATCAATTGATGGAGCACTCGTAGGGGGAGCAAGTTTAAAATTGAATGAATTTTCTGCTATAATACAACATGCTCAACAAGCGAAAAGATAATCAGATACTTCTTTGATTAAACTGGAAAGAAGAAACAAAAGGAGAATTATCATGTTGATCACTATTATTACTATAATGCACGTTATACTTGCACTGATTGTAATAGTGGCAGTATTGTTACAAAGTGGCAAAGGAACAGATATAGCGGGTGTGTTTGGCGGAGGAGGTGGCTCTTCAGCCTTTGGACCAACAGGAGCTGCAACTTTATTTTGGAAAATAACCGGGGTTGCTTTCGCGCTCTTTTTACTTTCCTCCACGGTATTATCAATTCTACATACGAAACGTGATATGCCGGCACCTCTTAAAGGTATTGAAAGAAAAGTTCCGCAAACTCCACAACCCCCAACTCAATAAATATATACACTTTACTGCGTGGAAATGCTTTGAAAGCAACTTTGCAGAATTATAGAAATACCAGCACTGAATTTTTTTATAGGGAGATTATAAAATGATAGAAAAAAAGGGAATGGATGTCGGAACAAAATGTAGGTATGCAGGATATTATCGCTGCAGTGAATGTGAAGCATTGCAATTCTATGATGAAGGGGATGAATTTGATTATTGCCTGACATGCGGAGAAGAAGAGTGCCAATGGGTAATGGAAGATTAAGGTATTCCCTCAATAAATTTTTTTAATTTATTGCGTGCATTATTACTGTGTCGCCTAACTGTTATTTGAGTGCATCCTAAAATCTTGGCAATTTCCTTACTCGAAAGATTCTTTACATCGCGAAACAGAAATACTGCTCTTTCAGCAGGGCTTAATAATTTAAGGAAAGTAAATGCTTTTGCTAATAATTGTTTTGCCGTCATATCTTCATCAAGATCATAAGTAATCTGAGTAAGAGGATCCGGTATTTCATCAAGAGAACTCACTCGGGAACCCCTGTTTCTAATTAAATCATAACAGCAGTTGATAACAATTTTATAAAGCCAGAGTCGAAACTCTTTCTCTATGTTATAACTCTTAATGTACTTATAGATTTTAATATATACTTCCTGAGAAACATCATAAGCATCATGCCAATTACCGAGCATATTATAGGCAATTGAGAAGATGGTTTTTTCTGTTTTGTTGACGAGTGATTCAAATGCTTCTTCATCGCCATTCTTAATTCTGATTAATATT
>MFGW01000114.1:45943-46206 GCA_001780385.1 Candidatus Fischerbacteria bacterium RBG_13_37_8 | reverse complement strand
TAGCCATACGAAAGTTTCTCTTTTCATTATAGCGTAGAGACCTCCGCTTGTAAAGAAAATAATAGGGGACAGTCACCTATTATTTTATTATGCAATTTTGTATACTGACAGGAATAGTGATGTATTGAAAATGAATAAAAAAGAAAAAATCAGGAAAATAATAAAAGGAGAGCAAACAGAAGGCATTGCTGCAAGTTTCTGGCGTCATTTTTACAATGCTGAACATGATATAACACAGCTTGCAGATGCTTTGATTGCCTTTC
>MFGW01000114.1:43249-45929 GCA_001780385.1 Candidatus Fischerbacteria bacterium RBG_13_37_8 | reverse complement strand
TGGGATTTTATTAAAATTAATCCGAGAGCACATTATCATATAGAAGATTGGGATTGCAAGTATGATTATTCGAAAGCAGGCAAACCTGTTAGACTTACCTATCCTATCAAACAGCCAACCGATTGGAGAAAGTTAACTCCACTGGACCCGGAAAAAGGTGTTTTAGCTGAACATGTGAAACTGGTACGCATGATGAAAGAAGCTTTTGGTGAAGAAATTCCAGTTCTGCAAACAATATTTTTACCGATTGAAATTGCAGCGCGTTTATGCGGGAACAGGTTACTATTTCGACAGCATTTACGGGAAACACCGGAGCATATTGAATACGCTATGAATACCATAACAACTACCTTTGTGGAATATGCTAAACGATGCATAGAAGCCGGGATTGATGGATTTTTTCTCGCTACCAAATGTGCAGGTTATGACTATTTAACTGATCAGGAATTTATTACTTGGCATAAGCATTATGATAAAAAATTTTTACAGAGGATTGAAGGAATAGAAAAAATGTTTATATTGCATATATGCGGCAAAAATATCAGAATCAATGAAATGATGCATTATCCTGTAAATATAGTGCACTGGGATAGCACAGTTGCCGGAAATCCAGCGCTGGATAATATACATTCACAAACTGACAAAACTGTCCTGGGAGGAATATCTAACGAGCATATGCACGAACTTTCCCTTAATGAAAATATAGCATTTATTAATAAAATTGCCCTGGCAGAACGATGGATTCTTGGAGCAGAATGTGTTCTTGAAGCCCCTTACAATGAAGAAATTCTTGAATTAATGAGCAAAATGATATTATGAGCTCAATACCATAATATTGGAGAGGTTAAGGAAGAGAAAAGGTTAAGGTCAACCTTAACCTTTTCATAGAATCATCTTGACTCAATTATGCCTGCTAAGGTATAATATGCCACCTTATGAAGTACTTATTAGTAAAAATAGAAAAACCTGAAGAAATTAATTTCATTTTGGGCCAATCTCATTTTATTAAGACAGTAGAAGATATTTATGAGACTATAAAAACGACAGCACCATTCATGAAATTCGGGATTGCTTTTTGTGAAGCATCAGGAGCAGCTCTTGTACGTTTTGCAGGTAATGATGACGAAATGATAGAAATGGCGAAAAAAAATGCCATGAATATAGCATGCGGACATTCATTTATCATATTTATGAAAGAAGGATTCCCCATAAATATTCTTAATGCAATAAAAAATATTCCTGAAGTATGTGGCATATTTTGTGCTTCTTCAAATGTAGTGGAGGTGATAGTGATAGAAAGTGAATCAGGGCGCGGAATTGCAGGAGTAATAGATGGAGTTAAAACTGCAGGAATTGAAAATCAAGCGGATATAGAGCACAGGAAAGAATTCCTGAGAAAAATTGGCTACAAGATGTAAATAGCGTTGCTTGAATAAGACAACTGTCATCTCTTAGTCCAAAATATCAAGGAGGTACCATGAAAAAATTGCTTTTAACCATAGTGTTGATAACAGTTTGTATAAGTTTTACCTACAGTCAAGCTGATTATAAGATTTATGGCCGGGTGAGTGATTCGAAAAATAATCCTATCCCGAAAGTCAAAATAATACTGAAAAACGCAGAAAATGGAAGAGAAATTCATCTTGAAACCAAGGCTGATGGAACATATGAACATATGTTTATACCACATGCTCGATATCAGGTAACTTTCAAAAAAGAAGGTTATCGAAATGTAGTAGCGGATTGGGATTTATCAAGATGGGAAGAAGTACAAGTAGAAATTAAAAAAGATATCAGCATGCTGACAGATAATGAATTTCAAGAAATTCAAGATACAAAACTGGCACAGGAAGAATATAATAAGGCGTATGAATCCCTTACTAAAAATGATTGCAAGAATGCGGTAAAACATGCACAAGTAGTCATTAAGAAATTCCCAAAGTTTCCATTATCATATTTTATAGCTGCACGTTGTGACGCTATTGAGGGAAAAATCGATGATGCAATTACAAATTATAATAAGGTTATTGAATTAAAACCGGATTTATACGAAGCATTTTTTGATATAGCAGAGCTGTATTTTCAGAAAGATAATGCGGAAAAAGCAGCTGAAAATTTTAAGAAGGCAACTGAATTGAAACAGGATGATCCTGAAGTGTTTTATAATCTTGGCGCTATCTATTTTTCAAAACTCAAGAAAATGGATGAGGCACAAGTAAATTTAGAAAAAGCATTAGAGCTAAAGCCGGATCACGGCATTGCTCATAAAGTGCTTGGCTATGTGCTTCTTAATAAAGGCGATATACCAGGAGCCGTAGAACATTTAAAAAAATATCTTGAAATAACACCTGATGCACCAGATAAAAAGGATATTGAGGCTCTTATAAATTCGGCTCAGTAAAGTCCTATTCATTGCTGCTATATGTCATTATAATACTTGTGCAAGAATGAGATAGTGACGGATTAAAGAATGAAAAGTAATGAAATTTTCGAATAATACTATAAAACACCGACAGCGCGGTGTCTTGAATTAAGCAGTTTATCATTGGTTATATAGATGTAATTCTCTCTCGAAAAGTGAGGATTACATCTTTTTTTAGATAGTGATTTTATGGCTTTCATGAAAAAAGTACTTTTACAAGTAAATAATGTTTCAAAAATGTTTTCACCTTATTTTTTT
>MFGW01000114.1:40505-43221 GCA_001780385.1 Candidatus Fischerbacteria bacterium RBG_13_37_8 | reverse complement strand
ATGATATTACCTTCGAAGTATTCAAAGGTGAATGTCTCGGCATAATTGGACCGAATGGCGTAGGTAAAACTACCCTAATCAAAATAATAGCAGGCTTGATTGAACAAACAAGCGGCGAAATTGTTTATTCAACAGAGTTGGGTGAAGGAGATTCGCTTGCGATAAAAAGAAATATTGGAATAGCTGGAAGTGAAGAACGAAGTTTTTTCTGGCGGTTGTCTGCATATGACAATCTGGATTTTTTTGGCAGTTTATATGGTATTCCAAAGCAGAAACGGCGGGCTATAATTGAATCCATGTTAGATTTCTTTGGACTTTTAGAAGTCAAGAATAAGCGGTTTATGCTTTTTTCCTCTGGGATGAAGCAGAAATTGATAGTAATAAGAGCAATTATGCATAAACCACAATTATTATTACTGGACGAACCACTTAAGAACCTGGATGTAGTTTCAAAAACTAAATTTCTTGAATGGATGGAAGAAGGTATTCAGAAACAGCAGATGGCGGCTATTTTCATAAGTCATGAAATGGAAGATTTATTAAAAGTATCCAGCAGAATAGCAGTAATGGGAGAAAATTATTTCGCTCTATTTCCTTGCTCACGAGTGAGAGAAATAGTAGATGCAAGCAAGCAAGTAAGAATAAAGGTAAACAAAAATAATGATTTGAACAGGATTCCTTTTAAAGGGCTTTCTGTTAAAGAAGAAAGCGATTATAGTGCTCTATATCTCAGCAATCCAGATGAAGATAACCGTCTTAAGAAATTGCTTGATATATTGTGGGCAGACAAGATTGAATTACTTGGTTTAGAGATACTTCCTCCTAAAATAGAAACAGTTATGAAACAATTGCACGAACAAGCGACAGCAAAATAAAACAAATGAATGGAGCATAATTGATAATAGATAAAATTGCATCATTTATTATTAAAGATCTGAAGATAGAATTAAGCTACAAATTATCCTTTATCTTGAGATTGCTTGGAATTTGCGTATCTTTATTAGTATGGTATTTTCTTGCACGGTGGATAGGACAGGGAATTTTAGCACATTCTAATTTTCGTTACGATTATTTTGCCTTTGTTTTAATCGGCATAGCGTCCACGGAATTCCAAAATTCAGGATTGAAAGGATTTTCAGAAAAACTGCGACAGAATCAGGTTACAGGGACGCTCGAAGCTCTTCTTGTTACTCCTACGCATCCTTTTTTAATATTGTGGGGCAATACATTATGGGAATTTTTTTATTCTTTTCTCAATAGCGTTGTATTTATTATTATTGGTGTGGTTTTATTTGGCGTAAAGATAACCATTTCTTCTATAGGCAGTGTTTTCATAGCGCTTCTATTGAGCTATCTTGCATTCAGTTCATTAGGAGTAATTTCATCCAGTTTTATATTATTATTTAAGAAAGGAGATCCAGTTAATTTTGCTATTGCAGGGTTTTCAACGTTATTGGCTGGAGTCTATTATCCCATTAACATATTGCCAGAATTTCTCAGGGTTATAGCAAATGTAATGCCGGTAACTCATTTTTTAAAGATTATGCGGGGGTTATTGTTGGATGGTACAAGCATGTCAGAGCATGTTGCGTCTTATCTTTATCTTTTAGTATTTTTTATTGTGTTATTACCACTTAGCATGTTGGTATTCAGCTATTCATTTAAGATTGCGCGCCGGCAAGGAACCCTGAGTCATTATTAAAACAGCTTTGGATTTCTTTAAGCTTTACAGTAGTAAAATTCATGTTGAGCATGTCCATTATAAGGGGTAATGGAATGATGGAATAATGGAACAATGGGGATAATGAATATCAAGGGATTACTTTTATTTCTTTTCATTCCTGTGACGTTAGTATTATTTTTATTGTTTCCATTTGGGGTACTGATAAGTGTGTTACTTGGGCTGGGAATAATGTTTTTTCACAGGTTAATAGCTCGTCCCTATATGAAGTACTATCATGCAAAGAAATGTCTCTGGTGCAATGCACCTTTTAAGAATGCGTCCTCTTTAAAAATAAATGTTGAAGAAGGCAAGAATGTACAGGAATTTAATTCGTGCAGTGAGAAATGCAAGAGAGGAGTTCAAAATTTTTTCAGGTTTACCGGTGCATATAGACATATGATAAAATGGGGTATTTTAATTCCCCTGGCAGGGTATCTTGTAATTGCGCTATTGGTTTCATTTGAAATATTGGCTCTTGATATGCAATGGGTGAAAAATAGTTTCAAAGCGATAATAGCGATTCTGGTGGTTTCAGTTTCTTTTTTCTACAGGGTGGGAGGTGCTGCTGAGCTGGTATTTCCATTGCCAGTTCATAATTTATTATTATTGGGAATAAGAAATACTTTATGGATATTTAGAATCGTCGGGATATGGTGGCTCATAACGGTGGGAAAGGATGTAATAGAACTTCTTGCCTGAATTTCAAAGGACCCCATGCCACAGAAGGCGTACACAGAGATAAGAGTAAATAAAACTAGAAAAAAACCACAGAGGACACTAAGAATGACAGAAAAAATCTCTGTGTTCTCTGTGGTTTAAATATTCTTCCAAATGTAGTTATAAACTTAATTACAAAGGAGTAATTCCGGAATCTTTTAATAATCGGGGTAATCTTCCATGCCGGGAGCGGGCATTTTCTTCTTCTTTTTTTCTGGTAATTCAGTAACTACAGCGTCTGTGGTGATAAGAAGTGCTGCAATACTGGCAGCATTT
>MFGW01000114.1:38285-40488 GCA_001780385.1 Candidatus Fischerbacteria bacterium RBG_13_37_8 | reverse complement strand
GACTTTTGTTGGATCAATAATTCCTGCCTTGGGAAGATCTTCGAATTTCTCCTTCAACGCATTGAATCCAATATTAGTTTTAGATTCTTTCACTTTATTAACAATCACGGAAGGTTCATGCCCTGCATTTGAAACAATTAACCGGATAGGTTCTTCGAGAGCTCGCTTAACAATCTGTGCACCCATCATTTGTTCCGGCTCTAATTGCAATGAATCTATGCTGGTGATGCATCTCAGGTAAGCAATTCCTCCTCCCGGGATAACGCCTTCCTCGATAGCTGCTTTTGTAGCATGGATGGCATCTTCAATTCTTGATTTAAGTTCCTTCATGGCACTTTCGGTGGGAGCCCCGGCTTTAATAACTGCTACACCTCCTGATAGTTTTGCTACTCTTTCTTCTAATTTTTCTTTATCATAATCTGATTTCGATTCTTCAATTTGTCGTTTCAACTGCTGTATCCTGCCCCTGATAGCATCAGCAGTGCCTGCTCCTTCCACAATGATAGTATTTTCTTTGCTGATTATTACTTTTTTGGCACTTCCAAGGTCTTTCAATTTTAAGCTGTCAAGCTTAACTCCAGTTTCTTCTGCAATTAAAGTGCCCCCTGTCAATACTGCTATATCCTCAAGCATCGCTTTTCTTCTATCACCATAACCGGGAGCTTTCACTGCAGCACATTTTAATACTCCCTTTAGCCTGTTTACTACTAATGTTGCCAGAGCTTCACCTTCAACCTCTTCAGCAATAATAAGAATTGGCTTTCCTTCCTGCGAAACACCCTGTAATATTTGCAAAATATCATGAATCGCACTAATTTTCTTTTCATACAACAATATGTATGGATTTTCTAATTCGGTTTCCATTTTTTCCTGGTTAGTGACAAAATAAGGTGATAAATAACCTCTGTCAAATTGCATACCTTCAACAACTTCAAGAACTACATCAGATGTTTTTCCTTCTTCAACCGTAATGACCCCTTCATTCCCTACTTTTTTAATAGCATCAGAAATTAACTCGCCAATTCGATTATCATTATTTGCTGCTATAGTTGCAACAAATGATATTTCTTTTTCATTTTTAACAGGTTTTGACATTTTATGTAATTCATTGACTATTGCTTCAATTGCCTTTTCAATCCCTCTTTTAAGCTCCATCGGATTGGAACCGGCAGTCACCTGTTTCAATCCTTCTCGATAGATAGCCTGGGCAAGAACAGTTGCCGTTGTAGTACCGTCTCCTGCTAAATCGTGAGTTTTATTGGCTACCTCCTTGATCATCTGAGCGCCAATATTTTCATATTTATCTTTGAATTCTATTTCTTTCGCAACAGTTACACCATCTTTTGTAACAGTCGGAGAACCAAAAGTCTTACTTAAAACAACGTTTCTCCCACATGGTCCAAGTGTTACCTTCACTACATCAGCAATCTTGTTAACACCTTTTAAAACGGCTTGTCTTGCTTCAGTAGAATATTTAATGTCTTTTGCTGCCATTTTACGCCTCCTTAAATTTATTCGATGATAGCCAGGATATCTTCTTCTCTGATGATGAGATATTCTTGATCATCCATCTTAAATTCTGTACCAGCATATTTGCTAAAAATTACTTTTTCACCAACTTTTATGTCTATTGAACAACGAGTACCGTCTTCCAGTAACTTTCCATTTCCAATTGCAATGACTTTTCCTTTTTGCGGTTTCTCTTTTGCCGTATCCGGAATAATAATACTACCGGCTTGATATTCTTCTTCATCTAAGCGTTGAATTACCACTCTGTCTTGTAAAGGTTGAATTTTCATGTTGTTACCCTCCAAAAAATGTTGTAAGAGAAAATTAGAAAAGGGATAAGAGTAATGCCTATTATACATGAAAAAAAAAATAATTCTATAGATGTTTACCGAGGCAAAAAAAATTTTTCTCTATAGCTGAAAATATTATAAGAATATCATTATAATATATTAGCGTATTATTGTCAAGTCATAAAAAGAGTGGCACGGAGGGCAGGTCTGGCGGGCTATCAATAATCGATGCAGAAGCTTCTTATCCTCTTGAATATTTTTTAATTTATATGTATATTGTTTACTGGAATAATTTTGAGAGTGCGATAGTGAATGAGCATATAGACAGCAAAGAACTTGACATCGAGGCAATTTCCACTGAATTTTGCAAATCATGTACTTCTGAGCAATTATATTTAGTGGTC
>MFGW01000114.1:33390-38248 GCA_001780385.1 Candidatus Fischerbacteria bacterium RBG_13_37_8 | reverse complement strand
AGAATCCTGCAATAACTGAATTGCATATAATTTCTTTGTTACGCAATCCTTTTATCAATCAAGAGATAGTAAGATTAGTATGTGCGAATCGTCAATGGATTTCCAAATATCGTATTAAGGCTTCTGTAGTTCATTGTTCGAAAACGCCTTATATTGTCAGCAGTGAATTTGTTAATTTTTTATTTTGGAGGGATTTGGTAGCGGTAGCAAAGGATGTTAAAATTGATCCACGGCTTCGTGTGGCTGCTGAGAGGTTAATAATGGAAAGGATGGTGGAACTGAGTTTGGGAGAAAAAATTGCGCTTTGCAGGATAGCAACGCCTCATTTAGTGAAGACTCTGATCAAGGAAAGAAATTCAAAAATAATACGTGAGCTTCTTATTAATCCTTTTATTATTGAGGATGACATAGTAAGGATAGTAAATACGGTAAAAGATACGGCAATTCTTATTGAGATAGCAAATGCAAGGAAGTGGCGTTTCAGGTACAATATAAAAAGGGCTCTCGTTGTCAATTCTATTACTCCACTTAGTATTTCGTTGAATTTGCTTCCCACGTTATTAAAAAGAGATCTTGTTGCGGTGACCAAGCAGTATAATTTAAATCCTTTATTACGGAGGGAGGCGGAGGGTATTTTGCATCAGAAGCGTTCATAGAAATGTTTTCTTGTCACAAAGTGCTCCCAATTATGACAACATGTCATTTGATGAAGGAGGATCAGTGGGGCAAAGCCAGCCATCGAGAACGGCTGATGCTATTGCGATATAGAAGGGGAGTGATTCTGCTACTTTAGGTGTCAAGGTGTGTTCTCGGAGGGTATAAGGATCTTCGACATTGAGCGCTATTACTTTAATAACCGATGGGATGTCGAGTTGAAGATATTGAGCAAGTTTCAGCGTATAGGGCAGACCTATATAATGAGGAGAATGAGGGCTATAATGTTGTTCTTCCATAGTCAGGATATCAATTTCTTCAATAGTTCCAGGGGATTCATTTTCTCTGAGGATAGAATCAAGAATTAAGACTTTTTTATATCCTACAATATAATCAAGGAGAGAAAGTCCGCTTTCGGAAGATTCGATGAAATCGATAGCATGTTCATACTTTTTTTTAATTTCTTTCAGTGCGATAATTCCGACTGCATCATCGCTGAGAAGTTCATTTCCTAATCCAAGGACGAGAATTTTATTCATTTTTTAATAGTTTTCACCAGTGTTTTTGTTGCATCATAGATATTCACTTCGATAGGATAATTGCCTGGAAGTGAATGTGTACCGCATGCATGACAAGGATCATATGCTCTATAAGTCAGTTCAATCAAATTAAGAATGCCTTCATTAACATTTCCGTCTTTAATGAGGGCTTTTGCTGCTTTTTGGATACCCATGTTCATAACTGCAGAATTATTTTGTGTTGCGACAATAAGGTTACAATCAGTAATCATCCCATTTTTATCTGTTTTATAGTGATGGAAGAGAGTACCGCGAGGTGCTTCAACGATACCGATGCCTTCTTCCGGTGTGGCAGTAGGGATTGTTCTGAACTTATCAGAAGTAATTTCAGGATCCTGTGATAATTTCAGCATAACTTCTGCGGCATTAAGAGCTTCGATCAAACGTGCCCAGTGAGTTGCCAAAGTTAATTGGACGGGTTTTCCACCGAGTGTTTTAAATAATTTTTCATATTCTGCTTGTGCCAATGGTGTTGACATTCCGTCAGCGGCATTCAAGCGTGCCATGGGTGCGACGCGGTAGACGCCGCTTTCTTGACCGTCAACAAATCCTTTCCAGCCAACTTCTTTCAAGTATAAAAATTTTATATAGCTCCATGGTTCTACATGTTCAGCCACTACTTTTGCATAGTCTCTTGGCTTGAATTTGACAAATTCTTTTCCATTGGTATCGACTACCCGTACTAGTCCATCGTAGTAGTTTACATGATTATTATTATCTACCATACCCATTGAATAGGTTTTATTCATGTAGATATCACCGACGATGAGTTTAAGGTAGTCTTTATTTTTAAGCACGATGTCTTCAAATACTTTTAAGGAGAATTGAGCGAATTCTACGCCTGCTTTAGCTACCGTTTGAATTTTTTCAGCATCTTCTTTTTTGACGCCTTTTGAAACACCACCCGGCAGACCGAAAACAGGGTGAATAACTTTTCCTGCCATCATAGTCATTAATTCCCTACACTCTCTTCTCATTTTAATTACTTTTCCACCAATTTCCAGTCCGACTTTTGCAAGAACACCGAGGATATTTCTTTCAGCGGCTGGGGCAGTAGGACCGACGACGAAGTCAGGACCGCCCAGAAAATAGAAATGAAGCGTGTGATCTTCCAGCATAAAGATATTATAAAATAATTCTCTTATTTTCTTAGCAGCTGGCGGTGGATCCACTTTAAAAAGATCATCAAGGGCTTTTGTAGAAGCCATATGATGAGCTGTTGGACATACTCCACATATGCGGGGGGTGATTCTCGCAAGTTCTTCGGCTGGTCTGCCGATACAAAATTGCTCAAATCCTCTTAATTCTGGCACCTGTAAATAAGCATTTTCTACATTTCCTTTATCATCGAGGAAAATCTCAATTTTACCATGTCCCTCCAACCTGGTTATTGGATCAATGGTTATTCTTTTTGCCATAGTCATATACTCCTTTGTTTTGCTACACAATAAATAATGCTGCTTTGTTGCTGCAACATTATCTATGCAGTGAAAAAAATAGTTACTTCACTTTGCCTTTAAGGATAGAGTGCGAGAGGCTGAACCGGTAGAAGGTTCCTGCAGGATCAGCTACTTGTTCCATAATTTTTTGAATTTCTTTTTCATCAGTCACATCGAGTAGAGAGGCGAATGCTGAAAGGAATTTAGCTCCCTGGTCAGTTACCTGATCGGTTGGTCCCATGCATCCCCGGCAGGGCATATTAGCGCTTATGCATCGCTCATTGCAACCAGTTCTGGTTGCAGGACCTATGCATATGAGACCTTGTTCGAGAAAACATTTTTCCGGATCTATCATTATCTCCCAGGGCCGGTAAATCTTTGTTATTTTTAATTTTTCCGGTTTCGAATCATTTCGCGGACAGGTTTCACAAAGTGATTTATTTGGTGAAAGCACTGTGCCTTTTGGAGGTAGCTTCCCTTCAAGGATAGCAGTCACTGCATTAAGAATTAAATCAGTAGGTACGGTACATCCTGGCAGGTAATAATCCACATCAATAACTTCGTCAAGAGCATAGACATGATCATAAAATTTTGGCAGTGTCAATGTCCCTTCTTTTACTTTAAATGATTCCTGTGGATATGTCATTTCAGGATTTACTGTCGTTACTGTAGTTGAATATGCTTTTTTAAAAATTGAAGCCTTGTCAGTCAAATTTGCCAGGGCGGGTATTCCTCCAATATGTGAGCAACTTCCAAAAGCAACTACAAGACCTGATTTTTTTCGCAACATATGAACCATTTCTTCCTGTTCAGATGTTCTTATTGCTCCATTTATGAAGGTTACTGCTATTGAACCATCAGGCATTGCTTCCACATCTTTTCTTTTTATATCAAGTGCCACTGGCCAGAATACTATATCAACCGCTTCTACAACTTTTAGCACGCCCTCTGCAAGATCTACTATTGCTTCTTCACATCCTCCACAGGATGCGCACCAGTAAAATGCTACTTTAGGTTTCGCCATGCTATGCCTCCTTTTTTGCGTCCTCTTTGTTAAATGGACCTATTTTCTTTACTTCATTGGTTATCTCATTTACAAGCTGTGCAAATTTATCACCTTCTGCTGCTGAAACCCATTCTATTCGATAGCGTTCTTTCTCTACTCCAAGCTGCTGCAACATCTTTGATAGTAATGTATACCGACGTAATGCTCTAAAATTACCTTCCTGGTAATGACAATCACCAAGGTGTCAACCAAAGACACATACTGCATCAGCGCCCATTTCAAATGCTTTCATTACAAATGATGGATCTACTCGACCTGAACACATTACCTTTATCGGAACAAGGTTGGGAGGATATTTTATTCTGCTTGTGCCGGCCAGATCAGCTCCTTGATATGAACACCATCTGCACAAAAAACCCACAATCTTTGGTGAGAAGCCGTTATTTGCCATAAACTCTCCTTTATGTCATTGTGTCTAAAATGCTTTTTCCAGTGGCCTTACGTTTCATAGCCACTATCTTACATTTTAGTCGTTTATTTTTCAACAACACGTTTGTTGAATCCCTTTATATTCAATTTTTATGCCAGAGCACCTTCAAGTTCTGCTGAAATCTGCTGATCACGGTATCCTTTTTGATAATTCGCACCAGATGGACATGTTGATACGCATGTTCCGCATCCTTTACACAATAGCATATTCACTTCCGCTATCTTTTTCTCCTCGTTGCGCGTAATGGCATTGTAAGGACAAACTGCTATACATAATTTGCACCCTGCACAGAGATCTTCATTTACCACGACATAGATCGGTTCAATTACATAGGTCGAACCAATTGATAATACCGCTCCAGCAGCTCCTGCTCCCTGTGCTATGCTCTCAGGAATATCTTTTGGCCCCTGGCATGTTCCTGCAATGTATATTCCTTCTGTTACGGTCGAAATCGGTCCTAATTTAGGATGCTGTTCTCGATAAAATTTGTCATTTCCGCATCCGATTCCAAATACTTTTGCTACTTCTTCTGCATCCTCTTGGGGAAGAATTGCAGAACAGAGCACTGCCATTTCAACAGGTATTCTTCTTATGGTTCCAGCTAACGTGTCCTCGCATCTTATTACCAGTTTCCCTTTTTCACCCTTTGTTAATGCTACATCTGATATTTCAGCTACTCTTCCACGAATTA
>MFGW01000114.1:26353-33371 GCA_001780385.1 Candidatus Fischerbacteria bacterium RBG_13_37_8 | reverse complement strand
TATCCTGCGGTAAAATTCTTCGTACCCTTTACCGCCTGTTCGTATATCTATATAAAATTCATAAATGTGAGCTTTCGTTTTTTCTTTGACAAGATGTGAAAATTTCAACGAGTACATGCAACAAATTTTTGAACAATATTCCTGGTAATTTTTATCCCTGCTTCCTACACAATGTACAATAGCTATTGTCTCAGGTTCTTTTCCATCGGCCGTCAGTATTTTTCCGCCTGTAGGACCACTTGCATGACAAAGATGCTCAAATTCTAAAGATGTCAATATATTATTATATTTCCCATATCCGTATTCTGTTACGGCAGTAGGATCCATCAGTCTATAACCGGTAGCAAGCACAATGTTTCCTACTTCAATCTCTTCTTCCAGTTCTTCCATCTTATGATCAATTGCTTCTCTATCACATGCAGAAACACATAACTGACACCCATCTGTTTTAAAATGAATGCAATTATCTTTATCTATGAAAGGTACATTTGGTACTGATGCCATGAAAGGTACTCGTATCGCTTTGGCAGGTCCTAAGTACAATTCAGAATGAATTACTTTTCGTCCAAAAACATCTTCCATTGTTACTGCGCTGGTTGGACAGAAAAAGGCGCAAGCACCACATGTGATGCATTGTTCAGAGTACTCACCATAGGGAGTAGTAATTTTTCTCTCGGTTCCACGATTTTCAAATCCAATCGCATTCGCTTTTACTACATCCTGACAAGCTCTTACGCATAATCCGCATAATATGCATTTGTTGGCAGCATCTTTTATTTCAAACCTTGTTTTTTCTACACCGTATTTCTTTGCCATTGCTGCCAATTCTTCAGCCGCCGGCGCCTGTGCTAACAGAAGTTCGAAGATCATGCCACGCTCTTTCTTTACTTTTTCGGAATTGGTAATTACCTCCATGCCCTCAAACACTTTTGTATTACATGAAGTTACAATTTCGGAGGTATCCTGTCTTTTTACTTCAACAATGCAAACCCTGCATGCCGCATAAGGTTCCAGCAATGGATAGTAACAAAGCGTGGGTATCTCCACTCCAATTTTTTTGGCTGCTTCTAATATCGTTTTCCCTTCTTCTACTTCCAGCTCTTGACCATTTATCTTAATTTTCAACATTGTTGCTTTCCTCCTTAATTGATATTAATTGCGTTAAATTTGCATACATCATAGCATGAACCGCATTTAACGCATTTCTCTTGAATTATTCGATGAGCTTCTTTTGTTTGACCAATAATCGCATCATAGGCACATTCTTTTTTGCATATATCACATCCATGACCGACTGATAGACATCTTTTTTCATCAATTACGTATTCGTTGAGCTTCCTGCATGTTTTAGCAGGACATTTTTTCTTATAGATATGACTTTCGTATTCTTCCTTGAAATATTTCATCGTGGAAAGTACGGGATTCGGAGCTGTTTTTCCTAAACCGCAAAGAGATCCTTCCTTGATTGCATGTGAGAGAGTTCCAAGTGTTTCAAGATCTGAGGGCTGGCCATTTCCATTGCAAATTCTTTCAAGTATTTTTAACATTTCGGCTGTTCCTTCTCTGCAAGGAGTACATTTTCCACATGATTCATAAGCAGTGAAGGATAAAAAATACCGCGCGATATCTACCATGCAGGTTTCTTCATCCATTACGACCATGCCGCCGGATCCCATCATTGAACCTGCAGCAGTGAGACTTTCATAATCAATTGGCAAATCAAGTAGAGCAGCAGTGATGCATCCCCCGGAAGGACCACCTGTTTGAACTGCTTTGAATTTTTTACCATCGGTTATTCCGCCACCGATATCATAAATAATCTCTTTCAATGTTATTCCCATTGGTACTTCTATCAAACCGGTATTGTTCACTTTTCCAACCAGCGAAAACACTTTGGTTCCTTTGCTGGTAGCAGTTCCCATGCTTGAAAACCATTTTGCACCACGGCTGATTATAACAGGTACCGTCGCCCATGTTTCAACATTATTGATACAGGTTGGTCTGCCCCATAATCCTTTTTCTGCCGGGTAAGGTGGTCTGGGTCTCGGTTCTCCCAATCGTCCTTCAACGGAAGCAATTAAGGCAGTTTCTTCACCACAAACAAATGCACCGGCGCCGCGCACTATCTTTATGTCGAAATTGAAATCTAATCCAAATATTTTTTCTCCTATAAGACCGCGATCCCTGGCTTGTTCTATTGCTATTTCTATTCTCTTTACTGCTAATGGATATTCATTTCGTATATAAACGAAAGCTTTGCTTGCGCCTGTTGCATATGCGCCTATCAACAATCCTTCAATTACAGAATGAGGATCAGATTCAACAATTGATCTATCCATGAATGCTCCCGGATCGCCTTCGTCTCCATTGCAGATAATAAATTTTTCTTCAGAGGTTGCTCTTCTTACTGCCTGCCATTTCAAACCTGTTGGAAATCCGGCGCCGCCTCTTCCTCGTAATCCGGATGCCGTTATTTCCTGGATTACTTTTTCAGGTGTCATCTCTGTAATAGCTTTTGCAAACGCTGCATAACCATCACGCGCAATATAATCTTCTATTACTTCAGGATCTACTAATCCCCTGTTGCGTAATGCTACCAGTACCTGCTTGGTAAAAAAATTAATCTCATTTAATAATGGTATCGGTTCCTTTTCTTCCGGCGGTGTATACATGAATTTCTTTACCGGTCTTCCTTTGAGAAAATGCTCCTCAACAAGATAAGGCACATCTTTTTTTGTTATTTCCTTGTAAAAAATATTATCCGGCTTGACTACCATTATTGGACCTAGCGCACAAATACCGTTGCATCCCGTGGCTATTATATCTACTTCTGAATGTAAATTCTTCTTTTTTAATTCTTCCCGTATCGCTTCGATAACCTCGAATGCGCCGTTTGAAACACATCCGGTACCTGTGCATGCCATTACTTCAATTCTATATGCTTTTGCCATCGCATCCTACTCCTTTATGCCGTTGTCTTTTCGCTCCCTACAGCAAGGGCATATTCTTTTACTACCTTGCCTGCAAGAGCATGTTCATTTAAGATTTTGATAATCTTTGCTTCTGTTAAATCCGCATATTTTACCGGTGCACCCCCTTTTATTTCTACTGTCGCCATCGGCTCCCTGCTGCATAATCCTGCACATCCAGATGTTGTTACCATTATTTCTTTAATGTCTTTTTTCTCTATCTCCCTGAGCAATGCATCAACTATTGTTCTTGCGCCAGCAGCTATTCCACATGTACCCATGTGCACATTGATCTTTGCCTTGTATTCACCGTCCCTTAAATTCATCTTTCGCTTGCTCTCTTCCTTTATCTTGGCTAAATCTTCAATGGATAACTTTCCCATGATATCCTCCTTTGCAGAAATGCTTCTGCTATTGCTCTATTCATTTTCGATATTTTTTGATTATGGATGGTACCTTTTGAAGAGTAACTTTTGCATTCACATCTTCATTCACCATTACTACCGGCGCTAATCCACAACATCCTACACAGTAAACTTTGTGGAGACTGAACATTAAATCAGAAGTAGTATCTCCTTCTTTTATGCTCAATTCCCGTTCAAATTTTTCCGTTATCTTGTCTGCTCCTCTCACATGACATGCTGTTCCCATGCATACGTGTATCGTATGTTTCCCTTGCGGTTTTAGACTGAATGCTTTAAAAAATGTCGCGATACTGAATACTCTCGGCAGCGGAATTTCCATAGCTTCTGATACTTCAACTAACGCTTCACGAGGTAAATAACTGAATGCATCCTGATAATCTAACAAGATCGCGATAAGTGATGTTGGATCACCACTATATTTCCCTATTATTTTCTGCGCTGTTTCGCGTATCTCCTGGGACATCGTTTACCTCCTAATTATAAAGATTCCGGCAACTCCTAGAATCAGTGAATAGGAGATTTGAACTCTCCTATCACTGATTCCGGATTGTCCCGTCTCTCCAGTTTCTTGTTTCATGTCGTTCCTATTGTTTTGCATACCACTTCTCCAATTGCTCTCTTATATATGTCATTACTTCCGGTGCATTGATCGGTATGCCATCTAATTGCCGTTTTAATTCTCTCGTGTCTAATTCAAATTCATCCGTATTCTTTTTATGTAGATAATAAAAATCTATTGCAGGATTGGTACCGATTAATATAATTAATGTTTTTGCTACATCACCTAACGGTTTCATATCAATATTATCAAGTTGAAAATAAGCTTTCACCGCAGTTCCTTTATTTATTTCAGATTGAATCTCGATCCTTCCTCCGCTTTCCTCGGCCGATTGTAAAAATAAGGGAATCCCTAACCCAAATTTCTTCTTTTTCGTGGTGCCAAGAGGATCCCTTATTATTTCAAGAGTTTGCTTATCCATTCCTGTTCCGTTATCCTTTATTTCAAGCATAAGTTCATTTCTCTCATTATCTTCATTGATTCTTATCTGTATGAAACTTGCTTTTGCATCTATGCAATTTTGAGCAATATCTAAAATGTGCAACGAAAGATCCTCCATCAACATACTCCGTGAGATCTTATTTGTCTCTGAGCTCGTTCATGAATTGCCAGCTTGATTTCTCTGAAACTTGGATTGTTCAATAATAATACCGTGAAGGCAGCTCCTATGCAGTCAAGAGTATGTGCATCTGATGAAAAAAACATAGGAAATTTTCCTAATTCCGGATTCCTTTCTAAAAGAGGCTTGATATTAGTAGTGTGACACGATATCTCAATTGCATCAATTGATAAATCATCCGGAATAAAACCAAGTTGACCAATTATCCCGAATCCTTCACGGTCAACATGAGAGCATATTGCCAAGCCTCCATATTTATGAATACATTCCACTGCTTGTTGCAGTGTCAGTTTGCTGGCTCCTATTAATAATTTGTTGTTCAGATTCATCACTTCATCATGCTCATTAACTACTGCTTGTACACCAAAAAGATCCTCGTTATTTTCTCCTTCTAATTCTGAATAGACCTTGTTCTGCATTTTCAATGATTGACGATAATTAGAAAATAATCCAAGCAGGTGTACTTCTTCAATCGTTGTAATCTCCATTCCCGGAATTACCATTATGTTGTATTTTTTTGCTGCCTCTATTACATATTTTGCATTTTCACATGAATTGTGGTCGCATACCGCTATAATGTCCAATCCTTTTTCCGCACACTGGTTTATAATTTTTCTTGGCGTCATATAAAGATCAGCACAGGGCGATAAACAGGTATGAATATGCAAATCACTTTTGTATAACTTTAAATATGTTGTTGTTTGCTTCGTTTGTTTATCCATAACGTAAGCTGTTTTCATGATTAACTTTTTAATCCTAATTGATATAATAAACCGCATACTTCAAATGCTGTCAAAGGGGTAAGGAGAATAGGAATATTTTGAAATTTTGCTTTCTTGAGTGTATTTGCTTCTGGTTTCCGGTCATTTACAATTATTATGGCTGCCATATCCTTCATGACCGCAACTCCGACTATGTTCTGGTGTGTCTGAAGAGTAATCCAAATACTGTTTTCTTTTGCATTTCCCATCACATCAGAGAGCATATCGGAACAATATCCGCAGATAATGTCTTTATTCATTAAAATTGAATCATCAGCGGGCACCAGTTTCATTTGTTTGATTATCTTTTCTAAATTCATTCTTGTTTCCACCTTTGAAATATTAAATTAAAGTCCTTTTTCATTTGTGATAATTCTTCGAATATACATTCATTAAGCGAAGCTTTATTATTCACTATATCATCAGCAAATACTGAACAGGTGGGGCATCCGCATAATCCGCAATCCACTTTAGGGAGATTCAAATAAATTCTTTCTTTATCTTTCATTTTCCCAATAGCGGAATGCAGATCAACAACCGGTGTTTGTTTTGTATGTAATCCGAGCCATTCTCGTTTTAATTCAACTTCTGCATAATCCGGTATAGTATCTTTTGCCATGGAAGGAAGTGATATTATTGATTTGATTTTATTTCTTGCCATGTAGGTGTTTTCGACAACCAGTGAACCGCCACTGCAACCACTGTCGCATGCATAGAGTTCGACAAAATCAATTTCTCTGAGTTTGCTGAATTCAATATCTGAGAGTACCTTCTTGGCATTGGCAATTCCGGAAGAGGATAGACTTAACACGGATTCTGGCAAGTGATCAACAATTCCTCCTTCCGCAGCCCATTCTATTCCCTCTGCATAAATCTGGATATCTGGTGCAGCCGGATTTTTTATTTCCAGGATAGCTGATAATAAAGGATTGTATATATCTCTTATCGAAAGTGCGCCATCTATAGACGAACCTTCTTTCCAGCGTGGTGATTTCACGTCAAGAATTTTTGCTGAACATGGCGTTACATAGATAAGCGCTGCATCTTTGTTGTTTAGATTCTTCTTTATTTCTATTGCCGCAAGTTCACGCGGTTCTCTCATTGGCAGAAGATTTTCAATTAAGGAAGGAAATTGTACCTCGATCATGCTTACTATCACGGGACAATGTGACGATATTACCGGCTTTTGTCCCTTGGATTCAGAAATGAAACGTTCTATCGCTCTTCTTAATATCACACAGTACTTCGTTATATCGTAACTGCCTGCAAACCCAATACGTCTTAATCCTTCATGAATCAAATGAGGATGAATATCTTTCCCAAATTGAGCATAAAGAGCCGGTGATGCTACCGCATAAACAGGTCCGATAGAATTAATATCCTTGAACGTATTTGTTATAGGTTTTATCGCTTTATTAGGACATACCTTAATGCATTCTCCACAATCGATGCAAAGATTGTTTATAATTCGAGCTGCGCCTTGTTTCACTCGAATGGCGTACGTGGGACAAATTCGCATACAAGCCATTTTTCCATCGCAACGCGTCTCATCTATATAAATTGTGGGCACATACTTAGTTTTTTCGTTCATTAAGATCAATCCTGATATAAAGCCTTGTTCCTTTCCCAATTTCTGAATGTACTTCAAAGACACTGGAATTCCTTTTAATGTTTGGAAGTCCCAT
>MFGW01000114.1:26179-26345 GCA_001780385.1 Candidatus Fischerbacteria bacterium RBG_13_37_8 | reverse complement strand
CTACGTATTATATCGGAAGGTAGATTGAGCATTTTTAAAATATCCTTTACCTCGGATGAAACTCTCCCACCATTAATAAAATCTCTTCCCGTGATCTTGAACCTCTTCTGCATTATGATCTCTTTTTCATGCTCCATTTGAATTTCCTGCAATGCCATTAACATAT
>MFGW01000114.1:20573-26106 GCA_001780385.1 Candidatus Fischerbacteria bacterium RBG_13_37_8 | reverse complement strand
TAGTATCTGGAGTCGGAGTTTTTCCTCTTACATATATAATCGCACGTACCTCTGCTATATCCGCTGTGCGTACTGATTGAATGTTTACTAACCCTGTTAACATCAATGAACCCTGCCTTGTAAATGCTAAAACATCACTCATTAAATCGGCGGCGCCTGCTCTTTCAATCTGGGTCCCGAGATGATCTTCCTCAGCCCATACTACATTGCACTTGAGCAATTCTTTAATTTCTAATAATGTTAATGCCTTGCAAGAAGTAATTTTAACGTTCATTATCTTTTCTCCAAAACGATCTTTCTTGTACTGATTTGAGAATCAAGACTGCAACCATTACTGTTGTGGAGTTCGCTCTCGTATCAAGAGTTCTCCTCTTACTATCTTTCGATAATAAGGACTTAGTAATGAAGGACAGACATCCCAACAAGCCCCACATCCATTACATTTATCTAAATAAACATAACGTGGCTTTTTCCGAAGTTTTACTTTGAAACTGCCTATTCCGCCTGATACTTCTTTAACCTCTGTGTATGTCATTAGTTGAATGTTCTCTTTTGATTTTACTTCTCCCATTTTAGGAGTTAAAATACACGCGGCACAGTCCAATGTCGGAAATGTTTTATCTAATTCTGCCATGTGACCACCTATCGTTGAATCCCTCTCAGCAAGATATACCTTTCGCCCTGCTCCAGCTAATCTCAAAGAAGCTTCTATTCCTGTTATTCCGCCTCCTACTACCAGTACATTTGGATTGACATCAATCTCGATGTAATCAAGTGGTTCATGCCAGTATACTCTTTTTAATGCTGCGGATATTATTTTCTTCGCTTTCGCTGTTGCATCAAGCGTATCCTCTGTAACCCATGAACAATGCTCACGAATGTTTGCCATCTGATATAAAAATGGATTGAGACCTGCCTCTTTGCAAGCACGCCGGAAGGTGAGCTCATGCAATGTCGGTGAACATGATGAAACCACTACACGGTTGAGCTGCTTCTCCTTAATATCATTCTTTACAAGATCCTGTCCTGGATCGGAACACATATACATGTAGTGTCTTGATACCACTACCCCAGGGAAATTGGTAAAAAAATCAGTGAGCTGATCTACATTAACTTTCGGAGCTATATTCGTACCACAGTGACATATATAAAGCCCTATCCTTGGTTGATTGTCGCTGGTTTGTTTTTCTGTCATTTATTTCCTCCATTTTATTCTTTTAACATTTATCTTAATAGTGAATCGGCTGGAACTAATGACCGCTGCAATCCTATCTTTTCCTTGTCAAGTCCTAAGGCCATCCCTATTACTTGTGTAAAGTACATTACTGGTATCGAAAAATTAGCATTATACCTCGCATTTATCTCGTCCTGGTAACAATCAAGATTGAATTGGCAGAGAGGACATAGAACCGCAATACAATTACCACCTCTTTCTACCGCTTCTTTTAATAAAATATAATTGAGTCTCAAAGCAATATCTTCTATTGTTCCCATTAATGAACCACCACAACAACGCGTCTTTAATGGATAATTAACTACCTTCGCACCTAATGCGCTGAGTACTTTGTCCATGATGGAAGGATGCATAGGATCATCAACATCAGTATATGGTCTTACAAGCTGACATCCATAGTACGGAACCACCTTTAAATGCTCGATAGATTTTTTCACCTTCGATGAAAGCTCTTTTAAACCATAATCATCATGCAAAATCTCCACCGGATGCTTCAACTGAACTTTATCACTGTATTTCAATCCTACTTCATTTAAGGCACCACGTATCTTTCCCCCTATCGTGTCATATTTCTGCACGTAATCCTTTGTCTTCTTCGTCGCTAAATAACATGCGGCACAGGGAATAACCATTTTGCCACCCATTTTATCCGCTAATGCCATATTCCTGCATGATAAGGTAAATGACAACATCTCATCTACTGACATGTAAAATGTAGCGCCACAACAATTCCAGTCATCGATCTCTTTCATCTTGATGCCAAGCGTGGAAAATACTTGCAATAACGATTCTTCGTATCCTCTCGCAGTTCCTTTCAACGAACAACCAGGAAAATATGCATATTCCTTCTCTATCATTTTTCCTCCAATTTGTCGAGTAATTTTGTTATTTCTTCAGGTTTCCTAATTTTTTCTGACGCAAACATATTCATTCTTCCCGCTCTCATGAGTTTAATTCCAAGCGATGCTGATTTTAACATTTTGAAAGGTTCCGTCTTCAACATTAGTTTGGTCGTTAGCAGCCCTTCATTCACTCTTCCATTTTTCTTTACCATCTCTACAAATTCTCTCGCAAGAACAGGAATTGCAAATTTCTTAGGAAAATATCCACTGTCAATTGCCATTCTCTTTAAACTATACATGATCTCAGTTATTTTAATGGTCATCGGACATTGTACCGTACATGCATAACATGATGAACAAATCCAAATCGTGAAACTCTTTAATACGTCATCTTTGAATCCGCCTCGAATCATTGCAATTATCTTTCTCGGTGTGTGATCCATGTATAAAGATACCGGACATGTGCCACTGCAAGTTCCACACTGGATACAATCCCATAAATTCTCTCCGCCCGGATAATCGGCAACTTCATGTGGAAAATTCCTGTTTAGCTCCTCTTCATATTTTATGGTTCGTTGTACCTTCATAACTGTTTCTCTCCTAATTTATTATCTTTTACATTCCTATAGTAACACCATAGAATAACCCGGATTGCTTTGAAAATCGTCCGCTCCAGGGTAATGCCATGATGAAAAAATTTGTTTGCTGAAATGCTCTAATTTTACTCACGTCGTATTCAATAATACTAAGAACCGTATGTTAGCAAATATTCTGCCATTATTGCTTCTCTTCCTGCAGAATAGTGGACATAACCCCAAAAAAAAACACTGCCACACAATATTTCCTTGCTTTATTTTTAAAAAAATATCCCCCTCTTTCTTCTCAAAATGCCTTATTAATGAACCCCCATGCCGAGGAATTTCTCCTCATACTTTTGTCTGGATAGCAATTATTTTTTGCCATTATGTCAAAATGGCGAGTGTATTTCATTGGAAAATAAAGGAGGGCTGGAACATGCCTAACCATAACACTTTGTGTCTTTGTGCTTTTGATGGCGGACACATAGGTCCACCTCTACACTTTGTGCTTCGCCAAAGATATTTTAAATTTTCAAATATCTTTGGCGAGAATCTCTTTTGCTTTTATTGCATATTCATTGTGTGGGAATTTTTCCACGAGCAGCGAGAAATATTTTTTACTTTCTTCATTCATCCCCATTTTTTTCAATGTTTCTGCATAATAAAAATACATTTCTGGAAGGAGTGCTTCATCTGGGGAATTGGCAAATATTTGATTGAATCTATAGAGTGCAGGTTCATATTTTTTTCGCTTAAAATAAAAGTGGGCAATTGAAAAGCGGTGCAGGTTAATATTTTTTTGTCCTTCGATCATATTAGTTTTAGCATCTTGAGCATAAGAGCTTCTTGGATATGTTTCGAGCAATTGTTTAAAAGCTTCTACTGATTTGTTTGCAGCGCTTTGATCTCTTCCCGGTTTATTTATTTGTTTGAAGTAACACATGCCAATTTGGAATTGAGCATAATCTGCATTAGGGGAAGAAGGGTATAATTTAGAATATTCCTGATATTCCTGGATGGCGATGGCATAATTCTCCATTCCTTTTTCATTAAAATAGGAATCTGCGATTGCCAATTTTGCCGGCATTGCCAGTTGACTGTCGAAAAAATTTTCAAGGAGATATCTCAGTAATTCTCGTCCCTGCATCCATTTCTTTTTTGATAGCTTTTCCAGAGCTTTGTCATAAATTTGTTGATCGGTCAGACCAGCATATTGAGAATCTTTATGTTTCATTGAACAGCTCATGAATAACATCAGGATTAGGACAATGCTTACAAATGAAATTAATTTCATGTATTCCTCTCTTCTTTGAAATAGTTTAATATCCATTGCCATTGCTGTTTCAAACCTTCTTTAAGGGATATGGTCGGGCGGTAATGAATTTCATTGTTTGCTTTATTGATATCAGCGTAGGTATCCTGAACATCGCCTTTTTGACTTTCCTGGTGTTCAAAAGTAAAACTGCTCCCCGTTATCTCCTTAAGTTGTTCAATTACTTTATTCAATTCAGCTCTGTTGCCTCCGCCAATATTATATATTTCACCTGGTATGCCATGCAAAGCTGCATTGATTGTTCCGGTCACTGCATCGTCGATAAAAGTGAAATCTCTTGTTTGTTTTCCATCGCCGTAAATAGTGAATGGCCTGCCGAGCAGTATATTTTTCATAAATTTATGAAAAGCCATATCTGGACGTTGTCTTGGTCCAAAGACGGTAAAATAGCGAAGTGAGAGCACGGGAATTGAAAATGTTTTATGATAGAGAAAGCAGAGTTGTTCACCTACCATTTTTGTTACTCCATAGGGAGATACTGGTGATAAAACATGATGTTCGTTCATGGGGAGTGTTTTTGCATTGCCGTATACGGAAGAAGAGGAAGCAAATATCAGTTTCTTTATTTGTGTGTTTTGACATTCTTCGAGGAGATGTTGTGTCGCATTTATATTGTTCGTTGTGTAGGCATAAAAATTTTTATCCCAACTGGTTCTAACGCCAGCTTGAGCAGCCAGGTGAAAAACATAATCAACTTTATTTAGTATTGGTTTAATAAGCATGTGCTGGAGTGAACCTTCTATGAAATGAAAATGGTGCTTAAACTGTTCATTACTTTGGAGCATGCTTATGTTGTCTTCTTTTATTTTTCTTGGATAATAATCGGTAAAACTATCAATACCATAAACATTTCCGCCAAGCTGAATTATTTTTTCAGAGAGGTGTGAACCGATAAAACCGGCTGCTCCAGTTATTAATGCGGTAAATGAATCTTGATTCATAATAATTATAGTTCCTCTTCTTTTAATGCATGAGCTTCAGTTTCAAGGAGTATTTTTTTCATTCCTCTGACTTTTTCAGCAGGATCAGGTTCTGAAAATATACCGGATCCTGAAACTATCCATTGTGCTCCTGCTGCAACTACATCCTTTATATTATCTGATTTAATTCCTCCGTCTACTTCTATAGCACAGCTCAGGTCTCTTTTTTTCAGCATGAGACGCAATGCCTGAATTTTTTGAATTGATGAGGTTATAAAACTCTGTTTGGGAAATCCAGGATTGACACTCATGATAAGGACAAAATCCAGATAAGGCAATATCTCACCCAATACGCTGATTGGAGTTGAGGGATTTATTGCTACACCGGCTTTTATATTCATATTTTTAATTACCTCGATGGTGCGGTGAAGATGTATACAGGCTTCATAATGTACGGAAATATATTCTGTGCCTGCCTCTTTGAATGGGGCAATCAAAGTTTCCGGTTTTTCAGTCATTAAATGTACATCACAGGGTATCGCAGAACGTTTCTTTATCCATTTGACAATATCCGGTCCCATGGTGAGATTTGGTACATAATGATTATCCATGGGATCTATATGAAG
>MFGW01000114.1:15440-20520 GCA_001780385.1 Candidatus Fischerbacteria bacterium RBG_13_37_8 | reverse complement strand
CTTCAAGATTTTTACCGATGATGTCAGGCATGATAAATTGAGGTTCTGGAATTCGATTTACGAGCAAATCAACAGGCATGCCGCGGGAGATTTTCGTGCCAGCAACGGGATATTGACCTATTACTCCATCCGGGCTCAGTTTGTTCGAAATAGTATTGATGAATCCTACTCGCAAATTTAATTGCTGAATCATGATAATTCCTTCTCTTTCACTTTTTCCTTTCAAATCCGGGAGGTCTATTTTTTCAGTTCCCATTGATAAAATTATTTCGATTTTTCGACCCTTTTTTATGCGGCTTCCTGGTGATGGATTTTGACTTATAATGCTATCAGGTGGAATTTTATCATCATAGCGTTTTATTTCTGATATTGCGAGATTTAATTCATATTGTGAAACAATTTGCAGTGCAGTTTTTACATTTGTACCTATCAAGTCGGGAACTTTTATTTCTCCTCCCCCTATTAAAATTTTCATGGTAATATAAGCTGATAAAAACCCGACGCCTGCAAGTGTCGCTATGAAAAAAATAAATTTAAGCAGCCATTTAAATATTATTTTTATTGAAAATGGCATCTTTTTCCTCTGGGCGGACACATAGGTCCGCCCCTACAGTATTGAATTACATCGGGCGCACACATCTTTATTTTCTGATAGAGTTCCGACTGAATCATCATAGTTCCAGCACCGCAGGCATTTGTTTCCACTGGCTTTCTCGACCATTGCTTTCATTTGTCCATCAGTTTTTTCAATCTGAAGTTGCGAAACGATAAATATTTCTTTTAAAAGATCTTTATACTTATTTACTATATCATATTTATTTGATGGGACAAAGAGGTTCAAGCGTGCTTCGAGTGAATCATGAATAATATTTTGTTCACGCTTCGTTTCTAATTCTTTGAGAACAATTTCACGAATCTCGAGGAATAATTCCCATCTGCGGATAAAATCCTGGTCAATGAAACTTACATTGGTATGCAGGAATTCAGTAAGGTGCACAGATTCTTCCTTCTGTTCATAATGAGGCATATGTTCCCATACTTCATCTGCGGTGAATGAATAGATAGGTGCTATGAGCCGTATTAATGAATTCAGTAGGTGATAAATGACAGTTTGTGCACTTCTTCGTCCCAGCGAATCATTTTTCAAAACATACAATCTATCCTTTAATATATTAAGATAGAACGAACTCATATCTACAATGGAAAAATTTTGTACCGCATGATAAATAATATGAAATTCATAATTCTGATATGCTTTATAAATTTTATCTTCAAGCAGTTTAATTTGCATAAGAGCCCATTTATCTAATTCGGTAAGATGTTCGAAATGAACGTTATCATTAGTGGGATCAAAATCGTATAGATTTCCAAGCATGAACCGGCAGGTATTTCGAAGTTTCCTGTAGCTTTCGGCTATTTTTTCAATGAGGGCAAAACTGACGCGTACTTCTTCTTTATAATCGACCATTGCTACCCATGCACGGAGTATTTCAGCGCCGTATTTTTCAATAATTTCTTCAGGGTCAATAAAATTTCCTAGTGTTTTTGACATCTTGTACCCTTTTTCATCCACTACCATTCCGTGGGTAACGCATATGCGGTAGGGTGATTTTTCATATAAGTGGACACCAATAAGAAGGGAACTGTTGAACCATCCGCGGTACTGATCATTTCCTTCCAGATAAATATCAGAAGGCCAGTGCAAATCAGGATCCTGTGTCATTACTGCTTCATGGGAAGCGCCCGAATCAAACCACACATCAAGAATATCCATTCCTTTTTTAAATTCAGTACTGCCACAGGTGCATTGACAATTTTCAGGTAGTAATTCTTTTTCAGTTTTTACATACCAGGCATCCGCACTTTCTTTTTCATATATATCTGCAATTCGGTCATATATTCTTTCATCTTTTAATACTTCTCCACAAGCCACGCAGCCAAATTGTGTTATGGGAACTCCCCATATTCTTTGACGTGATATGCACCAGTCAGGTCTGGTCTCTACCATTTGATAAATACGTTCTTCACCCCATTCGGGAATCCATGCTATTTCTTTAATCTGGTCGAGTGATTTTTTTCTCAAGCCAGTTTTATCGAGCGATATAAACCATTGTTTTGTTGCCCTGAAAATAACAGGATTTTTGCATCGCCAGCAGTGAGGATAGGAATGTGCTAATTCTGAATCATAGAGCAGTTTATGTGTTTTTTTCATATCTACAACGATTATTGAATTGGCATCAAATACTTGCAATCCTTTGTACTTTGGAATTTCTTCAGTAAATTTCCCGTCATCATCGAGAGGTGAAAATGGTTTTAAACCATAATGAATGCCGGTGAGATAATCTTCCTGTCCATGACCGGGAGCAGTATGAACGCATCCTGTTCCTTGATCCATGCTGACGTAATCTGCAAGTACTATGATAGATTTTCGTTCAATAAAAGGATGATCGGTAGTTAATCCCTCCAATTCTTTTCCCTTGTATTTCTTGATAATGACAGCTTCTTTTAGATGGGTTTCCTGCTGAAATTTATCTATAAGATTTTCCGCTATTATAAAATTTTCATTCCCTGACTTAAGCAATACATAGAATGCTTCAGGATGCAAAGCTATTGCAAGATTGGCAGGTAATGTCCAGGGAGTTGTGGTCCAGATTATTACCGAGGTATTTTTTATTTCTTCGGGCGTTAATTTGTCAGACCAGCTTTGATCGGTTTGAAATTTTACATGAATGGAAGGAGAAGAATGTTCTTTGTATTCAATTTCTGCTTCCGCCAGTGCAGTTTTACAGGAACAACACCAGTAAATAGGCTTGACATCCTGGTAAACAAGACCCTTTTTTGCAAAAGCGCCGAATGTTCTTGCTATTGCAGCCTGGTAGAGAGGATTCATGGTTAAATAAGGAGTATCCCATCTTCCAATAACTCCCAATCGCTTAAATCCTTCGCGCTGAATATTCAGATATTTTTCAGCATATTTTCTGCATTCCTGTCTGAATTCGTAAGGACTTTTTTTAGCCTTTTGTTCAGCAAGCATCCTGTCAACCTGGAGCTCGATAGGTAAACCGTGACAATCCCATCCGGGAACGAAAGGAGAATAATAACCCAGCATTGTCCAGGATTTCGTTACAAAATCCTTAAGTATTTTATTCAATGCGGTACCCATATGAATTTTGCCGTTTGCATACGGAGGTCCATCGTGCAGGAAAAATGGCTTTGCACCACGGCGGCTCTCTTTAATTTTTTCATATATGTGCATCTTGTCCCATTTAGCTAATTGAAGAGGCTCCTTTTGTATGAGAGATGCCTTCATGGGAAAATTAGTTTTTGGCAAATTTAAAGTATTTTTATAATCCTTCGCATTCATTGTTTTTAAACCCTTTAATAAAGTAAACAAGAAACAATCCTGATATCTGGAGGTTATATTGAGAACCTATGATAATAGCTGTTCCTTATAAAGCTCCTATTCTAATGGCAAAGCAACAAAATGTCAATGTGAGAGAAAAGGAAGAGCACGGCAACGTCAAAGTCGGCTCAAATGTAACATTATATTAGCATTATTCAAACGCTCAATTTCTTAAAAAATGAGCCCTGCTCTATGTTTTGCGCCGACTTTGACGTATCCGTGAAAGGAAGAGGTATAGGTAAAGGTAGAGGTATAGGTAAAGGTAGAGGTAGAGGTTAAGAAAGATAGAGGATGAAGTTAAGACGGTGGTTGAGGCTGGATTAAGGAGAGAGCAAATAATAATTCATTCTTCACTTAACCTGAATATCTGCTCATCAGTAACCTTTACCTCTACCTTTATTTACGATTTGACTTAAGGTGACATATTGATTATTCTTTATAACGTTATGATAAATCAGGCGTTAGATTTTGCATCAGCAGTTATTATTTTTATGCTGGCGGTTGCCATTCATGAAAGTGCACATGCATTTGCCGCGGATAAGATGGGTGATCCGACGGCACGGTACCTTGGCAGAATCACCTTAAATCCTATCCCGCATATTGACCTGATTGGCACGATTATTGTGCCAATTCTCGGTTATTTTGCTGGTTTTATAATTGGTTGGGCAAAACCATGCCCGGTGAATCCTTATAATTTTCAAAATCCGAGGCGTGACCAGATGATTGTTGCTTTTGCGGGTCCACTGAGTAATATACTCCTCGCAAGTATTACCTCATTGATTTTTATTGTGATTTCATATACTATGGCGTTGAAAGGTTCGTTTGTTGAATCTTTTTTTGCAAGAATGATATTTATTAATGTTATTCTTGCAATTTTTAATTTAATTCCGGTTCCGCCGCTTGATGGCAGTTGGATTTTGGAAGGATTAATGCCGCGTTCCTGGGAACCTGCGTATCGACAGATTAAACCCTATGGCTTTATGATACTGCTTATTTTAATGGTAACTGGGCTCTTGTGGTACATAGTAGGACCTTTAGCAAGCCTTCTTTTTTATTTATTAACGATACTTTGGCATTAAAAGGAATTACTTGACGGATTCTTAGCGAGCTTTGTTGTAAGGGTGAACCTTATGTTCGCCCCTACAGTGTGCGTGCAAAGAAGGAACCGGCGAACACTTCGTTCGCAAGCACTTGACCCCTTGAATCCTTATTTATATAGGAGAAAAGAATCTATGGAAGCTGAGAAGAAAAAAAGAGTTCTTAGCGGAACCAGACCGACAGGAAAAACACATATCGGTCATTTATACGGCGCAGTAAAAAATTATGTGGCACTGCAGGATAATTACGATTGTTATTATACAATTGTTGATTGGCATGCATTGACATCGGAATATGAAAATCCGGAAGTTATTAGGGAATCCACGTATGATATTGTAGCTGATTGGCTTGCGGCAGGTTTGGATCCTTCAAGAAGCACTATTTTTATTCAATCTCATGTTTTGCAGCATGCTGAATTGCATCTTCTCCTTTCCATGATTATTCCTATCCCCTGGCTTGAAAGAGTTCCATCTTACAAGGAACAGCAAGTGCAGCTAACTGAAAAAGATTTAACTACCTATGGATTTCTTGGATATCCTTTATTGCAAGCAGCGGATATTATTATTTATAAAGCTGCAT
>MFGW01000114.1:15091-15382 GCA_001780385.1 Candidatus Fischerbacteria bacterium RBG_13_37_8 | reverse complement strand
ACGCTTTAATCGATTATATAAAGAAGTATTTCCGGAACCGCAAGCGTTGCTCACCGAAATTCCCTTGATCCCCGGAACTGATGGACGTAAAATGAGCAAATCATATAATAATGCGATATTATTATCGGATACTCCTGATATGATTAAGGAAAAAGTACTTAAAATGGTAACTGACCCTCAAAGAACACATCGACATGTACCGGGAAATCCAGATGTGTGCCCTGTTTTTTCCCTGCATAAAATATTTTCTTCTCCCGAAACTATTAATACTATCAATATAGAATGCAGAAA
>MFGW01000114.1:14767-15075 GCA_001780385.1 Candidatus Fischerbacteria bacterium RBG_13_37_8 | reverse complement strand
GTCGATTGCAAAAAGATGCTGCTCGAAGGGATGTTGACGATTCTTGTTCCATTTTGTGAGAAGAGATCTTTATATAGAAAGGATCTTGACACTTTGACAGATATTTTGAAATACGGGGGTAAAAGAGCACGTCTTACGGCAGAAGAAACAATGGTAGAGGTACGTGATGCTATTGGACTAATAAAACAGTGAACAGTGGACCCTGGTCATTGTGAGTTTGCCGGAGGCAAATGTAACAATCCCGTTCTGTGTCATTATGAGCATTCCGGAAGAATGCGTAATAATCCCTAACGGGACAGAAAAAGTAT
>MFGW01000114.1:12384-14761 GCA_001780385.1 Candidatus Fischerbacteria bacterium RBG_13_37_8 | reverse complement strand
TTACGGATTATTACGTCCTGCTTGCGCAGGACTCATAATGACGGAACGTTTGCTGAATCCTTGAATCCTTGATTAGATTATCTATAGAGGAGGAACGTTAACAAATGAATCGAAAATTATTAATTGAATTTATGCGACCTTTTACTCTTATAGCTCCCGCACTGGGTTTTTTCTCCGGAGGATTTACTGCTATGGGAGCTGATCCTCCAACTCCTTATTCACATATCATGCTCTATTATATTCTTTCGGGTTCATTAATGGCTGCTTTATTAAATGCTGCTTCTAATGGATTAAACCAAATTTATGATCTTGAGATTGATAGAATTAATAAACCGAAACGTCCCTTGCCGTCAGGTAAGATGACTATAAAACAAGCATGGATTGTTACAATAATCCTTTATTTCATGGCATGGATATTGGCATGGCTCATCGTGCCGACCGGAGCACATGAATGTTTCTATTTGGTTGCCATAGCTTCCATATTAACGTATTTATATTCCGCTCCACCCTGCAGAACGAAACGATTGGGTATCTTTGCAAATGTAACAATAGCGGTTCCACGGGGTGTTCTTTTAAAAGTAGCTGGATGGTCTTCAGTTAAATCTATCATAGGTGTTGAACCATGGTATATAGGGTGCATTTTTGGATTATTTTTGCTAGGTTCCGCCAGCACGAAAGATTTTTCTGATATGAAGGGAGATAAAGAAGGCAACTGCATTACCTTGCCGATAAAATATGGAGTAAAGAAAGCAGCTTATATGATAAGCCCATTTTTTGTTTTACCTTTTGCCTTCATTCCGCTAGGAGTTCATCTCGATATATTGACAGGAGATCCGCTATGTCTCTACATTCTTGGAATAATACTCATGATATATGGCTGCTATGTTAATTATTTGATATTACGAAAACCTGATGCACTTGCTACCGAAGAAAATCATGTTTCATGGATGCATATGTATGTTATGATGTTCGTTGCGCAGATAGGTTTTGCACTTTCCTATCTTGTCAAATTTCTACGATAGCATGAGATAGTTGCAAAACACTGATTGGGAGCTTAAAAGAGAAATATAGGCTGTTTCTTTCACTTTTTATAAATTTTGAAGCTGTACCTTTTCTATGTTATAATTGCATAGTATTATATAAAATTATGGAAAATGAAAACCAAGAGCTTGCTGGAAGTTTAGAAGATTCTAAAGTTCCGGATTTAATATTTCGCATTGCGCAATCAGAGGCTACGGGGATACTCTATCTCACGAAAGGGCAAATACAAAAAGCTTTATATTTTAATAGGGGTAAGCTTGTCTTTGCTAAATCTAATTCAATAGATGACAGGCTTGGCGAACAGCTCCTTAAAGAAAAGAAAATAACCTATGCACAATTGATAGAAGCAGGTAACCTTATTACTCCTTCAAAAAGATTAGGAACAGTGCTGGTTGAAAAAAATCTTATTACGCCAGATGAACTTGTACAGACAATTATTGAGCAAATAAAGGGTATTATATTTGGTGTATTCCAATGGACAGAAGGTTTATATTTATTTGAATTAGGTCCCCTGACTTCAAAGGAAGTAATTATATTAACTATTCCAGTTGAAGAAATAATTATCCAGGGAATAAATAGAATTGAAAGTTGGTCATGGATAAGTCATGCAGTGGGGCCGCTTGATACTGCCTATATAGTTTCCAGCCGCTATATATTAATGGACGAACCACTTAGTTTGCCAAGGTTACAATTGGACATTGCAGAATTTTTGAATGTGGAGCATACTGTTCAGGAGGTGTGTGAATTCTCAACTATTGGGGATTTTGATACATACAAGACACTATGGGCGCTCCTGGTTTTAGGAGTAATTGAGAAGTTGACTGTTCAGGTATCTATAGGTGAGAAGGAACCATTTGGAGAAGTGCAAGTGGAAGCTTCAATTGAGGAACAACCTCAACAGCAGGAAGAAGCTCTGATTTATAGGGAAGGAACGATGCACGAAGAAATAGTCCAACATCCTGCGACAACAGTAATAAAAGAAGAGGAACAATCAGAATTAACCGAAAAAAAACTGCATGAACAACAAGCTAAAAACACGACTTCTTCAAATGAAATAATAAATGCTTCGGTTAATCCTCCCATTCTTGAAATATCATTCTCTGATCTATCAGAATTCACAGAAGAGGAGGAGGAAGAAGAATGGAAACCTCCAGAGGAACAATTGGAAGAAAAAAATGCTTCCATTACTCAGGAGCCTGAATTTAAAGAAGAGGATATTGCTTTTATAATAGTTTCATATAATTCTAAATACAGATATATTTATGAACTTGTAAGACTTGAATTGGGTTATCTTGCCAATGAATTTTATGCCACGGCAATTAATAAGGCAAAAATG
>MFGW01000114.1:9400-12356 GCA_001780385.1 Candidatus Fischerbacteria bacterium RBG_13_37_8 | reverse complement strand
AATATGATGAGTTTGGTTCTCTCGA
The DNA here is from genome assembly GCA_001780385.1 of Candidatus Fischerbacteria bacterium RBG_13_37_8. Lineage (GTDB taxonomy): Bacteria > Acidobacteriota > HRBIN11 > MFGW01 > MFGW01 > MFGW01. The sequence goes on along the minus strand of MFGW01000114.1, from coordinate 12,331 downwards.
AGTACAATCACTTGTCAATAATATAAGGGGCAATCTTATAAATGATTATCAAAAGGGGCTTGATGCATTTCTTGAAATTCAAATACAGATGATGGAAAAATTTCTTGAGCCTTCGCGGGTTGCCGAAATAAAAAATATGCTGGAAAAAATATAGGTAAGCACGGGGAACTACGTGGATAATAATGAAAGAAAATGAATTGAAGGAATTACTAAGCGCTTATAAAAAAAATAAACTCAGCGAGCACGATCTGATTAAAAAACTCAAGAATTTACCTTTTGAAAATATAGGTATTGCAAAGATTGATCATCACCGGTATCTCAGGAAAGGAATTCCTGAAGCAATATTAGCTTCTCATAAAACACCGCAGCAAGTATTACAGATATGGGAACGCATGGAAAAATACACGCAAAATATTCTTGCAACACGTGCCAATGAAAAGCATTTTCATAGTATCAAGAAGAAGTATCCGGAAGCAGTGTTTTACCCATTATCGGGATGCATAATCCTAAAAAGGGATAATTCGATACAGGGAGCAGGCTTAGTGCTTGTAATATCAGGAGGGACATCAGATATACCGGTTGCCGAGGAAGCATTTCTAACCCTGGATATGCTTGGATACAGGACAGAAATGCTTACGGATGTCGGAGTTGCCGGTTTACACAGGCTTTTGCATTACCAGGAGAAGATTAGAGAAGCGAAGGTAATAATTGCGGTAGCAGGAATGGAAGGAGCATTGCCGGGACTTGTTGCCGGCTTTTGTGCTGCCCCCGTTATTGCCGTTCCTACAAGCACAGGTTATGGAAGTCATTTTCAAGGATTGGCAAGTTTACTTACCATGCTTAATAGCTGCTCACCCGGTATCGCAGTAGTAAATATCGATAATGGCTATGGTGCAGCTTGTGTTGCTGCACTTATTATAGGTACAAAGGCACAAATTGCAGGGGCGAACCCATGTGTCCGCCCATCAAAGCACAAAGGAAAATGATCTTGGTTCGTAAATGATTATTCCGGAACAAACAAGAAATAATCTTGAATTTGATAAATTGCTGAAATGGCTTTCATCCTATGCTCATTCTTCACTTGCAAAAAGAATTATTTTAAAACTTGAGCCGTTTGATTCCCTGGAGAATATTCAGACCAGGAACAAACTTATTTCTCAATGTATTACCCTGATTAATGAAGAAGGCAAGTATTCGTTTCATGGGCTTGCCAATATTATTCCTATCCTTAAAAAAGCAAGAATTGAAGGTACCTATCTTTCCAGTGCCGAACTCTACACAGTATACCGGCAATGTCTTTTATACAGCAGCATCAAGCAGTATATAAAACAAAACAAAGCGATTGTACCTGATCTCTATGCTCTTGTCGAAGAGATATACGAACCGTCTGATTTTATGCGATCAATCAAAGCGACTATTTCAGAACATGGCGAAATTTTTGATATTGCATCTGATAAATTACTGAAAATAAGAAAAGAAATTAAGGAAATTGCCGCGAGTGTCACTACTCATTTAGAATCATTTATCAGCGACAAGAATAATGCCCAGTTAATACAGGAACCGCTTGTGCTGGATAGAGATGGCAGATACGTGCTATTAATAAAAGCTGAGAAGAGGAAAGAAATAAATGGAATTATACATGGAAGTTCTGCAAGCGGAGCTGCGTATTATTGTGAATTACTCAGCACAGTGGAACTGAATAATAAATTAAAGGTAATTAAAGAAAAAGAGAAAGACGTTTGCAGGGAAATTCTGCAAAAATTTACGAACAGTATACGAGGAATAGCGAATGAATTAATAATAAATCAACGACGGTCAGCCAAACTTGATTCATTGCATTGTCTTGCCACATTTGCAATAGAGCAGGGAGGATGCATGGCGCATTTTAATAATAGTTCCGTGCTCGAATTGGAGGAGGTCTTTCATCCGCTTTTAAAGTACAAATCGTCCATGATTCGTAAATCTGCCATAGTAGCTTTAAGTCTAAAACTGGAAGAACCGGCGCGAGGATTAATAATTACGGGACCTAACATGGGAGGCAAAACGGTAGCATTAAAAAATATAGGACTTGCTGTCCTAATGGCTCATTCCGGCATCCCGGTAATTGCCCGGCGAGTATCAATTCCCTATTTGAAAGCGCTTTTTGCAGATATAGGGGAAAAACAGGATTTGATGCAAAATTTAAGTACTTTTTCTTCACATGTTCAAAACATAATTCCCATGCTCAATTATTCTGAAGAAGGAGCGCTTTTTATTATTGATGAATTAGGAACTGGAACTGATCCTTCCGAAGGAGCTCCGCTGGCAGTAGCAATTCTTGAACATTTATTGTTCAGAAGGGGACTAATTATAACAACAACACATCATAATGCTGTCAAGATATATGCAGAATCAAAGGAAGAATTAATAAATGCATCAATGGACTTTGATATCAGCACCCTGAAGCCTACTTTTAAGATTATTCCCGGCATTGCTGGTACCTCTCATGCTTTTGATATAGCAACGAAGCTTGGTGTCGCAGAAACCATCGTGGAAAAAGCAAGGTCGATTCGTGACAAGAAAGATGAAGCATATTTGTCAGTCCTGGAGAAATTAAGTGAACAAATGAGAGACCTTGAAATTAAAAAGGAAGTGTGGTGGAAAGAAAAAAATCAACTTGAGCAAAAATTAAGAATGTCTATTGAAGAGAATAGTGAGCAAAAGAAATTACTTTTAGAGGAGCGAAGAAAGTTAAGCGAGAGGGTAAAAGAATTTTTACGCAAATCGAAAAGCAGATGGGAAGAAGTGGTTCAGGAGATGAAGGCTGCGCTTTCAGAGAAAGCTTATAGTGAGGGGAAACAGAGTATTAAAGAAATAGAACAGGAAGCAGAGACCGTCCTGAAGGTATCAATTTATCAAGATGAAGAACCGGGGCAGTTTGGAGTAAATGAT
>MFGW01000114.1:7448-9349 GCA_001780385.1 Candidatus Fischerbacteria bacterium RBG_13_37_8 | reverse complement strand
GAAAGAGAAGGCAATGCTTTGATTCATTTCGGCAATTATACGCTTCAGATGCCCCTTGCAACGCTAAGAAAAGCGCATGCTCCGCGAGAACATGAGAAGAATGAAAAACAGCAATCCGGCAAACAAGATAAAGGCACTTATGTGAGAACTATTGATCCAGGGGGAACAACACCGGGAGCGACAATAAATCTAACGGGATTAACAGTGGAAGAAGCAATAGATGAATTGCAGAGATTTCTCGACCGTGCAGTTTTGCATAATTTAGGGGAAATAAAGATAGTGCATGGGTATGGGAAATTGAAGAAATCGGTAATAGAATATCTGCGCCAGAGTGCTTTTGTGAAAGGAATAGTGGAAGCGCAGCCTTATGAAGGAGGAGCTGCTGCAACGATTGCACAAATAGTGAAAATTGAAGAGTAGCAACCTCACCATCCACGGCATCGTCAAAGTCGGCGCAAGTGTAACATTATATTAGCGTTATTCAAAAGAGAAATTCTGTGAAAAATGAGCCCTGCTCTACATCTTGCGCCGACTTTGACGTATCCGTGGCTCACCCTCACCCTCTTATTGACATGGCATTATAAGATATGCAATAATTGCTTCTCGTTGTGATGTGCTATTAAGATGGCATCGCTTTGGGATGCTAATGGATTGACGGAATATCGGAATAATGTATTAGCAATGCGAAGCAGTCACACGCTCATTATTCTCTATTCCCCATTCCCGATTCCATGTAAATAGGATATGTTCTGTGCAAATCCTATTACAGTATTCACTTGAATAAACAAGAGACGTTTAACAAAAAAGGGAGTGATAAAATGGAAGAAAAGAAATCGACAACAAAACCGTATGAGCCTTATGTATCATCAGAAACCTCGATGAAAGAATTTACTTTAAAAGCAGTGTTATTAGGTTTAATAATGTCGGTGATACTTGGTGCTGCTAATGCCTATTTAGGATTAAGAGCAGGGATGACGATAGCGGCGACATATCCAGCGGCAGTAATAAGCATGGCTTTTTTGCGATTATTAAAAGGAAATATATTGGAAGAGAATATAGCCCGAACGGTAGGTTCAATAGGAGAATCAGTAGCGGCAGGAGCTATTTTTACGATACCGGCTTTTTTGCTTGCGGGAGTTTGGAAAGATTTTTCTTCAGTGCGTCATTATTTAGAAGCGACAGTCATAATGTTTGTAGGAGGAGTTTTAGGTATTTTATTTGTAACGTTATTAAGGAGGGTGATGGTTGAAGACAAGGAATTGCCATTTCCGGAATCTGTCGCAGCGGCGGAGATACATAAGGCAGGGCGTGGTACAGGTACAGGCGCAATTTATTTATTTGGTGCAATGGGATTGGGAGCTATTATACAGACGTTAGCCAGGTTGAATTTCTTCAGCCAGAGCTGGGAAAAATTCATGTTTTTCACCAAAAAAGCGATAGATCTTAAAACAAGCACTGGTGAATTAATTACTTCTGTAAAAGGAGGAGGAGGAACATTAATCCCTGCTCCGGCAGCAAGTCCTGCTTATATAGGAGTAGGATACATCATTGGACCAAGACTTGCCGCGTTGAATTTTAGCGGCGGTTTGTTAAGCTGGGGATTATTTGTTCCGTTGTTCATGTACGTGCTCGGGTCAGATTTCTCCACTGTTGCAGGCGATATTGATAGTTGGACAGGATTAGCAAATGCGTTATGGCGATTCATGGTCAGACCAATTGCAATAGGCGGTATGTTGGTAAGCGCCTGTTTTACTTTGTATAGAATGAGAAAAAATCTTGCTGTTGGATTTGAACGTGCGATTACTGACCTTAAGAAAGCTGCTGGTGAAAAAGTAACGCACGAAAGAATCGAACGGGATTTGAATATTAAGGTTGTTCTATTTGCGATTATTATTTCAGCC
>MFGW01000114.1:7106-7312 GCA_001780385.1 Candidatus Fischerbacteria bacterium RBG_13_37_8 | reverse complement strand
AAATGCAGGTAGGAGATTTACTTGGTATACTTCTTGCCTCAGCGGTAATGTTTTTCCCACTCCTTATTTTGCATCAAGGTGATATTAATATGGGAGGTACAGGATTTGGAGGAAGAGCATTGCCGGCACCACAAGCAGGACTTATGGCTCTCCTGGCAAAAGGCATTGTTGAAGGTCAAATGGCTTGGCCACTTGTCGTCACAGGT
>MFGW01000114.1:1159-6992 GCA_001780385.1 Candidatus Fischerbacteria bacterium RBG_13_37_8 | reverse complement strand
CGTGGTATTTCGGATAAAATAGCAGCAAAAAGAAAATTGAATGATATTCAAAATGCGCGTGTGGAAAATTTTGGCATCTTGATTTCATCGGGATTAATAGCTGGAGAAGCGCTTATGGGACTTGTATTTGCTGCCTTTGCATTTAAAGCAATCGATATGCCAAAAATATTTGAACATCCACCTTCGATATTTACTATATTTGCATTCTTGCTTCTTGCGGTAGTAATGATTTTTATCCCATTAAAAAATGCAGGATCAGCAGAAAAATAAATGAACGCTGCGGGATTACTCTCCCTATTGACTTAAATACTTTTTTTGTTATAATCATAAATCTTTATTGACTAAACTTAAATTGAGGTGTTTGTATGAATATTGCTATGAATCAAGATGATACAAAAATGAGTACCTTGAAAATAACAGAATTACTTGAGAATGATGAATATAATGATTTCCTCGGAACAGAACTTTCTCCCGATAATCCAATAAGTTGCATAGAGTGCTACGGCAAAAAAAAGGATGAAGAAGATAATGACGCAGATGACTTGGAAGATGAAGATGATGATTTAGATGAGGATGAAGATTGGGATGACGAAGATTGGGACGAAGATGAAGATGAAGATTGGGATGTAGAAGATGAAGATTGGGATGATGATGAAGATGAAGATTGGGACGATGACGATGAAAATTAATTACACATCTTTATACAGTGGAAAATAGGGGTCAATCATTTAATAATAATTCAGAACATCAAAAAGCTGAAAATAAGACTCCATATTCACCATGGGGAAAAGAAATTAAGTTAACAGTCGCGACAAAGCTTACCCTTGTCCGAATGGCCCTTACTCCCTTTATTTGTATCAGTATATTCTACGAATATACTCTCTTGGCGCTTATTCTCTTTGTTATCGCTGCAATTAGCGATTCACTTGATGGTTTTATTGCACGTCTCTTCAAGCAGGAAACCCTGTTGGGAAGGTTAATGGATCCCCTGGCAGATAAAGTTCTTCTCAATACCGTAAATATTATCCTCTCTTTCGGTCAGGTATTTACACTTATTACTATCCCTGTCTGGCTAACCCTTGTAATTCTATGCAGGGATCTGCTCATCATTGCAAGTGTATCATTAATAATTATCGTTGCAAATTACAAGGATATTTATCCTTCGTGGGGTGGAAAATTAGCAACCATTTTCCAATTTATTTCAATAACCGTAGTATTGCTGGCAAACCTTTATCATTTAAATCCAGATTATATTCAGCTTTTATTTTATGTGACGCTGTTTTTTACCGTATATTCAGGAATACTGTATCTTATTCTTATTGCACGCTTGGTCAATAAATTATATTCATAAGTAAAAAATATTTGAAATTTTCAAATATTTTTTGCAAGGCACAAAAGCACAGAGTGTAGGGGCGGGCCTATGTGTCCGCCCCCTCAAGGGCACAGAGGAATTAAAGATTCTGAGAAGTTTTTTCTCGGAGGTAGCAAAGAATAAGCTAATAAGCAATTCAACATCTATTACTCAACATATTGTTTAGTATGGAAAAAGTAGAAGACAAAGCAATAAACACGTCTGTTGAAGAGGAATTGCATTCCTCTCCTTTTTTAAAAAATATTGCCATACCGGTCGGATTATTTCTTTTTTCATTTCTTGAAAGAGTGTTTTTCATACTTGGCAACCTTGACAGGAAGTATCCATTTTCTGTTTTTTATTACGGTGATGCTATGAAGTATCATGATTATGCAATATCACTAATGAAAGGCGCTCTTTATGATAATGGAATACCTTATCATCCACCTTTTTTTGCATGGGTAATGGCGGGGATTTATTACCTCATGGGGACTCCTGGTCAATGGGCATTTTCTGGAATTCCTTACAAAATTGTCTATGCACTGATCAATAGCTGTGTATGTGTGTTGCTTTATTACCTTGCACTGCAATTTGCACAAAAAAAAGTGGCGATCATTATTTGTCTTTTATTTTCATTATCATTTGGGATGTGTGTTTTATCAGCAACACCAAATAATGAAAATGTATACTTGCTTATTTTAACTGCTATGCTGTTGATAGCTGTCAAGAACCGCGTTTTGAATTCGTACAAGATTGCGGTGGTACTAGGAATTCTTATGGGGACAGGTGCTCTTACGAGGGCAGAACATCTAGTGTTTCTCCCTTTCTTGCTCTTGTATTTCTATATTAATAAGGAAAAACCGCTGAGACAATCACAAAAATATTATGTGGTTATTGTACTTTTTACTTTTTTAACACTGGCGCCATGGATGGCAAGAAATTATATAATCATTAGCAGTTTTAATGCACATTATTCTACTGGAAATCTTGAATTGATGAGTCCGTTTGTGCTGGTGACTAATTATGGACCGGTTAATTTTGTCATGGCAAATAATCAAACCGCCCAGGGAGGATTCAGTCGTGAAATTTTAAATACGCTCAGTGGTGAAGCATCTTTAAATCTCAATAATTCGCAACACAGACATTATTTTATTCATGGTTACCGCGAAGGAATAAAATGGATTTTACAAAATCCTGCGGATTACCTGTGGTTATGCATAAAAAAAGTATCGATTTCTTTAGATGCGATGGCGCTTGGATTCACTTCATGGGATGTGCCTTCAGGATTGAATGGTCTTAGGAGAGCAGTAGATGTATTTGCCCCGCATAATAATTGGTTTAAGTACCCATTCACATTGTTGGTTATTGCTGGATTTATATTTTCGTTGCTAAAAGATTTCAGAAAAAATATATTGTTTCATTTTGTGGTTGTGCATAAGATAATTGTGATTCTCCTTTTTTATGGGTACGTGCGGCAGATTCTTTCCATCTATGTAGTCATTTTAATTTTTGCTGGTTTTGTGTTTGAAAAACTTAAGCCTAAAATGATTAAGATGCTATTAATTGTTATTGTAGTGGGAGCTTTGATAGGATGTATCTATGATGGTGTGACGGTAGCGAATCCAAAAAATTATACAGTATCAGGATCTTCTGATCCTGTTACCGGATATATAATTCAAGATGCAAAAATGGAAATTATGCTGAAGAAGCAATAAATACTGCATTCTCATTACAACTGACTAGTTTGATCAAAATCTTATTACGTCATAACTTTGTGCCTGACAAAACTATTTGAAATTTTCAAATATTTTTGGCTAAATATTAAGTAGGAATTTTGCTACTTCAAAATAAATAACAATACCGAGTATATCTACAATGATTGTTATCACGGGACCTGCCATAATAGCAGGATCCAATTTCAATAATTTAGCAATAAGAGGAAGAAGAGCACCGGCTAAATTAGCAGATAAAACAATAACAATAAGTGCAATAGAAGCAATATAAGCGATAATCATATCTGCTCCCATAATAGCGCCACTTATTATTAATACTATTCCGAGAAGAAGTCCCATGAGAATACCCATGAATGATTCCTTAAATACTATTTTAAAAAAATCCAAGGGACGGATTTCACCTACAGCTAAGCCTCTGATTATTAAAGTTGCTGATTGCGTGCCAGCATTACCGCCGGTGCCTATTATCATAGGCATAAAGAATATCAGCGATATTATTTTTAAAGTGTCAGCATAATGCCTGAGTACTATTTGAGTAAAATTATATGCCAGGAGAAGTAAGATCAGCCATAAAATCCTTTTTCTGGCGAGCATGAAAAAGCCTGTACTAAAATAACTATCTTCGGTTGCCTGCATCGCTGCCATTTTATGAAAGTCTTCGGTGGCTTCTTCATCAATTACGTCAATAACATCATCAACTGTTACTATGCCGACTAACCTGTTTTCAAGATCAACAACCGGGATGGCGAGCAGGTCATACTTTTTGATTGCTTTTGCAACATACTCCTGGTCGTCGGTAGTTTTTACCGAGATAAAATCTTTATGCATTATATTTTCGACTAGCATGCTATCTTGTGCCAGTAGCAATTGTCTGAGTGAAACGATTCCGATTAAATAGCGACGGTCATCAATTACGTAGGCATAATAAATAGTTTCTTTATCAGGCGCTACCGTTCTGATGTGGTGTATTGCTGAAGCCACATTCATGTGTTCCCTTAAATTTACATATTCAGTAGTCATTAACCTGCCGGCTGAATTATCCGGGTAATTGAGCATCCTGTTCATAAGATCACGTTGATCCTGAGGCAGTAGAGCTATAAGTCTATTTACAATTCCTGCGGGAAGTTCATCAAATAAATCAGCTCTATCATCAGGAGCCATTGATTGAAGAATTTCTTTTGCGTTATCATCGGTGAATAAATGCAGAAGCTCCTCCTGCTCATTACTTTCAAGAAGAGAAAATACTTCAACTGCCATATCTTTTTTGAGCAGTCTGAAAATTAATAACCGGTCAACGGTAGGAAGCAAATATAAAATTTCTACAAGGTCTGCTGGCAATATCTCCGGCAGTGCTTCTTTTAAAGAACGATAATCTTTCTTTTGAATAAGCGCTTCAATTTCTTGTACAAGAATTTCATTTACTCGCATAAGCTATCACCTTAGCATCTCCAAATTGCGTTAAAGCATTTATGAAATAGGATATACATCGAGCATGTCCTCAATAAAGGGATTAGGGAATGGGGAATAGGGACTAGGGAATGGGGAATAGGGAATGGGGAATAGGGACTAGGGAATAGGGAATAGGGATTAGGGATTAGGGAATAGGGACTAGGGACTAGGGAATGGGGAATAGGGATTAGGGAATAGGGACTAGGGACTAGGGAATGGGGAATACTGCGTTTGAGATAACTTCGAATTTCAAATCCATTATTCCAATATTCTATCATTCCATTAATCCAATTGCGTTGCGTTGCAACGCTATGTTATTAATAAAATATCATTCCTGCATATGCAACAACGTCTGAATAATCTCCTGTCTTTTTTCCTGAATTCGTATATTCTATCAATTCACCTCTTGAACAGTTTAGCTCCTTTAAAGCAATAAGTGAAGCTGTTGCAGGAAATACACCACACATACTTATCCCATGACTCATGATAGTGTCATATAGACCTTTGCCATTCAATGTCATCATTTGTTCTATCGCAAGCTGATCCTTTTTTTCTGCTGATATTGCGGATTCAAAATGTGTCATGTCGGAACTTGCTATTATTAAAACATTCCTTGCTGAAGCAATGATTGCCTGAGATAGTGCTTTGCCGAGCTGGCTGATTTTTTCATAGTTATGTGTTCTGATACAGATAGGTACAAACGTGAAAGCTTCTTTAAGATATTGCAAAAATGGCAGTTGCACTTCCAGTGAATGTTCTCTTTCGTGAGCTGAAGCATCTGAATGTATTTCATCGTAATTATCCATTATTAAATGTGATAAGTCTTTATCAATGTATGCTTCGCCGAGCGGTGTAGTCCATGTACCGTTCTCCATAATTGCAATATCTTCACCTCTTCCGGTATGGTTGGGACATAAAATGATAAATGTGTCCGGGAGCTCTATGGCGCCATAAACTTTGCCAGCAACTTCTCCAGAATACAGGTACCCAGCATGAGGTACGAGAATTCCTTTCGCATTCTTTTTTGCTCCGGCTTCATGAATCAATGAACGCATCGTTTTTGTTAATTCATTTTTATTTCCTGGATAAAAATATCCAGCTACTGCTGGTTGGCGATTCATACATTTTCTCCTTTTTAATCTTCATAGAGATAACCAAGTGCTTTATCTAATGATATAGAAAAAACAGGTGATAACATGGGATTATCTCTCCAATGTGCTAATGTATCAGATATAAGTTCCTTTGCCTCTTGTGTTATCCCCTTTTGCGCATGCACCAATTTCTCAAAACAAATAAATAA
>MFGW01000114.1:620-1146 GCA_001780385.1 Candidatus Fischerbacteria bacterium RBG_13_37_8 | reverse complement strand
ATGGATTGTATGCTTACAATTTTATCACCTATCGTAATTTCTCCTACCGCTCTCGCTACTTCTTTCTTGCGCCAATCAAAAGGCATCGTTTTCTCTTCTTTGCCAAATAATTTTAAAGTCCTGATCGATGCCTCTATTAATTTTATTGCCGCCTCTAATTCCATTACATAATTATTGTAATTAACGAAATCTTCAAGATTTTTGCCAACAGGAATAGCTTTTGAAGGACCTCCAAATTTTAAGGCACGAAATGATTGCAGATTTTTTGCGCAATGTGTACCCGCAGATTCCATGGCATCTTCAACATTCTTTCTCCAATGTTTCACTTTAGGACTGGCTATGCATTTTTTCTCTGATTTAATATCTTCAATCTGTTCTTCGGCTCGCTTTAGTTGTTCAACTATTTCTTTTTCTTCCATTAGTTCCTCCATCCATAAACATAGCATAGCCTTATTTCAATAGCAAGATAGGGACTGGGGAATGGGGAATGGGGACTGGGGACTGGGGAATAGGGAATAGGGACTGG
>MFGW01000114.1:0-586 GCA_001780385.1 Candidatus Fischerbacteria bacterium RBG_13_37_8 | reverse complement strand
GTCCCCAGTCCCTATTCCCCAGTCCCCAGTCCCTATTCCCTATTTGTCACCTTTAGTTGGCAGTCGATAAGTGCGTTACGTGCTTTGTTTCACGATACCATGGCAACTTAAGTTGTCACTTTTTCGTTGTGCGATATTGAAGAGATAATGGAAATGTTGATCCAATCAGCTTTTTCTAATGTTCATAGATTGGCATTATTCTTGTCCTTATAGAAATACTATAACATTTAGGAGGTCAAAATATGATCAAATCAATTATCACAACAATTTTTCTTGGTATGCTACTGTTGATAATTACGGCAGCCGTTCCTGCCCTTGTGGATGCAAAAGAACAAACAAAAAATTCTGCGCCTGATAAAATCGTTGATATCAATAAAGCATCAGTCCAGGAACTTGCCGGGCTACCAGGGATTGGATTAAAAATCGCAGAGCGCATTGTTGAATACCGTAATAAAAATGGAAAATTTAAAAGTGCAGAAGAAATAATGAATGTGCGAGGAATTAGTGAGAAGAAATTTGAACGGATCAAGAAACTTATTAGTGTCGAGAAAACCCCAACTTTTCAATAAACAGTAACAACTGACTG
>MFGW01000113.1:11022-16288 GCA_001780385.1 Candidatus Fischerbacteria bacterium RBG_13_37_8 | reverse complement strand
CCGGCTCGTTCGCTCGTTCTTTAATATAGCGTGGTGGGATATTAGTCTTGAGAAGTGTATTGAGAAGCGCGACAAGTTCATTGATACTCCGTGAAGATGATGATGCGATATTAAATATTCCTTCTCCGTTATTTTCACAAGCTGAAGCAAGTATATTTGCCTTAACGACATTCATAATGTAAGTAAAATCTCGTGTCTGAAAACCATCTCCATAGATTACCGGTTGCTGTCCTTTTAACATTTTATCAATGAAACGAGGGATCACCGCTGCATATTGAGATTTTGGATCCTGGCGTGGTCCAAATACATTGAAATAGCGTAAACAGATTGTATTCAATTGATATATTTCACTAAATACACGGCATAAATGTTCGCCGGCTAATTTGCTCGCTCCATATGGTGAAATAGGTTTTAAAGGAATATCTTCATAGACCGGTAAATTTGATGCTGTCCCATACACAGATGACGATGAAGCAAATATAACGCATATTACGCCCGCATCCTTTGCTGCTTGCAGTATATTTAATGTGCCCATTACATTAGCTCTGTAAGTAGCACGCGGATTCTTTATTGATTTTGGAACAGAAGGAATTGCCGCCTGGTGATATACAATTTCGATATCTTTCATTATGCCCTTCAACTGGTTGCGCCAGGCAATATCTGCTTCTATTACCTCTACATTTTTTCCAGTAAATTCTTGTATGTTCTCCCATTTTCCGGTTGAAAAATTATCCACTATTCGTATCTTATGTGATTTTTTATAGAGATATTCTACTATATGAGAACCTATGAAACCTGCTCCTCCAGTTATTAAATACCTGCCCATTATTACCTCAACTGAAAAGAAATTTTTTAATTTTTTCAAATATTACCGGGAAACCTTTATCAATTCCTTTTTTCTTTGCCATTTCGACGGTCTCGTCTTCAATGGCTTGTATTAGTTCTTCTTTGCGCTGATTCATTATTGTGTTGAGTTTTACTGCTATATTATGATTTATTTGAATTGCCGAGCGCAGTTGTTCACGACTCAATTCAAATAATTCAACATCTGAGATTGCTTTTATCGTTGCATTGCGTTTATCTCCAGTAAGTAAAGAAATTTCACCAAAAAAATCTCCATCTTTTAAATTCTTGATTAATATTTTTTGTCCGTTTGGAGCGTCTATTTCGATAGATACTGAGCCTTTTTTGATGATATACATTGAACCGCCTTCTTCATTCTGTTTTACGATTGTTTCTCTGCACGCATAATATTTGTGTTTCATAATTTCTGCAATTGTAGTAAGTTCTTCTTCTTCCATGTCATGAAATAAATAAACATTGCGTAAATTTTTTATCAATGCTGGTAAATCCACTGTGTCCGTTATTGGCTGCTGAATAAAAACATTTCTTATGGGGAATGGAATTGTGATATGCTCTCGTTTAAATGCATACCATATTCTTCTATTTATTTCCCCTTCAATAACTTCAATCTGCGCATAGTCAAAGTACCAGAAGCGTACATGATAAAGAATTGAGAAATCCTGGTAGGCAATTATACGGATTGCTGGTTCTAATGCAATATTGACTCCTTCTACATTATTCAATATTTGTTTAATGGTGGATATTACATGATCGGGAGAATCCCAATAGCTTACTCCTATAGTAATTGCGTATGCATGTGATTGTGCGGGTTTTGAATAATTAATAATAGTATCTTTGGCAATTGCACTATTTGGAATAATGACCGTATCATTATGCCTGGTAAGTATTTTAACAGAGCGCCAGGTAATTTCTTGTACTTTGCCAATGACATTTTCTACTTTTACCCAGTCTCCAATGTGAAAGGGCGGCTCAAAATGAATGGCAAGACCAGAAAAGAAATTTCCCAGGGTATCCTGGAGTGCAAATCCTAAAATCACTGTTACTACTGCTGATGTAGCAAGTACAGGAGTAAGTTCCCATCCCATTATAAAATGTGTAATAAGCAGAAAAATTGCAAGGTAAGCTAATAAATTGATAAGATCTTTCAATAGTTTTGGGACAGCTAATTGTTTCTGCAGCTCAAGATATACATCAAAAACTATGATCGATACTATCTTAACCAGACTAAGTGAAATTGCCGTGATGAATATTATATGTATCAGTCTTGCAAGTTTTTCAGGTACAGGAATATTGAAGATTATAATTGCATAGTAAAGAAGTAATAGAACAGTGAGAGAAATAACATATATTTTTAGTTTTTTTTGTGCAGCAGGATATTTTCTTAAGAGCAAAGGAATTAGCAATAGAACTGCAAATGAGAAGATAGATACAATACTGTATTTTAAAATTATCAACATATTCATGGTAAATAATAGTATTCCCAGTGTACCTAAAATCATCATTTTAATCAAGCAGTGCTTGTGCTATAATGTTTTATAATATAGGAGAAACAATGAAAATCAATGTCAAAGCTTTCGCAATAACATTGGGTATTCTATGGGCAGGCATGGTGTTTTCTACCGGCTTGCTTAACCTGATATGGAATTCTTATGCTGTCGAATTTGTTACCCTGGTGAAATCAATTTACCCGGGTTATAAAGCTATGAGAGGTTTTTTGGGATTGATCACAGGTACTATTTATGCCCTCACGGAAGGTGTCTTCCTCGGATTAATTTTTGGCTGGCTCTATAATAAAATAGTGGGAACACCAAAATAAATTCAAAAGTCTGCAAAATTCATTTGCACCAGGTAATTAAATATATGTTGAATGATAGTGTAGCCAAAAGAATAACGTATTATAAAATGTCAGGCGCAGCAAATGATTTTATAGTTATCGATAATAGAAATGGTCAATATAGTGAACAGGCAAATGTTCTCGCTAAAAAATTATGTTCCCGAAGGTATTCGATAGGTGCAGATGGATTAATTTTAATAGAGAATTCAAAGAAAGCAAATTTCAAGGCACGATTTTTTAATGCGGATGGCTCAGAATTTAATTTGTGTGGAAATGGCGGCAGATGTGCAGCTCGTTTTGCTTTTGTAAATGTTATTGCATCCAAACATATGATCATAGAAACAAATGCTGGTTCACTTGCCGCAGAAATTCTCCAAAACAACGTTAAATTACAAGTTCCCCTACCCGTTCATATTGAATTAAATAAAGTAATACATGTCGAAAACAAAAATATGGTCAATGGTCATTTTATAATAATAGGAGATCCGCATTTTATTGCCTTTGGTAAAAATTTGGCACAAATGCCGTTCAATGTAATTGCAAAAGCAATGAGACATTCGCCTTCCTTTGGCAGCGAAGGAAGTAATATCGATTTAATTATGCAGGTAAGGGAAAACCGCTTTCTTGTCAGAACGTATGAACGGGGTGTTGAAGATGAAACTCTTGCTTGCGGAAGCGGATGTATTTCAGCAGCAATTGCTTTACATAAATTACGTTTTCCTTATATGGTGTATATTTTTGAAACACGTTCAGGATTTGTCCTCAGTGTCTATCTGCAATTTACAGATAATGAATTGACTGGTGTTTATTTAGAGGGAGATGCGCGCATTGTTTACAAAGGCGAAGCGTTTCCCGAAGCATGGAATTATTGAGGGGGTCGGACCTAAACATTAGACACGCTCGCAACGTAGGCCTGCAGGGTATTTCAATGTGCCATGCGAAAAATTCAGCAAAAAACGAAAAAAGGAATAGGGAAGCAAGGAATTATTGAAGAATGTCCTTTACTCTTTTGTATACACTTTTGCTTTGAGGTTTTATATTCTCGTTTCGTAGTTTTGCCCATTTTAATAAAAGTTCTTTTTCAGCATTGCTGAAACTGCGAGGCATTTTTATAATTATCCTGACATGAAGATCTCCCTTGCTATTACTGTTTAGATAAGGGACTCCTTTATCTTTGAGAGTTATAATAGTATCTAATTGAGTATTTTCTTCAATTTTAATTTGTTCATCACCATATAATGTTTTTAAAGTTATAATATCACCGAGCAAAGCTTGCAGAAGTGTTATTTCATGTTCCAAGTAGAGATCATTATTATGCCGCTTGTAAACGGAATGTTCTTTCACGCCAATGAGCACATAAAGATCTCCTTGTTCACCACCGTGTAGTCCGCCTTCACCTTCATTTTTAATGCGGAGACGTGTACCCGTATCAATACCTGCGGGTATTTTAACTTTTATGGTTTTTTGTATTTCAACTCTTCCCTGACCTTTGCATTCCAGGCATGGATTTTCTATATAGCGACCGGTTCCATCACAATATGGGCATGTTCTTGCGATAGTTAAAAAACCCTGGTTATAGTGTATTTGCCCCATACCTTTGCAAGAATCGCATGCGATATCACGTGAATCTTTTGTTTTACCGGTTCCTTTGCAGGTTGAGCAGGAATCAAGCCTTGGTATTTTTATATTTGTTTCGGTTCCAAAAACTGCTTCTTCGAGATCAACCTGCAAAGTGTACTGCAGGTCACTGCCCCGGATAGGTCCGTATCTTTTTCTCCTATTTCGACGGGAACCGCCAAAAAGATCTCCTCCGAAAAAACTACCAAAAATATCAGCAAAATCAGCAAAAATATCTGAGTTGAAATCTGTATAATTGAAACCACCTTGATAATTACCGACTCCACTATGACCATAAGTGTCATACATGGCTCGTTTTTCTTTATCAATTAATATGCTGTATGCTTCCGAAGCTTCTTTAAATACTTCTTCAGCATTTTTATCAGGATTTCTGTCTGGATGATACTTGAGTGCTAACTGACGATAAGCTTTCTTTATTTCCTGCTCGGTTGAATTTCTTGAAACCCCAAGCACTTCATAATAATCTCTTTTTGCCATTCAGTTTATTGCTCCATTATAAAAGGTTCTTACTGTAGAACCATCATCGTTATTATATTTATTTCAGCAAATAATTTCAAGTACGCTAAAGTAAAGGTTAAGGTTAAAAAGAGCTTAGCCTTAACCTCTCTGTCTTTTTTCTACCGGCTGATTTTCATTTCCGGCATAATTGCAAGGTAAGGCTCATTTGCATACACTGTTAATAAATGTTGGAGCATATAATAATCTCTCAGCTTATAGCGAAGCAATATTTCCTGGCCAGATTCTAATTCCATCAAAGCTTCAAAAAATGATTTTTTCTTAGGCCAGATTACCAGTTCGACCTCTTCATCTTTTGGTATATTTGCAAGTTTCTTCGCCTGTGCAATAGCATCGTCAAGTCCCCCTATCATATCAATTAATTTGCGCTCTTTTGCCTGTTCACCCGTCCAAACTCTTCCTCTTCCTATTGCA
>MFGW01000113.1:10614-10911 GCA_001780385.1 Candidatus Fischerbacteria bacterium RBG_13_37_8 | reverse complement strand
GTTATTGAGGAAAATAAATCAGCATTCTCTGATTTTTTTATAATTTCATGATTGATGCCTAATTTTTCCCACAGACCGTTAGTATAAAATTTACCTGAAATAACGCCAATGGAACCTGTTATTGTTGAGCTTTGTGCGAAGATACTATCGGCGCCCATTGCAATATAATAACCTCCGGAGCCTGCTACATCTCCCATGGAAACTACAAAAGGTATCTTTTTTGCCTTCGCATTCATTATTTCCCGCCAGATGGCATCCGATGCAATACCGCTTCCGCCAGGGCTGTCGACTCTCATT
>MFGW01000113.1:7999-10538 GCA_001780385.1 Candidatus Fischerbacteria bacterium RBG_13_37_8 | reverse complement strand
CGGGTTGTCCTTTTCCTCCTTCTATAGATCCTATTGCATAAAGCAGGGCTATTTTCTTTCCACGCTTGTTCATCTTATCCTTTATTGCCTTGTAATAATCACATGCGCATAATACCTTCTTATTGTTTCCCTTCATGTACATCTTTTTTACTTCATCCCAGTAAAGCGATTTATCCACCAGCTTTTCCTTGACAGCATTCGTAATATCAAACATGCCTCTGTTCAGGAGCTGTGTTACTTTTTCCTCACTTAAATTCCTAGATTTTTTTATCTGCGCAATGAGACCATCCTGAAGACCATCGAGCAGCCAATTCATCATTTCACGGTGTGCATCTGACATGTTATCCCTGGTAAAATTATCGGAAGCTGATTTATAATCACCGATATGATGCAATTCAGCTTCTATGCCAATTTTATCAAGCAAACCTTTAAAGAACGGGACTTCAGCGCGCAATCCATTAAGCACTAATATGCCGGTAGGCGCTGCATAAATATTATTTGTTCCCGAGGCAAGGTAATAGTCCAGGTTCGTAGCAACTTCAAAATAGCTGACCAGTGGTTTATTACTTTTTTTGTATTCCTGCATAGCAGCTACCATCTCTTCAGCCCGTGCCCATCCTAATGAAGGATTACTCACTCTAATTACAACCGCTTTGACTTTGTCATCTTTTGCTGCATATTTTAAGCTATCGGTAATCTGTTTTTGTGTAAGCACATTCTTGATAAAAATTTGACTGAAGGGATCAGATGGAATTGCTTCAGGAATTGCTCCACTCAGATCATATACAATCAATGAATCCTGTTCTACTGTAGGCGTTGCAATGGATAATTTATTACTGATATATATGACCGTTACTATCATTAAAAGAAAGATAATAACAACAATTCCTAAAAATATTTTAGCACCTTTACTCATTTTTTCCTCCAAAAAAATTAGTGAACAGTGGTCCGTGGACAGTGATCAGAACAAAACCAGCGAGAATGTTTTGACGGTGGTCAAGTCGCACTGTTACTTTTTACAAGCAAACGTTGTTTTGCATAATTCGCAAAAAAAAACGCTTCGTTCTCATTTGCTCTATTATAATCATAATATAAACGACTTGCAATGTAAAATGTTCATCTAAGATAATTTATCAGGATGCGAGGAAAAACTTCTTATAGTTCTTCAGGGATTGCCACGCAAGGGCAGATGCATGGGTCTGTCCCTGTGCAAAGCTCGCAAAGAATGCACGGTTTATTACGTCCCGCTGGCGTGAGACTCATATTGATAGAGCGACCGGGATTATTTGGTGAGGTTGAAATGAATTAAAATGGAAGTGTAATAATCTTCAAGATCTTTTAAATGCATGGAGAGAATCGATTTTAATATATTTTTATTGATAGCTTGATAATCATGTATGGCAATATTACGGAAGCCAGTCATTGATTGCATTTTTTGCATAATTTCCTGATTAATTATATGTGCATTCTTTAATAATTTAAAATTTTCTTTGATAGATTCTTCCTTTTAATATATTCATTTCTATTTCATTTCTGATTCTTTTCAAATCATCATATTCATTTACTGTTCGTATAATGAAATCATCATAAGCTTTATTGTTGTTATTGATTATCAAAACGCCTTTTTTTAGAATTTGCATCTTTAAAATTGGTGATGCATTGTTCAAGGGAATGAGATCAATTTCTTTATTGAGTGCAGCTACTAATGCATCTTTTAATTCATTAATGGTGTTAAAATCTGGTGTATGGTTGAACAGAATCGCAATGTCCAGATCGCTTGATGAAGTCATCTGGCCGCTAGCCAGAGAACCGAAAATAAAGGCAAATTTTACATCCTTTTCGGGCTGCAAGAAGGATATTATTTTCTTTGTTATCGAATTGATTCTATTATTTTTTAATGATTTTTTTCTCATAATGTTACCAGCCAATCTTTATGAATTCTTCATCAGAAATATGAATTTATGGGGAACTCAATTTTCATAATAATAGAAAATTTTAGAAGATCCTTTTTCTGTAATAAGCAATTTTAGCAGAAATAACGAAGCAGTTCAATTGGAAGAATTAGGTATTTTACAAGAACATAGCGTTGCGAGGCGACATAAATGGATTATAGAATGATGGAATGTTGGAATATTGGGAAAAGGGTGAATAGATACTTGTAGAAGTATTGACATGTGAATAAATTAGTTTTATACTTAAGAAGATGTATTATGGGAATAAATACCAGTGCAATTATGATAATGGGGCAAAAAATAATGGAGACATGTTCATGCCGTTTATCACAGTGGATAGACCGGATGCAGTGATGCGATTTAAATATTACAGGGATGTGGAGTACAATACTTCAAGAAATGCAGATGTATTTAAGATTGTTTTGGATGTGCCGTACATAATTAAAAAGACAATCTTCCTTTTAGATTCTACCGTGCCATCGGAGCAGGAATGGGTGCAATCGCCTGATTTACCACTGGGTGAAGCTTCGGGCTATCAGGCAAGAATGCATTTTGTGTTCGATACTATAGATAATATAGATAATAAT
>MFGW01000113.1:5701-7968 GCA_001780385.1 Candidatus Fischerbacteria bacterium RBG_13_37_8 | reverse complement strand
TTGGTGGGAGCACATTGGTCAGGCTGGGCAGAAATGTCAGGTGAGGTAACATTGAACTGGAACGGTGGTTTACCGAAGTATTTTATATACCGAGGAACGATACCTGATTTTGTGAATGATTTGCCTGAACTAAGAGCATACACTCCTTTTACGCATAAATATGAGAATTCATTAAATGATGATGAATCTTATTATTATATGGTAAAATAAAATTAAACTTTAGGGAGAAATTTATGAGAAAGCATAAAATTGTTTTGATATTAGTCATCAGTATTATCATTTGGCAATGGCTCTCTATGAATGTAAAATCAGAGCAAATAGTTCCGGCATTTATTTCAGGAAATACATTAAGTGTGGATGAGAGGATTTCATGTCAGATTGCTGTAGAAAAAGTTTTTTGGAAGCATCGCATCTGGCCTGAGCAAAACATAGGTATTAAGCCGGAATTTGAATCTGTAATAAGCAATGACAGCATGGAGGCAAAAGTAAAAGAGATACTAATGAAATCGCAAGCGCTTTCATATTACTGGCATAGGCCTATAGCAGGACAACAGCTTCAAGCGGAGATTGAACGAATGGCTCGAAATACACGGCAACCAGCAGTATTGAAAGAACTTTGGCAAGTACTGGATAATAATCCATTTTTGGTTGCGGAATGTCTTGCACGACCTCTTTTGGCGGACAGGCTTATAAGAAGCTGGTACAAGCCTAGTCCAGAAATGATAGGAAATTTTGGTGGTTCAGGTAGCTATGAAAATCAACCATCTTTTGATGAGTGGTGGGCAAATGCTAAAAAACAATTAAATGCTGATAGTAATATTCCAGTTTATGATTATAACCTGCCGGAAATTGAAGAATTTGATTGTCAGGATGATTCATGGATGCCAACACTTGCGCCTCCGATGTCGCGTGAATATCACGTCGCTGTTTGGACAGGAAGTGAAATGATTATATGGGGAGGCTGGTATAACGGAACATTCTGGTTTGATAATATTGGGCATAGATACAGTCCGGCAACTGATTCGTGGTTTACTATGAGCACAATCAATGCTCCTGAAGAACGAATAAATCCAAGGGCAGTATGGACCGGAGCAGAGATGATAGTATTGGGAGGGCAGACTTTTTATGGCGATCCGAATATAGGCGGAAGATATAATCCGGTTGCTGATTCCTGGACTGCCGTATCAACTGTTAATCAACCGGAGCCGCGAACTAATCACACAGCAATCTGGACGGGCGATGAAATGATTGTTTGGGGAGGCACTACAGACACAGGTAATGTAAACACCGGCGGGCGCTACAATCCGGTGAGCGATTCATGGGCGCCAACTTCATTAATAAACGCGCCAACAGCAAGAGGAGGTCACTCAGCAGTATGGACGGGCACAGAAATGATTATTTGGGCTGGTAGCGATGGTACTGGCATTAATTCAGGAAGCCGCTACAATCCTGCAAATGACACCTGGACCTCTATTTCAACTACAAATGCACCACAGGCAGGTTATTCTCATACTGCAGTATGGGCAAATAATGAAATGATAATTTGGGGAGGAATTAATGGTTCTACTCAATACAATTCCGGTGGAAGGTACAATCCAGTTTTTGACTCCTGGATTGAAACAACTGTGATAAACGCGCCTGAGAAAAGAGGTGATCATACTGCAATTTGGACAGGAACTGAAATGATTATATGGGGTGGATATACATTAGTTGCGGGTGATGTCGTTTATCTCAATAGCGGAGGCAAATATAATCCTGCAACTGATTCCTGGACTGCGACTTCTTCAGTAAATGCACCCACTGCCAGGCGTTTTCATACAATGATATGGACCGGTACGGAAATGATTATCTGGGGAGGTTTTGACGATACAAGCTTAAATTCGGGCGGCAGGTATGATCCGGCTTCAGATTCGTGGGTTGCAACCGGTCCTTTTGTGCCACAAGGGCGGTATGATCATACAGCGATCTGGACCGGTTCCGAGATGATTGTATGGGGTGGACTACTAGGCGGTTATTTGCTTAACAGCGGTGGCAAATATGTTCCGGCGTTTGATTCCTGGATAGCTACTTCTACCACAGGAGCGCCAACTCCAAGACTTGAACATAGTGTTGTGTGGACGGGGATAGAAATGATTATCTGGAGTGGGAAGGATGGGACATATCCGAGGCCTAATACCGGTGGGCGCTATAATCCAGCGCTTGATTCCTGGACACCTACTTCAATTACTAATGCGCCGGTAGGAAGAGAATCTCATACGGCAATATGG
>MFGW01000113.1:3503-5672 GCA_001780385.1 Candidatus Fischerbacteria bacterium RBG_13_37_8 | reverse complement strand
GGCTGGCTCTACATATTATAACACCGGAGGTCGCTATAATCCTGCTATGGATTTGTGGATGGCTACTTCAATGCTAAATGCTCCTACGCCACGATATCAACACACAGGTGTCTGGACCGGTTCCGAGATGATTATATGGGGTGGCAGAAATACGATAACCTATTTTAATACCGGAGGAAAATATAATCCAGGCACTGATTCCTGGACTGCAACTAATATGACCCTTGTACCTTCTGGGCGGACTGAGCATACTGCTGTATGGAGCGGGACGGAAATGATTATTTGGGGCGGATATGACAATTCTACTAGTTTTAATACAGGCGCCAAATATAATGCTTCATCAAATTCATGGCTCCCAACATCGACTATTAATGCACCCTTACCTCGATTTTACCATACTGCCATTTGGACAGGGATTGAAATGATTGTCTGGGGCGGATTGAGTAATGGAACCGATACCGGAGGAAGATATAATCCTTCGAGCGATTCATGGCAACCTACTGCTCTTGTGAATGTTCCCACTGCAAGAAGCAATCACTCGGCAGTGTGGACTGGAAATGAGATGATAATCTGGGGCGGAGAATTGTGGGATGCGCTCGATACCGGTGGAAGATACTGTGTAGATTATAATTTAGCGCCGGGAACAGTTCCGGATAATGATAATTTTGCTGGCGCCCCATTGACTATTGCTAAAGCCGGTTCTCAATTACTGCTTAGCTGGAGTAGCCCTGGCGGTACATGCCAAACTACTGATTATGGAGTATATAGAGGTTCGCTTCCTTTCTTGATTTATGATCATTCTGCAATATTATGCACCACTGGAGGTCTAACTTCTGCCCAAATAAATGAAGATACAAATAATTATTACTATCTTATTACAGCACAAGATGGAAACAAAGAAGGTTCATATGGTATCGATTCATCCGGAAATCAACGCCCGGCAGCATCCGCGCCGTGTCTTACGCAGCAAATCGGTACCTGTAATTAAATGTTTTGGAATTTTTCGATTTAGAATTCAGAAGAGTACCTACTACCCACTATTATTCCAACCAGGCAGGATCAATGTCTGTGTAATCGTCAATGATATAAGTAGCATGGTGTAATTTTTCGGCAGGTTGTGTGGTGGTGATGGCAATGCAAGGCATACCAGCATTGAGTGCTGCTTGTACTCCCGGGATGGCATCTTCGATTACAATGCAATCCTCAGGTTCGCGGTCGAGTTTTTGTGAAGCCTTGAGATAACATTCCGGTGATGGTTTTCCCTCGCTTACATCTTCTGATGATATGATGATATGAAATGAATGCTCAAGCCCAATTTCTTTTAAGATGAAATCGATATTTATGCGCGGAGTAGAGGATACAAGCGCAATAGCGACATTCTGTTCTTTTAGAGAAATGATAAATGCCACAGCACCCTTTATCGGTGTTATGGAACCACGTGCAATAGAACGAAAAATTTCTTCTTTCTCATCAGAATAGCATTGAATCTCCTCATCCGTAAGGGACCGCTCCAGCATATCCTGCAATATATCACGGTTTGTCTGCCCAAATCCTTTTTTGAATTTCTCATAGGTTATGTTCTTATTGAATTTAGAACAAAAAATTTGCCACGCTTGAAAATGAAAATCACCTGAATCAATTATTACACCATCAAGATCAAAAAGTACTGCTTTCATGATATTTGAAAAAAAGGGGAGCCAGAAATTGTTTCTGACTTCCCACTAACATATATTGTAGAAATGTCATTTGACAAAATATTCTTTCAAAATGGAAACTACTTCCATTCCGGCACGATCCTGACCTTCACGTGCTGAAGCGCCTATGTGCGGTGTCGGTACTACATTAGGATGATCTACGAGTGAAAAATCTTCCGGTGGTTCCTTTGAGAATACATCAACTGCTGCTGCTGCTACTTTCCCGGAATTGAGCGCATTCAATAAACCTGTTTCATTTACCACTCCGCCTCTTGCTACATTGACAATTCGCACACCGTCTTTCATCATGGCGAATTCCTTTTCATTCAAAAGGTTCCGCGTGGTATCGGTCAACGGTAAATGCAATGATATATAATCAGAATTCTTGAGTAATGTCTCCAGGTCTACCTGTTTTATGGGCAAATCTGTCTTGATTTCAATAATATCATAAGGTAATACGGTCATACCTAATGCT
>MFGW01000113.1:1219-3479 GCA_001780385.1 Candidatus Fischerbacteria bacterium RBG_13_37_8 | reverse complement strand
ATTTTTTTCTCCTGCGCCGCAACTTTGTCAATATTATCAAGACCTATTCCTGCACGTACTGCTATCTTAAGATTTTTCGATGCTTCAATAACTTTCCTGGTTACTTTAGTTGCTGAACGTACTACTATTGCATCATAGGGTGGTATTGCTTCACATAATTGTTCTTCATTAAGTCCTGCTTTTACATCTACTTCAAAACCGGGTACTTTTTTTAGTTCATCAACGGCTGATTGACTTAATTTGTCTGCGATGAGTATTTTGCTCATTTCTATGCCTCCAATTTATAGTGTTCAAGGTTTATTTGAAATAGTAACAAATGCATTTATGCTTGTCAAACGGGGACTGGGGACTGGGGATTTTGAATGATAGGGCGAGGTGTGGTATGATTTGGGTTAAATTAATATGACTTTAATAAATATTTTTGCATTGATGTTGTCAGATATTTTTGTTGTAGTTTTGCTGTTTTCTTCGGTGCAGGAAAAAGAGAAACGCGCTTCTTTCGTCTCCCTTAGCATGCTTATCATTAATACTTTAATATGGAGTATTTTAATTTATTTTCATGGTATTTTTCTGGTGACAGTTATTAATTATGTGTTCCTTTTTGGATTTCTTGTTCTTGTCAATATATCATTTATCAAATATTTTCCTAAAGAAGAATCAATTGATTTGTTGGATGTTGAACAATACGATGAGCGTGATAACATGTTTTCGCGCAATAATTTAAAGCAGCATCCTGATCTTGCGAAACAATATTATGCGATGCATCCTGAAAAAGAATCTAATGACAGGAAAATGCATCAGAAACCTGATTTATACCATGCAGGGACCAAATTTTTTGATCTGCGCTGGTCACCTCTTCCTGAAGCTGCATTTGCCTATCTGAAACGTACGCGCTTAGTTGTAAAAGGGGAGAAGAGACCAGAAGAGCAAGAACTTGACAAGCATAAAATAACGGCTATGATTAAAGAAATTGCACTGATGTACGGTGCAATTGATATCGGAATAACTAAAATACGGAAGTATCATTATTACAGTCATGCAGGCAGGCATCCTGAAAATTGGGGTCACCCGATAAACAATTCGCATACTTATGCAATTGCTATTATTGTCGCAATGGATATAGACCGGATTAAGAAAGCTCCCGGTCTTCCGGTACTTATTGAATCTTCGCGGCAATATGTAGAATCAGCAAAAATCGCGCATATCATTGCTGAATATATAAGAACACTTGGATATGATGCCCGTTCGCATGTCGATGGAAATTATGAGGTGCTTTGTGTACCGGTAGCACGGGATGCAGGATTGGGTGAGGTAGGGAGGATAGGATTGTTGATGCATCGGCGGTATGGGCCGTGTGTGCGTATTTCAGTAGTAACAACGGAACTGGAATTAGAAACAAGTGAAGCCGATAATCAGCATATGCAGAATTTTTGTAAAATTTGCAAAAAATGTGCAGAAAATTGCCCGACACATTCAATACCTGCCGTTGATAAAACAGAGCAGAGAGGTTTCAAACATTGGTTTATCAACCAGGAAACCTGTTATGCATTCTGGCGTGTCATCGGGAGTGATTGCGCATTCTGTATCAGGGTATGTCCCTATACAAAACCGAACACATTTCTACATACGCTTGTCCGGTATTATATTTCCCGTAATCCGGTAAATCAGCATATCGCTCTTTTCTTCGATGATCTGCTCTTCGGAAAAAAATTCCCTGTCCCCTGTCCTCTGATCACTGTTCCCTGAACACTGTCACAACGTTAGATTGAAACCATTGATCAGGAATTTCGCCATTTGATCGCGCGTTACCATGAGCTCGGGACAAAATTGATTTGCCGTGCACCCATTTGCCACACCTGCATTATACAATCCTTCAATAAATGGACAGAATGGATTTGCCAGATCAACGTCAGTAAAAATACCTGCACATGCCGCCGTGGGACAGGAACCGGGATTTACTTCTTCCATGCCAAGACATACAAATTTAGTCATGTGCTGGCGCTGAATAAAATCATTAGGGCAGAACAAGAGTGGATTTATCTGGCACCCCGAAGCAAGTCCAAGCGTGTACAGTGCTTCAATATCAGAGCAAAAAATATTCGTGTTCGGTACATCATCAAATATATTACTGCACGGCGCAGTAGTGCATGAACCGGGACTTGCAGCTTCTAATGAACGGCATATGAATTTAGCCATCTGTTGACGCTGAGCACTTGGTGCAGGACAGTATTGAGTCAATGTACAACCGTTTGTTATGCCG
>MFGW01000113.1:0-1162 GCA_001780385.1 Candidatus Fischerbacteria bacterium RBG_13_37_8 | reverse complement strand
AAACTATTCCCCACATGATATTCATACTGGTCTTGCACCGCATCATAATCATCGGCATCAATATATTCAGTAACGGTAATATCCCAGTGCTGTTGCGGTCTATTTAAGGAAGGAGCAGTTAATTCATAGCAGGTTGAACATTGTTTGTGACTTCCCGGCGTAATAGTACCGTAAATACCGATTGCTTGTGTTATATCGACAGGGTCGAGTGTTGTGAGGATACCGTTTGTATTATAGGCAATCGAAGTACCGACATTTTCTACATTGCCTATGAGCGTCACATCTTCATTTTCTTCTATAATACCGTTGTGACTGGAACTGTTTGAATCATCTACGACAGGTTTTAAATCCTGGTATGGTCGTAATTCAATGAAAGGCGGTGCACACAACGTGCTTTCTGCTGTACTGTCTGCACTGGTTGCTGTTGTTGATGCTACGGTTGGAGTGGGAGTATTTGACGTTGCGGTTGTATTGGCAGGGACGGCAGTACTTGTCTGAACTATCCCGGTATAATTCACCTCATCTATACAAGCATTTTCAAGATTACCATTTGCATCTATCGAGAATATCCATGCATCAGAATTACCTGTTCCAAAACTGCTGGTATCACCCGCCAGCAGAAAACTGCCGTCGGATCGTGCTATTATGGAAAAAACCAGGTCATCAAAAAGATCACCATACGTTTTCTGCCATTGCACCACCCCGCTGAGATTTAATTTTACTACTAATGTATCAACAAGTCCTACTCCATATATATCAGTGGTTCCTACTACGATGTACCCACTGCCGGGTATTTCTTTGATATCATACGCCCTGTCATATTCAGAATAACCAATGTTCTTCTGCCAGGTGACTCCGCCATCTGAACTTAATTTTAAAATCCAGAAATCTTCTCCTCCATATGAATAACTTTCTGAATATCCTGCGACAGCGAAACCATTATCTGAAGTGCTTATTATTGACATAAGATAATCATGCAAAATGCCGCCGTAGAGTTTTTGCCAGCTTAATGCGCCGCTGCTGTTGATCTTAATCAATAATATTTCTAATCCATAAGCGGTAAGTCGTGAACCACCAAGCATAAATCCACCATCCGAGAGAGCTATGATTGATTGCCCGTATTCATGAAAGGTCGAACCATATGTATGCTGCCAATCAATAG
>MFGW01000112.1:19238-19360 GCA_001780385.1 Candidatus Fischerbacteria bacterium RBG_13_37_8 | reverse complement strand
AGATTCTTTATATTCTCTAATGGAGCCCACGACCAGGATTGAACTGGTGACCCCTTCCTTACCAAGGAAGTGCTCTGCCACTGAGCCACGTGGGCATATTCTCTGGAGCGGGAAACGGGACT
>MFGW01000112.1:16693-19207 GCA_001780385.1 Candidatus Fischerbacteria bacterium RBG_13_37_8 | reverse complement strand
TGCTCTAGCCATTGAGCTATTCCCGCATATATAAACTCCTCTGGTGGGGAGGAGAGGATTCGAACCTCTGAAGCCTTCGGCAACAGATTTACAGTCTGCCCCCTTTGTCCACTTGGGTACCTCCCCAATGGCGTAATTTTCTTTCTGATTATTCTTATTCATAGACACATTTATATTCTGTTGTATTTGATTGTTGAATTTAAAAAAAGAATACCCGCATATTATAACATTATTCTATTTGATTTGCAATAGCGACAAAGATAAGTATCCTCTCCTCATTTTCGCACTCTTCTCCCACGCCACTCCTTCTTTTGAAACGTGCTTCCTTTTTACGTTCCTTTTCTGTTATTGTATTACATTAATTTGCTGGCTTATCAACTATCTGTTCTTCGCTTAATGCCTTATTATTAGCAATTACTCACACTTAATCAGCTCTGTTTAGAGACAAAAAACCTATACCAATTATATTATTATACTGCCTGATTTTACCTTTGTCAATCCGATATCACAAAATCCATTCCGGCACTCAAATAAAATTAAGGTTAAGGTTAACCTTAACCTCTTCCTTAAACTCTTTTTTTTCTTTACCTTAACCTTTCTGCGGATAATTTCTATTTACAAATGCAGTTGATTTACATATAGTTAAGGAACAGGAACAGTGTATTGAACTACTTTACAAAACAAAGCTTAAGAAATCTTTTTTCTGATTATCACCCTAACGAAATTATAAAGCATAACTTTAAATTATCCTCAGTTCTTGTTCCTCTTGTAAAAAAAAATAAACAATATGCCATTCTTTTCATTAAAAGAACAAATCTGGTGAGACACCACAAAGGCGAAGTTTCATTTCCTGGTGGTTTATTGGAAAAAACTGATAAAAATTTAAAAGAAACAGTATTTAGAGAAGTTCATGAAGAATTAGGATTATCCGATAAATATATTGAAATTATAGGAGTTCTTGATGATGCAATTACGGTAACGACAAATTATCTTGTTCGTCCCTATGTCGGTTTTTTAAAAAATATTGACCAGCTCAATCCTAATGCATTTGAAGTAGCCGATATAATTTACGTTCCTGTATCTGCATTATTGAATCAAAAAGTTCATCAGGAAATCATTTTCATCAATAATGCACCTAAAATTCTTTACACGTATTTCTATGATAAAATATCCATATGGGGAGCTACTGCTCGAATTTTACACAATTTTATAACTCTGCTGTCATCTTCCCTCTCCCGTTTAACATAATATAGTTTATTCCTCTGTACCTTGTGCCTTCTTAAAAGCAATTTGACAAGAGATTGCGCATAATATAATATATTCTAATACCAAATGGAGTAATAAAATGAAGATAGTTCATATATTAAGATTGTCTTTTTTAATTTTAATCATTCTGTCGGCACATTTTTCGGAAGCGGGCGATTTGAATCAGAAGCACGGTGTATTTATAGGTGCAAATTACTGGTTCAGTGCAGGCGGAGAAAATGATCTGAAAAGTACAATAGGTTTTGGAGGATGTTATCAATATCATTTTATGGATAAATTATCTCTTTCTATAGGCATGTATTATTTTGCTCCATCAAATGAAGCAGCATCACTGCCTTCTGGCACCATTAAGCTAATGCCGCTTGTTTTTAATGCGCAGTATACTCGCAGATCAGATACATTTTCTCCTTATGTAAGCGGTGGCATTGCATATTTTTTATTAAGATATTCTCTCTCTTCTGACACTGTTGCCGCATTCGATGAACTTGGTTTCGATATCGAATCTTCAGCTAGTAATAAATTAGGTTTTAATATTGGAGGAGGAACTTATATTACGCTCAATCCTAAATATGATCTTTTTGTTGATCTCCGTTATTTTATTGCAAAATCCAGTTTTACCAATACAATTACTGACAGGATTACCAGTATTAAGAACGAGAATTCGCAAGATATATCATTGAATTCATTAGCGATCGGAGGTGGAATCAGATTCAATTTTTAGCATTGGTTTATTCCCTTGCGAAATGTATCTGAAATATACCAATTATTATGTTAGGTCTTTACAGCATCATTTATAAAATAGGTAATGATAATAAACAATTTACTCTCAGTAAATCCAACATAAAAATAGGCAGGGCGCTTGATAATGATTTAGTATTGAATGATTTTAGTATATCGCGTCATCATGCCGAAATTTTACTTGAAGAGAATCAATTCGTTCTTTATGATTTAAAAAGTCGCAATGGGACACGTATCAATCAAAGACTCACATCGCGTTCAGCTTTAAAAGACGGTGATGAAGTGCTTCTGGGTACCTTCAGACTTCAATTCAGAAAAACATTAGATGAACGGGTGATATTATCAGAGAAGGAAGAGGAATTGATTCCTGGTACTTTTATTAAACCAGTTGAGGATGTAATCAAGATACTGCCTCATACTGATATTTCTTCTCCGGAAGGACAATCGGTTTCCGAACTGTCGCGTACGGAAGAAATCAGAAAAACATATGAAATATTAAGCATTCTTGCA
>MFGW01000112.1:792-16684 GCA_001780385.1 Candidatus Fischerbacteria bacterium RBG_13_37_8 | reverse complement strand
CAGAGTCTTATCACCGTGCAACCTTTGGATGATGTCCTGGAATTAGTGATGAATAATATTTTTGAATATTTGCCAGTGGATCGGGGCTTTTTAATGCTGTACGATGAATTAAGGATGAACCTGATACCTAAAATAGTAAAGTATAAAAATCCGAAGGTGGACAGTCAATCAATTACGATCAGTAAGACTATTGTCGAAAAAGTAGTCAAGGAAAAAGTATCAATACTGACTCTTGATGCACAAAGTGATCCCCGGTTTCATGGAGGACAAAGCATTATACTGCATAATATAAAATCAGCAATGTGTGTCCCCATCTCTAAAAAAGAAAATGTTATCGGGGTTATATTTGTTGATACCGCCTCAAAAAAAAGAAAATTAACAACAGAAGATCTCGAGTTGCTTACTGCACTGGCTAATTATGCAGCGATTGCCATTGAACAGGCACGGCTTAATGAAAATGTACAGAAAGAAAAAGAAATGCGTTCGCGCCTGGAACGGTATCATTCTCCATCCGTCGTCAACCAGATAATTAATACTAAGGTTACTGAAAATTATTTTAATATCAGTGAACAGGAAGTATCCATCATGTTTGCGGATATTGTAGGATTTACCTCCGTATCGGAGAAATGTGAGCCTCAATATATTGCTGTTTTGCTTAATGATTTTTTTGCAGAAATGACAGAAATAATATTTCAGAATGAAGGAACACTGGACAAATTTATAGGTGATGCACTCATGGCAGTTTTTGGGGCGCCTTATCCGCAAAAAGATCATGCGTATCGTTGTGTTAAAACTGCACTGCAAATGATAGAACGTTTAAAAATATTTAACAAGGAAAGAAAAGAAAAAGACCCGATTCAAATAAGAATCGGCATTAATTCTGGCAAGGTAGTAGCAGGAGATATTGGATCTCCAAAACGTATAGAATATACAGTGCTTGGAAATACCGTAAATGTTGCTTCACGCTTGGAATCTTTAGTTGCGAAACCCAGTCAAATAGTGATTTCAGCAGATACCTATAAATATATAGGGGATAAATTTCAGGTTAATTATCTTGGGGATTTTGAATTGAAAGGTCTGGTTAAAAAAATTAACGTTTACGAGGTTACAGGAATTAAATAATGGCGAAAAAAATTCGCTTATCAATTCTCCATTACCTTTTAATAATACTGACTCTTATTTCTATCATTCCGCTTACCATAACAGTTTATAAAATGACCAACACCTATAAACAGCATATTCTAAACAAGGAATTGGAGCTTCAATTTTCAATTCTTGATAATGTTGCTTCCAGCATAAATTATTACCTGACTTCGCATAGAAACAGGCTTAATGATCTTGCTTCATCATTAAGAATTGCCGGGATTTATGATACGGAGAAATTAAATATATTCTTAAAAAATATTGCTCAGGAACAATTTCTCAATGAATTATTAAAAAACGGGCAATGGACTAGCGTTATATTTTTTAATAATAATGCGGAGGGGATACGTGCTGGAGAAAATATCGGTGATGCTACTTTGCAGCAGTTGATGCAAAATGCTTTCGTGCTTGCAACGAGAGGAACTGATTATATATCTGATCCCTACCTAACGCGAAGTGCGAATGGTAAAATCTTGCCTTTACTTGTTCTTGGCATTCCCTTAACAGATTCCAATAGAACACCAATAGGTGCCATAATAGTTACATTAAATATGCAGCCAATCCTTAATACAATTATCGGAAAAACCATGGAGGGACGCAGAGTATTCGTTGTGGATGATAAGGGATTTCTTTTTTTAGATGCTGATGAAGAAGCATTACTGCAGCATAAATCAATGGCAAATAATGAACTGGTAAAAGATTTTAGAACAAAAGGCGGCCGATTAAGCAATGTGATGAAATATGAGGATACAATAGGCGGGAAGAAAGTTGAGATGCTCGGTTCTTATAAAGCTGTTCCTGATTATAATTGGGGAGTATTCGCTCAAATAGAGACATCCCTTGCGCTTGCAGACATTCAACGGACAGTCAACACAGCAATGAAATGGGTTGCAATTTCAGCTTTGATTGCTCTTCTTCTGGCAGTATTTTTTGCACGTGAAACATCCTCACCTATACGTTCCCTCGCAGGTTTCGCAATGTCAATGGCCAAAGAACGTAATTTTAATAAAAAAATCGATGTGCGTTCCACCTATGAAATTGAACAACTTGCCACTACGTTTAATTTGATGACTGATGAAATCAGCAATTATATTTTATCATTAAAAAAAGCTGCGGAAGAAAACAGGCAATTATTTTTAAATGGTATTAAAATGCTTGTTGCAGCCATAGATGCGAAAGATCCTTATACAAAAGGACATTCTGAGAGGGTTATGGCAATATCATCAATAATAGCCCGCTATTTAAATTTTACGCAGGTAGAAATTGATAAAATAGAGATTTCAGCTCTTCTCCATGATGTAGGAAAAATTGGGATAGATGATAGAATACTGCAGAAACCTGAAGCACTTAATGAAGAAGAATATGAAATTATGAAAACCCATCCGGAGAAGGGAGCAAAAATAATGAGCCAGATTCCTCAGTTGAAAGAAATGCTTGCAGGAATGCATTATCATCATGAATTCTGGGATGGAAGTGGATACCCTCTTAAATTAAAAGGCGAAACCATTCCAATAATAGCACGAATAATAGGTCTTGCAGATACTTTTGATGCTATGACAACCGAACGCCCCTACCAGGCAGCTATGAAACAAGAAAAAGCCGTTGAAAGAATTATGCAATTTTCAAATACCCGCTTTGATCCAAAAGTGGTAAAAGCTTTTGTAAATGCTTATCAACATGGTGAATTCGGAAATATTTTAAAAAATTCATTAGCACAAAAAACGTAAATAAAGAAGGCACAAAGTCACAAAGAAAAAAATTGACGGCTCTCGGAGCTTGGGTAAAAATATTATAGATAAAAAGGAGGATAAATTGCCATGGTATATAAAAAAGCACTATTACTGCTATGCATGCTTGCATTCCTGGTGTCATGCGGTCCAAAAAAAATAAATTATGGTCTGGAACAGGATGAACCACGAATTCATCTTCAAAAAGCCGCACTATTTCTCCAGGAACAGAAATGTCAGGAAGCAGCTAATGAATACCAGTTCTATTTAGCTAAAAAAAAGGATAATCCTGAAGCATATAATTACCTTGGTCTTGCTTACCTTTGCTTAAAAAATTATTCATCCGCAAAAACTAACTTTGAAAAAGCACTTACCCTGGATTCACTTTATGTAGAAGTACATAATAATCTTGGAATTCTTTACCTTGAAATGAATGAATTCGATAGAGCAGAAAAGGAATTCCTGGAATATTTGAATCACAAGACTGCTAATCCTGCAGCGGTTTACTATAATCTCGCAACACTCTATTTCAAAAAAGGAGACTATGAGACTGCACTTTTTACTACTAAAAGATGCGTTCAGGTGCAACCAGAAGCTGAAGCACCCCGTATTCTTTATGCAACCATACTTGAACAAATGGGTCGAAACGATGAAGCTATTGTCGAATATAAAAGTATGCTTGATGGAAATCCAAATTCTCAATCCGCTAATTTTAATTTAGGCAATCTACTAATTAAATATAATAAAGCATGTGAAGCAAAATTTCATTTTTCCAGGGTGCTGGAAGCAAATCCAACAAATGAACTTGGTATCAACGCTTCTGAAAAAATTAAACAAATCAAATGCTCAGAAGAATTTCCCATAAGACCTCTGCCGCCACCTACCAAGGAATAGGGAATGTGAAGCTAGACCCCAGTCCCCAGTCCCTATTCCCCAGTCCCCAGTCCCTAGTCCCCAGTCCCTAGTCCCCAGTCCCTAATTGAGGTATGTATGTTTAAATCATCACTGGATAGAGCATTACAAAAAGCAAAAAGTACTATTTTTTCACGGCTTAATAATTATTTTACTTCCGCTAAAACAATCGATCAATCTTTTTGGGATGATTTGGAAGAATGTCTCATAGAATCAGATGTTTCTTACCAGCTTTCTCAAAATCTTCTCTCGGCTTTAAAAAATAATGTTAAAGCAAAAAAAATAAACAGCACGGAAACAATCAAAGATGAATTAAAAAATATACTCGTGTCAGAGTTTGAAAGCAGTGCACAAAAAGCACCTAAGCAATTGCCATTTGTTATTATTTTACTTGGTGTCAATGGAGTTGGAAAAACAACCGCGGCTGCAAAATTAGCATATTATTATTACAACAAGCATAATATCGAATCATTGTTTTGCGCAGGAGATACATTTCGTGCTGCTGCTATTGATCAACTTGCTATTTGGGCAGACAAACTTCAATGTGATGTGGTAAAGCATAAAGAAGGTTCGGATCCATCAGCAGTGCTCTATGACAGTATTCAAGCTGCCAATGCACGCAGTAAAGAATTAATAATAGTGGATACTGCCGGGCGACTTCATACTAAAAAAAATCTAATGGCTGAACTTGAAAAAATGATGAGGATAGCAAAACGTGAAGTCACCGCTGATAAAATTGAAGTATTTTTAGTGCTGGATGCCACGATAGGACAAAATGGTTTAATGCAGGCAAAAATATTTTCACAGCATCTTCCCATCGATGGCATCATTATTACCAAACTCGATGGCACAGCAAAAGGCGGTATTGCTTTAAGCATAGTGAAAGAATTAAACATACCAATAAAATTTGTTAGTACAGGTGAAACATTAGAAGATTTTGAAGAATTTTCTTCGCAGGCATATTGCGACGCATTATTAAATCAAACGTGAATAAATAAGGCACAGAGGCACAAAGTGAAAAAGGGCAAATTTTCATTTGAAAAAAAATGGTTCCACTTTTGCTTTGTGCCTTTGAGGGCGGACACATGTGTCTGCCCCTACAATTTGTGCCTTAATTAGCAGGATACCTATGCTGAAAAAGACAATTGAAATCACCAATGAAATGAAATTTTACATGAGCATGGCATTACGAATTGCTGCAGAGGGTAAAGGTGCAACTTTTCCTAATCCGGCGGTCGGAGCAATTATTGCAAAGAATCGTCGCATAATAGGATGCGGTTATCATCCCAAAGCTGGTTTTCCTCATGCTGAAATTTATGCTCTTCAGCAAGCAGGCACACAAGCTAAAAATGCAACTCTTTTTATTACGCTGGAACCGTGCTGTCATTATGGTAAAACTCCTCCCTGTGTTTCCGCCATCATTAATGCAGGCATTAAAAATGTTTCTATCGCTACAGCAGACCCAAATCCTATTATTCACAAACAAGGTATTGCTGCACTCATAAATGCTGGTATTACCGTAACATGCGGTATCCTGGAACAAGAAGCACAATTTCTCAACCGGGATTATTTTACTTTTCATATGAAAAAACGACCATATGTAAGAATGAAATTTGCCATGACCCTGGATGGTAAAATTGCTTCTTCGCAAAAAAAATCAAAATGGCTGAGCACCGAACAAACAAGATATTTCACGCATCGTCTCAGGGCATTATCAGATGCTATCCTGGTTGGCTCACAAACAATAATTCACGATAATCCTCAATTAGATGTAAGAATAAACAGAAAACATGAACACCTGTTTTACCGAATTATTCTTGATCCATTACTCGAAACTCCTCCCGCATCTAATCTGTTTAAAGTTCCCCTGCCAGTTTTGCTATTTGCACAACATGCACTTAATAAAAATAATAAAATCTGCTATCCGGAAAATTGTGAAATCATTCCTCTGCCGGTTAAAAATAATCTATTCGATCTGCATAGCATAATGAATACCTTACATAAGAAAAATATTCAGTCGATTCTTGTTGAAGGAGGCGCTGCTACTATTAGCAATTTTCTTGAAAAAAACCTCGCAGATGAATTATATGTTATCATTTCACCACATATTATGGGGGGTAGTGCATCTCTGAATTTTGCTGCTTTTCTAAAGGAACGACTTTTGGATAGTATGATTTCTCTCTCTCTGCAGAAAATTTTTACCATAAATAAAGATATCATTATTCAATATACAAACACCTTGTTTTCCAAAAATAGCATGCAAAGTGATAGAGGTTAACCTCTTCCTTAACTTTAACCAATTTATCACTTGACAATATTGAGTGAATATGGTACTTTTTCACATTCTTAAATTATTAAAATATAGTAATAGCTCAATGAGGAAAAATGATTAAATACATTTGGCTCATTCCAGTATTACCAGCAATAAGTTCACTGATAAATGGTGTCTTGGGGAAAAAATTATTTTCGAAGAGAGTCATACATTTTCTTGCGTGCGGAGCAGTTTTTTTATCGTTTATGCTTTCCCTTCTATGTTTTATAGAATTACTTCAGGCGCCGCCTGAAGCACGGATATATGAACTTCGGTTATACGAATGGGTTCAAGGAGGAGAAAGCATTCTCAGGGATGGTTCCCTGGTAGACATGAATATTAATTTTACTTTTTTATATGATCCGCTTTCAGCAGTCATGCTGCTTGTTGTTACTGGGGTTGGTTTTCTCATTCATGTATATTCAATCGGGTACATGCATCATGAAGGTGGTTATTACCGGTTTTTCTCTTATCTCAATTTATTCATGTGCTCAATGCTTCTGTTAGTATTAGGTGGTAATTTTCTTGTCATGTTTATAGGTTGGGAAGGAGTAGGGCTTTGTTCTTATTTGCTCATTGGATTTTATTTTGACCGGGATTCAGCAGCAGCGGCTGGCAAAAAAGCTTTTCTTGTCAACCGTGTGGGAGATTTTGGTTTTCTCATGGGTGTATTAACTATTTTTGCTTATTTTGGCAGTCTCGATTTTTTAAAGGTATTTCCGAGAATGCAGGCTGAATACCAGACAGGGGATCCACTGCTCACTATTATCGGAATTTGTTTGCTGGTAGGAGTGACAGGAAAATCTGCGCAAATTCCTCTTTATGTATGGTTACCGGATGCAATGGAAGGTCCAACTCCAGTCAGTGCATTGATACATGCAGCAACGATGGTAACTGCCGGTGTATACATGATCAGCAGGTGCAATATCATATACACACTCTCACCTACTGCTACTTTTTTTGTAGCTCTTATTGGTGGAATTACCGCTTTATATGCTGCTACAATAGGCCTGGCACAAAATGATATAAAGCGTGTTTTAGCGTATTCAACAATCAGTCAGCTTGGTTACATGGTAATGGCAACCGGAGTTGGTGCTTATGCAGCAGGAATTGCTCATCTGATGACCCATGCATTTTTTAAAGCGCTCTTATTTTTAGGCGCAGGTTCTGTAATTCATGCATTATCAGGATTGCAGGATATGAGAGATATGGGTGGTTTAAAGAATAAATTGCCGATTACTTTTTGGACATTTGCCGTGGCTACCTTAGCAATAGCTGGTATTCCACCGCTTAGCGGTTTTTTTACCAAAGATGAAATTTTATGGAAAGCTTTCAGCTCCCCTCTCATTCATGCTCCCTGGAATATTGTGCTCTGGCTGCTTGGTTTTTTAGGCGCCGGTCTGACAGCATTTTATATGTTTCGGCTGCTCTTTCTTACATTCTATGGTAATGCACGCTATGATGAAAAAACCGCCGCTCATCTGCATGAATCCCCTGAATCCATGCTCACTCCTTTGCGTATTCTTGCTATTTTAAGTATAGCAGGCGGAATCTTTGCTATTCCAAAAATACTGCAAATCGGATCACTTTCCTTCTTTGAAAAAATAAGCCTGGAACATTTCCTCGCTCCTTCAATTTATATTCGCGAAACTGCTCACCATGCTGCCGCCGCCCATCATTCATTAGAATTACTGCTCATGGCTGCATCGGTGCTTATAGCACTCACCGGTATTTACCTCGCTTATGTAATGTATATTAAAAAAACGCATATTCCTGCACTCATTGTAAAAAAATTCCAAATTACCTATGCACTTATTTATAATAAATACTTCATCGATGAACTGTACAATATTTTCTTCGTGAAATCCTTAAAAGCACTCGGTAATCTTCTCTCGGCATTTGACCTCGCAGTAATTGATGGATTGGTAAATTTTACTGCGCGATTCACTATCATTACGAGCGCAATAAGTGTTAAAGCAGACCTTGCCATTGTTGATGGTGCTGTTAATGGTTTGGCGACAACGATTACTTTCAGCAGTAAAATGCTTAGAAAAATACAAACAGGTATGGTGCAAAATTATTTATTACTCATGCTTTATAGTTCATTAATTATTTTTGCGTTCTATCTGTTCATGACATGGAAACAGTTTTAATATGCGTTATTATGAGTTTATCGAAGGCAAACGTAACAATCCCTAACGGATTGTAAGAAGCATGCCCGTCACGGATTAATACGTTCCGCTGATGCGGAACTCATAATGACAAAACGTCAAGGATTGCCACCCAAGAGTGAACACAAGGTTCGGCCCTTCGGTGTGCTCGCAAAATTAAGGAGCATATATGAATTACGAATTATTATACGCAAGTGAAACAATCGGAATTCCTTTGCTTTCAATAATATGCTACATCCCACTCCTGGGCGCTATAATACTATTATTTTTTAAAGATGCTACAAAAATAAAAATCTTTGCCAATGCGGTTACTCTTATTGATTTCCTCGTCAGTCTGCTTCTCATTCCTTATTTCAAATCTGCTCCTCTCGCGATGCAATTTGTTGAAAAAGCACCATGGATTCCTTCCTTCGGCATAGAATATTTCTTAGGAATAGATGGTATCAGTTTGCTGTTGATACTGCTGACAACACTCCTTACTTTTATTTCTGTTTTATCATCCTGGTCTGCCATTACGGAACGCGTGAAAGAATATTATATCTTCTTTTTACTACTCGGAACGGGAATGCTTGGCGTTTTTATGTCACTCGATTTTATTTTGTTTTATGTATTCTGGGAAGTAATGCTTGTCCCAATGTACTTTCTTATCGGTTTATGGGGTGGTACAAATAAATTATATGCCGCAATCAAGTTCTTCCTTTATACATTGCTCGGTTCTGTATTAATGCTCATCGCTATCCTGGCTTTATATTTCTATACCTATAATATAACAGGAGAATATACCTTCAATATATTAAAATTTCACGAATTAGCTCTTCCCTTAAATTATCAGAATTGGATATTTTTAGCATTTTTTATTGGTTTTGCCATCAAGGTACCCATGTTTCCCTTTCATACATGGTTACCGGATGCTCACGTTGAAGCGCCAACTGCCGGTTCTGTAATTCTTGCAGGCGTATTATTAAAAATGGGCACTTATGGTTTTGTCAGGATCAGTCTGCCTATTTGTCCCGATTCAACAATCGGTTATTTGCCACTCATGGTTTCCCTGTCAATAATAGGTATTATTTATGGCGCTCTCGTTGCCATGATGCAAAAAGACTGGAAAAAATTAGTAGCATATTCCAGCGTTAGTCATCTTGGTTTTTCAATGCTTGGTATTTTTGCATTAAATCCGCCGGGGCTGAAAGGCAGTATTATTTCAATGATAAATCATGGCATCAGTACTGGAGCATTATTCTTGATTGTCGGCATTATTTATGAAAGAAAGCATACAAGAATCATTTCAGAATACAGTGGTCTTTCACATAAAATGCCCGCATATGCTGCCATTTTTGCAATAATGACTATGGCTTCAATAGGACTTCCAGGATTATGCGGTTTTATGGGAGAATTTCCCATCCTGCAAGGAGCTTATTTGGCAAATTGGAGATGGGCTGTTTTAGCAGGTACAGGAATAGTACTCGGTGCTGCTTACATGCTTTGGCTATACCAAAGAGTAATGCTGGGGAAACTGCCCAAAAAACACGAAGACCTAAAAGACCTCAATGCGCGGGAACTGATCACACTCATCCCGTTAGTATTTCTCGCATTCTGGATCGGCTTGTATCCAAAACCATTCTTCCAGGTTATTGAAAAACCTGTAAAATATATTGTAATGAAAGTTCAACCTGAATACTATAATAAATATTAATTGTAGGGGCGAACCCATGTGTCCGTCCACAAAAGCATAATATTTTACCAAAATAATATCATTTCTTTTTGTGTAATTCAGTGTTTTGGTGATTTTGTGGCATTTTAGAAATTATTAGAATGTTGATGCGACAGCAATGTCAAAATTTAAATATTTTAAAGAGATGGGTCCCTATATATCAATGGGATGGATTTTTCCATCCAGTATTATAGTAGGTCTCATTATCGGTTATTATTTTGATAAATTATTTCATACCAAACCAGTTGGCTTATTATTATTCTTATTATTTGGTATAATAGCAGGATTTGTTAATCTTTTTCGAATGTCCATGCATTCAACAAAAAAAGATACGGACAAAAAGAATGAGCATTGAAATAAATATCGCATCGATAGTTAGTGGTTTATTATCAGGATCATTTCTTGCCTATCTTTCATCATTTTTACAAAAAAAAGGTACTGCAATTATTGCACCTATGCATAAAGGAATGAAAAGATCTATTATTTTTGGCTTACTTTTTTTAGGCCGTTATTTTCTTTATTGCATGGTACTTATTTTTGCTATTCTCTATTTAGCTGCACACCCTCTTTTTGTTATAATAGGGTATACAATATTATTTTGCCTGTTTATCTGGCACGAACATCGGTATCTCAAACGCTTGCAGGAGAAAAGATAAGTAATGTTTGAACATGTTCCCTGGATAGTAAAAGTTGTACAATATTATCTTGGAATGCCTTTAGCTTCTCTTTTACAGAAATTAGGTATTGAGGTTACACCTGAACAATTATTTCCAGTTCATGTAGTTACTTCATTGCTTATAATATTAAGTGTGGTTGTATTTGTAAGTATTATGAAAAAACGACTCAGCATTTATCCATCGATGATGCAATATATCGTGGAAGGGTACGTTGGATTTATTAATTCGATGGTGATAGATATCATAGGAGAGAAGGGCAAAAAATATTTACCGTGCATAGGAACACTCGGTGTTTTTATTCTACTGAGCAATTTATTAGGATTGATACCGGGACTTGCCTCGCCCACTTCTAACATAAATATAACGGGTGGATGTGCAATCTTTATATTTGTATATTATCATTGGCAGGGGATACGGGAGCAAGGCATAGGAAAATATATACGGCATTTCATGGGTCCCATTGAACCAAAAGGATTTAATATTTTATTAGTATTATTAATCTTCCCTGTGGAAGTAATAGGTCATTTTTCGCGACCATTATCATTATCTATACGTTTATTTGGTAATATATTTGGAGAAGATCTTGTTATATTGATTTTATTCAGTTTAGTACCGCTCCTGGTACCGTTACCGATAATGTGTCTTGCGGTGTTTACAAGTGTAATTCAGGCACTTGTTTTTGTAATGTTATCTACGATATACATAGCAGGAGCAGTAGCATCAGAAGAACATCATTAACAATAAAATAGGAGGTTAAATTTGAAAACAGGAAGACTTATCATGATAATGGCAACAATACTATTAGTGGGGCTACTACAATTCAGTTATGCACAGGAAGAATCAGCGACTAATGCAAAAGCTGAGACTAATAAATGGCTGGCAATATCAGCCGGTTTAGCGATAGCGATTGCAGCATTTGGCGGTGCATTTGGTCAAGGCAAAGCAATACAGGCAGCTCTTGAAGGAACAGCCCGTAATCCAGGTTCAGCAGATATAATAAGAACAATGCTTATTATTGGATTAGCATTTATAGAATCATTGGTAATCTATGCGCTTGTTATATCGATAATTCTGGTTTTAGTGAGATGGGTATAAACAGAATATAAACAAGGAAAGTGAAGTGGAAAATAAAAAGAATGTTTCAACAAATAAAAAGGAATTGATGAATGCTGAAGAGGTAGACCGTACTATAACACGAATCGCCAATGAAATAATAGAAAAGAATAAAGGAATAAAGGAGCTGGTGTTAATAGGAATAAGAACACGAGGTCTGCCTTTAGCACAAAGAATCGCTGATAAAATAATGCTCATGGAAGGAAAAAAGCCCCCTATCGGAGTAGTCGATATTACACTGTATCGAGATGATTTAACAACAATAGCATCTTC
Organism: Candidatus Fischerbacteria bacterium RBG_13_37_8; assembly: GCA_001780385.1. Classification (GTDB taxonomy): domain Bacteria; phylum Acidobacteriota; class HRBIN11; order MFGW01; family MFGW01; genus MFGW01. The sequence continues at coordinate 4,646 of MFGW01000112.1, read as the reverse complement.
GCCACAAGTACGGAAAACTGAAATACCTTTTTCGGTTACAGAAAAAATTACTATTCTCGTTGATGATGTATTATTTACTGGCAGAACAGTACGTTCTGCATTGGATGCGCTTATAGATTTTGGAAGACCGAAACGGATACAGCTTGCCGTTTTAATAGACAGAGGACATCGTGAATTACCTATTCAAGCTGATTATGTAGGGAGAATAATACCTACCTCACTTGATGAAGTTGTAGATGTATTATTCATTGAAACAGATACTGTTGATGCAGTATATATTCATTCAAAAAAATAAGTTATTCTTTATATAGAATAATAAAGGGGCTTTGCTATGAGTTTAACATCCTTACGCACTAAGGATTTATTAGGAATTGATCATTTATCAAAAGAAGAAATTGAACTGATTTTAGACACAGCAGATTCAATGCGTGAAATAAACACGCGCGATATCAAGAAAGTACCTACATTGCGGGGTAAAACAGTCGTAAATTTATTCCTTGAACCAAGTACACGCACACGTACTTCTTTTGAAATAGCAGCACGTCGTTTAAGTGCTGACACGCTTTCAATTGCAGCTGCAACAAGCAGTCTTTCAAAAGGTGAAACCCTCGTAGATATGATTAAAAATATTGAAGCTATGGCTCCGGATGCTATTGTAATCAGGCATTCATCTTCGGGAGTCCCGCACATGCTCAGCAAACACACTAAGGCTTCGGTAATAAATGCCGGTGACGGCGCACACGAACATCCTACGCAAGCTCTGCTCGATGCACTCACTATTAAAGATCACAAGGGTACTTTACAAAATCTGAAAGTTGCAATTATCGGTGATATACTGTTCAGCCGCGTTGCTCGTTCTAATATTCATCTTCTTCATAAAATGGGGAGTACTATTTACGTATGCGCTCCTTCAACCTTACTGCCTCCCCATATTGATCAATTGCCTATTACATTTACCTATAATATAAAAGAAGCCATCGAAAAAAGTGATGTTATCATGATGCTGCGTCTTCAATTAGAAAGACATCTTCATACTTCATTTCCCTCTATTAGAGAATATTTTAAATTATTTGGTCTGGATGCAGAAAAATTGAAAGCTGCTAAAAAAGATGTACTGATAATGCATCCCGGTCCTATTAATAGAGGAGTTGAAATTTCTTCAGAAGTAGCTGATGGACCTTCTTCTGTCATTCTGCAGCAAGTATCAAATGGTGTAGCAGTGAGAATGGCTTTACTTTATTTATTGATTGGAGGGAAAAGAAGTGAAACTATTGATTAAAAATGGAAGATTACTATCTCCTTATCAACAGATAGACCACACATTTGATATACTGATTGTTGAAGGAGTCATTGAAAAAATTGCGCGCCGCATCGATATTAAAGACGCAAGAGTACTTGATGCATCAAGATATATTGTAGCCCCGGGATTTATTGATATGCATACCCACTTACGTGAACCTGGTAAAGAAGATGCTGAAACAATAGAAACAGGCGCCAGGGCTGCCGCAGCCGGCGGTTTTACACAGATCGCTTGCATGCCGAATACGAATCCGGTAAACGATCATATCGGAATTACTAATTATATATTGGGCAAAGCAAAAGCTGAAGCATGCATCACCGTCCATCCCATTGCTGCTATCTCCATGCAATTAAAAGGTGAACAAATTACCGAGATGAATGATTTAAAAGAAGCAGGAGCCGTTGCTTTTTCAGACGATGGAAATTGTATTTCCAATACTTTGCTTATGCGCCAGGCGCTTGAATATGCTAAAATGTTTGACGTTCCAATTATCGACCACTGCGAAGATAAAATTTTATCCAACGGTGGTTGCATGAATGAAGGATATTATGCCAGCATAATGGGTTTGCGGGGAATCCCTTGTGAATCTGAAGAGGTAATGATTGCACGCGATATTGCACTGGCACGCTTGACAAAAGGTTGTATTCATATCGCCCATGTAAGCAGTAAAGAATCAGTCAATTTGATCCGGGCTGCTAAAAAACATGGAATTAAAATAACAGCAGAAGTTACTCCACATCACTTTACACTCACGGATGAATTCGTCTATAAATCATCCTATGACCCCAATACTAAAATGAATCCCCCCCTGCGTTCAAAAGAAGATATCAAGGAACTGCTGGCAGGCATAAAAGATGGAACAATTGATACAATCGCAACCGATCATGCGCCTCATAAAATAGAAGATAAAATGATTGAATATGATAAAGCAGCATTCGGAATCATTGGTCTTGAAACAGCGCTTCCCCTCTGCATCACTTACCTGGTACAAACTAAAATTATTGACTTGAACCGTCTTGTTGAAATGCTTTCCGTGAATCCAGCTAAAATATTTCGCCTGCCTGTCCCTGTAATTGAAGAAGGTAAACCTGCAAATCTCACGGTATTCGGCATGACTCAAAAAAATACCATCAAAGTGCAATCCTCCTTCTCAAAAAGTAGAAATACTCCTTTTGACGGCTGGTCATTTAAAGGAAAAATAATTCTTACTATGGCCAATGGTAAAATTGCCTTTGATGCTGAGTGAGCGTGAAAAAAAATTATCCATGGAAATTTTTTAAACTCTACCTGCACATATCACTCCACCTGCCGGAATTTATTAATAATCTCATCTCAAGAATTATTATTGCGCTCATTCTCCCCTTCTTTAAAAAAAATTACATCGTTGCCATGCTCAATATCCTTCTTTGCTTTAAAAAAGCTATCAGTACAAAACAACAACATGCTCTCTTAAAACAATCCCTGCAATTCTCTTTTTTTTCAGCACGCCAGGTAGTTTCATTCCTGTACCATAAATATACCTTCCCATCGAAAATCATCACCATGGAAAATCAAAACTTCCTCGATGAAACAATCAATAAACATGGAAAAGCGCTGATCGTATCCGGTCATTTCGGTGTATTCCCGCTCATACCGCTTTACATGGCTCACAACAACTTTAAAATCAGTGTTATCATCAAACCTCCGCATAATCAGCAGTTCAGATCATTCATTTTTGATCATATGACAGCAAATAATATCGGCATTATTCCTACCAGTCCCGAAATAGAATGCTTCAAAAAAATTCATGAGGCACTTTTAAACAATCACTCAGTAATGTTTATGATAGATCAAACTCCCACCAGGCACCAGGCACATACCCTCGTTAAATTCTTCGACTGGAATACACTCGTCTACCCTACAATAAATGAATTGGCAAAAAAACATAATCTTCCCATTCTCCCCATTTTCACACACTCCGAAACGCATGCCGACCGGAAATATATGAAAATAACAAATCTGGGCAAAAATAAAGGTATAGAAGCACAAAGTGTAGGGGCGAACCCTCAAAGGCACAAAGGAGAAACGGGATCCGTGTTTCCATCACATATTATAACCTGTTACCCACCAATAAATGCCGCGGAAGCTGAAGATGTATTGGAGCAAACGAATAGAATTCTTGAGGATTTGATCATGCTTTATCCATGGCAATGGTGGTGGTTCCACAAAAAATGGTACAACCTCGTGGAATATAATAATCCTGCCTTTTATAAGTATGCGCGGGAAGAACCATCCAGATTTTTTGCCTATCTCTCCGAACGGGAATAAGGAATAGGCGCTTAGCGCAAAATTAGAGACAACATGTTTGTTCAAAAATATAAAGTTAAGCCGCGATGCCAAGAAGTTCAAGAGTCCTGCGAAGTTCTTTTTGAAGATTTTCATAATGGCAATCGATGGTTGAATATTCTTTAGTATTATCCGCAGAAAACCAAACTTGAACCGGAAGATTGCCATTATTATTTATGACCTTTCCAATAATATGAAGTCCTTCATCGCATATACCATCAAGAAGAAT
>MFGW01000112.1:0-768 GCA_001780385.1 Candidatus Fischerbacteria bacterium RBG_13_37_8 | reverse complement strand
TGTGCGATTCACATTTATACCAAAATGCTGGATATGGCGGCTCCGGCTCACATGCCTTCTCCTCTATATACTTCGAGGTATTGCAACACCCAAAATAGGAATCATACGGTTCAAATTGCCCCTGACATGCCAACGGCTTATTTGCACAGTCTGGCCATTGATAATTATCATTAGTCAAATCATCATCATTATCATAAAAACATAACAGAAATGTTCTTACCATCAAGTTGCTATCATAATTATGCCCTCTTATCTCCACATAGTACGTTCCTAACGGAAACACTTTGTCACCAGCACATTTATTCGAGAAATAAAAAAAATAATTCTTTGGCTGATTTTCATTTATGTATTGATAAGCTACCGGGATACTCTGTCCATTTTCTTTCCTGAACAGTATTAATGATGAGTTTCCCGCAACATCTTCCACAACTACATTCAATATCTTTTTATTTTTTTGATAGGTTATTTCGCTGCTTTTAGCCGTTTGTGTACCAATTACTTCCAGACTTTCTGAAAGATTCAATGGACATTCTGCACAACTTAAGCAGGGATGTGGACCACATGATACATAAAAAGTAGCATCATCTGTAGAATTATCAGGATTCTCAACTATAAATGTATAATTTTGACTGCATGGCGTATCATTATCAATCTTTAGGCGCGCTTTTATTTTGTTGACATCAATATACTCTTTGTCAATTACCTGTATCTTAGGAGTGAGAAAATAAACAATGCTGGTAGGGCAGAATCCATTCCCCAATATCTCAA
>MFGW01000111.1:50154-51647 GCA_001780385.1 Candidatus Fischerbacteria bacterium RBG_13_37_8 | reverse complement strand
CATCCACTTCTGAGCCCATTATTCCATCATTCCACCATTCCATTAACCCAATTGCGTCGCCTTGCGACGCTATGTTCTAATTGCAAGAACCTGTGAACTTGTGAGTGCCTGTCCCCCTCATGGTTGAAATTAAGCGACTTCTCCTGTAGAATTGCTATTCTATGACAACGAATGTTTCTTACAGAAAAATATATGCAAGCATATTTTTTATAGCATTTGCAACACTCCTTCTTGAAATTACTTTAACCCGCATTTATTCCGTTATTCTTTTTTATAATTTTGCATTCATGATCATCAGTACTGCACTCTTTGGATATGGAATGAGCGCCGTCTGGCTAACTTTATTTTATGAGCGCATTAAAACATGGAATATTCTTCCCTGGAGTTCATTTCTTTTTGCCCTAGCAATAGTTATTCTCATGACAAGTATTTCATTTTTACCTGTCTCTTTTTCAAAATATCATATAATTTCAAGAATAATTTTGATGACCATACATTACCTGGTTCTCATAATTCCTTTTTTCATGTCAGGATTATTTGTTTCCTGTCTCTTTATTCAGCATCCTGCACATGCCTCAAAATTATATTTTTTTGATCTTGTTGCCGCTGCGCTTGGCTCACTTGCTATGCTGGCGCTTATCTCAAAAGTCGGCGCACCGGGCTTGCTCATGGTTGCCTGTGGTACCTCACTTATATCATGTTTATTACTTGTTGCAGGATTAAAGAAAAAACTTGTTCTGGCTCTTGCAATTGTTCTGTTATTTTGGATGACAGGAAGGATAGAACATTATTTTCCGGTAGAGCCTCATGCTTCAAAAATTGGCTATCACCATCATCGTAAAAATAATAAAATAGTCCTCAGTCAATGGAGCGCTGTAACAAAAATAGATATTGCACGTGATACTCCTCTCTGGATAATCTGGATTGATGGAGGAACCAACCAATCATTTATGCCGGTACTTTCTAATGGTAAATCTGTCGAACTCTCATATAAGGATATTACTTCAATTCCTTATAAAATAAAAAACAAGCCTAAGACTTTAATAATTGGTGCTGGAGGTGGATGGGAAGTACAGGTTGCTAAAGATCTCAATGCATCTTCCATTACTGCCGTGGAAATGGATGGAGCAATGGTGAATATTGTAAAAAACAGATTCATCAAAGAGCTTAATTACCTGTTTGACAATCCTGACATTTCTCTAATTGCCAATGAAGGCAGAAGTTACCTGCATTCTACAAAAGAAACATTTGACATAATACAGGAAATAAATAATCAAACTTCAATAGCTATTGCTTCAGGAGCACTTAATTTATCTGAAACATTTTTGCTTACGAGGGAAGCCTTACATTTATATCTTGAACGGCTGACCGAAGACGGCATATTATCAATTTGGAAATGGGGCATCGAACGAATGTTCACCAGCGCAATAATAGTAATGCAAGAATATGGAATTTCTCATCCGGAACATCATATGTTTATCATTAAGCATAAA
>MFGW01000111.1:38910-50125 GCA_001780385.1 Candidatus Fischerbacteria bacterium RBG_13_37_8 | reverse complement strand
GAAAAGCCCTTTCACATCCGATGAAATTAATTCCGTTGAGTTAATGTGCAAAGAACATAATTGGGAAATTCTATTTAATCCTGGTAAACCACATCTGAATCCATTATTTTCTCAATTGCTTGATGCAAAATCAATAAAGACAATATCACAAAAAACAGGACTTGATCTGCTTCCTGCTACTGATAACAAGCCATTTTTCAATCATTTTATGCCATTCTGGCATCTCAAAGTAAGGGAACCTGAATTACTCTCTGAGCAACTGGTGAGCATGATAGAAAATGTTTCCCGAACAGAGCGGTTTACGCTCGGTGTCCTGTTTATTCAAAGTATAATTTTTTCTATTTTATTCCTGTTTTTTCCTCTCATAAGGTTTAGCAAAAAAGGTATTGGCAAAGGTTTCAGAGCATTTACCATTCTCTATTTTTCATGTCTCGGCATCGGATTTATTTTTATTGAAATTGTTCTCATGCAAAAGTTTGTTCTTTATCTCGGACATCCTTCCTATTCAATTTCGATTATTCTTTTCAGCCTGCTGGTATCAGCAGGAATCGGCAGTTATCTTTCTGAACATCTCCGAAAACGATGGGGTGATAGCCGTTTTATTAAATATATTTTTAGCTTTTTGCTTATTGCCATCCTGCCTCATATTTTCTTAATAAATCCTTTAATCAATGCTACTATTTCATTGCCAATTATAATAAAAGGTATCATTACATTTGTATTTATTTTCATGCTTGGCACACTCCTGGGCATGCCTTTTCCAACCGGTTTGTACCTTATCCAAAATGAATCTAAGACACTGGTTGGCTGGGCATGGGCAATTAATGCATATATGACTGTGGTAGGCTCCATGCTCTCGATAGCAATTGCTCTATCGTTTGGTTTTAAAATCGTGGTAATTCTTTCATTTTTATTTTATTGCATTGCATGGAGTCAGGCTGCACGTTTTAAGAAGTAGGTCAGTTATTTTTTGAGTTTCAGCATGCCCGAGCTGATGAGACCGATAATCAGTACTGAAGCTTCATGGGAGACAAGATTTTCTTCATTCATGATTATCGTTTTTAGGTCATTAAAAGTAGCACTGGTAATTTCTTGAAATAATGAATAGCATTTTTTTGAAAGTACAAAAGTAGCGCCACTGCTCGCATAAATCTTGACAGTATCTGGTGAGGTATCAGTTTCTTTTAATTTAAGAACAGCTGATTTTATAAATTCAAATAGCGTATTATTATTTATCTTCGATTCTATGAGCTCGGAAAACATGTAGGGCAGGTAATTTTTATGAATTTGATTAATAGCTTTAACGACAGGCTGCACCAGTTCATCACGTTGAGCAATAACTTCTTCGTTAATAACAGGATGAGACCATGTTTCAGGTATTTGTCCAAGCGCAGATGCAAACTTTTGACTTGTTGAGCTGAAATTATGGAGCGTCACATTGTGTAAAGATGCTTCGAGTTCTAAAGGGGTTCCCGGCATGAAAATGAAACTATATATTCTCACACCGTAAAATTTATTACCGCATTGTTTCAGGAAATCGACAGTTTCCTGGAGATTCTGAGCAGTTTCACCAGGATAGGCATAAATAAAACTTGCCCTGGTTTTAATATTTGCATGATTGGCTGACTCTATCGCTTTGAGCGCTGATTCAGGAGTAATTTTTTTATTCATAAGCCGCAATACAGGTTGAGAGGCGCTTTCAATACCAAATTTAAGGTACCGGCAGCCTGCCCTGTACATGAGTCGGGCAAGATCATCATTCAGCATATCTGCGCGGCAATGTGCATACCAATATATTCGCAAGTCATTATCGAGAATAGCCTGGCATAATGCTTTTAACCACTTAGGATTTGAATTAATCAGACTATCATTAAACCGGAATACATGACAATCATAAGTTGCCTGTTCATGTATTATTTCCTTAATAACATTTTCAACCCTCCTGCTTCGGTATTCCTTCCAGACTACATGATGATCACAGAAAGCACAATTAAAAGGACAACCGCGCATAGCCATCAATGGTAAAATTTTTTCATCGATGACTGCAAGACCGCGCCAGTTTTTTTCGGTGTACATTACCTTTTTATACATCTCAAAATCGCATCCATCAAAAACAGGAAACGGCAAATTATCAAGGCTGCTAATTGCCTCTGTACAAATTATTCTATTTTGAGAAGGAATGCTATTTTCTATAAGGTCATTGATTATTTCTTCTCCTTCTCCGACTACAATATGATCTATGCAATCATTAAAAAGCAGGACGAAATCCTGCACTCTTTTATCATTTAAAAATGGACCGCCAAAAATTATTTTCAGGGAATTATTTCGTTTTTTTAATTCCCGTGCAACACTTAATGATAAAAATAATGTAGTGTCAAATATAGAAAAACATACTATGTCAGGTTGATATTCCAGGATTTCGGTTGCCATTTTTTCGGATTCAGATTTAAGCAAAAGAAACAGCATACGTGTATTTTGATTCATATCAGGCGGGGGTTCGAAATAAGCAACAATCGAAGGAAGAAATGCAAAGAGTGTTTGCATACGAGTTCGTTTGGAATAGGTATTAATCCAGGAATGAAGGATTGAAGCAAAAAAGCTTTCTAACCTGTACTTAGCAGATAAATCAAAATACCGGGTTTCGTGACCATGTTGAGAGGCAATGGCACGCAGATAGGCTATGCCCAGGTGTGGCATGGTACGGGTATATTCTGGAGTGATTACAAATGCTACTTTTGCCATTGTTCTATAGACTCACATAATAAAACAATTTGGGGAAAAAATCCATGAGTCATGGTCATTATGAGTCTCGCGCCAGCGGGACGTAATAATCCATAGCGGAGTGATAATTATACCCCATTAGGGATTGTTACGTTTGCCTCCGGCAAACTCACAATGACAAAGATCCAGGTCTTTTATGCGATGTGAATATAACAGGTAATAAAATGCTTCCTTGTCTAGCAAGGACAATATATCCTTAAGTTTTTCATAATAATCACACGAGGCATGCATTTGGTCAACTGAAATAAAATAATGCACTATCCAATAATATGCTATCATTAATTCTTCATTTTGATTTAATTTGCTGGCGGTTTCAACTGCTATATTAAAATGCTCTAGTCCTTTCTCCTGCTCGCGCTTTCTGAAAAAAATAGAAGAGAGAAACAAGTGAGTTATGGCTTCTAATGATTTATCCCCATACTCAATAGCTAGGGTATTTGAATACTTGAAATGCTTGAATGCATCATTTAATTTGCCGGATTCAAATAATATTTCTCCTATATTGTTATGACTCCAGGCTGTACCATATAAATCATCAAGATACTCATGCAGTTTCAATGATTTTTTATAATAGAGGAGAGCTTTCTTGTAATTTCTTTTATGGAAATAACATACACCTATATTATTATAACTCGTAGCAATTCCATATTTATCTTTAATTTTTTCTCTTATATTAAGTGATTTCTTTGCATAGCATATTGCATCACTTATCCTGTTCATAGACCAATATATAATACCAGTATTCGAATAAATATCAGCCAATAGAGCAGGTGAGGATGTTTTTTTTGCATAGGAGATAGCATGTTTCGCAAACCTCAATGCACACTTGAAATCTTTCTGCATATACTGCAAATTAATCAGTATATTATAACTTCCTGCAATACCTTCAAAATAATTCAGTCTTTTTGCCTCACTGAGAGAAGATTGTGCTAACTTTGAAGCAATTTTAAGCTGTCCAACGACAAAATAGCTATGCGCCATTTTATTTTTAAGCATTATCAATTCATTAACATCTGCATGATGTTTGCCTCTTTTAATGGCATTGTTGAACTTTTCAATAGCATTTTTCATTCTGCCCATTTGTGACAATACCTTTCCCCATTTTGCTAATGCGTTAAATTCAAATTCTTTCAAAATGTCTCTTGCTGGAATTTGTTCAAAAAAATAATCCGAGTATCTTTTTTGTTTGATTTTTTCAACAAGTTCCATTATATCTGAATAATATTGATTACTTTGATTCAATATATAAAGACGCTGTGATTTATCAGCAGCAGTAAGTAAATGTTCTATTGCTTTGATTGCATTTGAACTCCTGAAATAATGAAAAGCAAGGTATTCTATTATTTTATGGGGGTCCCTTGTTTTATTTTCAAAATAAGAAGCAATCCTGGCATGATATGTTCTTTTATAAGAATATGGCATGCTTTCATAAGCAACTTCCTGCATGAGAGGATACTTGAATGAATACTGATTATCACTTTCTTTCAACAACCAATCATTCTTCTTGAGAATATCTACAACAAAATTAACCTGAATGCTTTGCAGTTCCTTTGAAAATATCGTTGCCATATCATCTGCATTAAATGTTTTGCCAATAATAGACGCTAATTTTAAAAATAATTTCTGTTCGTCCACCAACTGGTCGATTATCGACAAAAACATTGAAGAAATAGTATCCGGGACAGTTAAATCTTTTGAAGAAACGCCAGTTTGTGAAATTAGATTTTCTGAAAGTAATTTAATAAATAATGGATTTCCTTGAGCTTTTGTGCTAATCGTTTGCTTGAGGTCGCTAAGTTTTTCATCCATACCCATGATACTATCCATTAATCGGTATGATTCTGCCTCTTTAAATTTATGAAGCGCTATTTCTACAAAGGAATCGAATTTTCGAAAACAATCCACATCAAGCTCTTTCCTGTTAGATAATACTATCATTGCTTGTAAATGAACAGGTGATGAAAATAAATATTCTATAAATTCAAGAGAACCACCATCCATCCAATGAGCATCGTCGCATATTATTACTACAGGTTTTGCGATGGATAGTTTCACGAGCAATCTGCTGAGCAACTCAAACAACTTGTTTTTTCTTGTTCTCGGTTCAAGCCTTTCCGTTAATTCGTTTTCCTTTATTGTCGTCTCCAGGAGATCATTAATTACTGGTATCCATTTTTTAAATTCGCCCACATTTTGTTTTAAAAAGCGCTCCACTTCATTCGGTTTATTACCATCAACTGCATTGGATGCAAAAATTTGCTTGCTTAACTGCTTCCAACCATAATATGGTTCCCCCATCACATATGCCTGGCACGTGACCATATATAAATTGACATCGCGCTCCCTGCATTTCTTAATGAAATTATCACAAAGCAAAGTTTTGCCCATGCCCGCATCCGCACTTATGGAAACAAGTTGTTTACTGCCCTGGCTCACCTTGTCTGCACAACGTTCTAAAATAGCTAATTCCCCCTCCCTGCCGATTATCAATTCCTGTTTCGAAACCGAGACTTTCGATTCGGTCTTGTCTCCTGCATACGTATAAATATCTAATGATTTTTGCTTCCCTTTTATTTTATAACAACCAACATATTCCCATTCATAATCGGTAAGCTGATTCATTAATTTTCCCTGCACCGTTACTGCCCAATTCTTCGATATGCTCATGAGCCTCGCCGATAAATTTACACTGTCCCCCATTACCGTCCATTCCCTTCTCACTTCATTTCCTACCAATGTCCAAAATACATTGCCAGCATTTAATCCACATTTTATGGCAAAAAGATCCTTGTCTGTCTTCATCTCCTCTTTAAATACTTTATGCACCTGCTTCAATTGTTCTACTACCCGGTAAGTAGCTTCCAATGCCCTGCGCTCATCATCCTCATGAGCTACAGGTGCACCAAATAAAAATATTATTTTTTCACCTTTTCCTGATGTGTCAGTTTTTAAATACGTGCCTCCATAATATTCCACCGTTCCTGCAATTGCATGATAAATCCGTGATAATATCTCTATAAAATAATGTGCTACCTCCTTTTCATCCTTCATTCTCTCTCTTATTTGCATTAAAATAGCTAATGCACTCGTTAATTCTATAAAACATATGCCTACCCTGCGATGCTCTCCTATATAATCTGTTTTATGTAAATAATCACGTATCGATTTTGGAATAAAGTGCTGAATGTGTAATCCCGTAAATGTATCAACCGGCAATACTTTTGCGCGTGAACCAACAACTGATTTCCCTCTTAGATTTTTTATTCTTATGAAATCTTGTTCCGCACTACAGTCACTTTTAAAATGATCAGTCAAGATACTTTGCAACTCCTTATCCAAACCAATTTCACCAGCCAATACACAATCCGCAAGATGCAATGCTTGTACTATCGGCTCACCAAACAATAAATACTCTAATTGATGATACTCCTCTCCTACTGCGCATTCCCAAAATTCACCCAAACTCACTCCACAATGCATATATATGGTAAATTTTCCTGCAGAAGTAGGTACATTTACATATTCCCTCTTCACAATACTCATCATCTTCCCTACTGCTTGCAGAGCCTTGACTCTACCCTGGGGACCTTTGAAATAACAAAGTAATGCATCTCCTCCAAATTTTATAATATCCCCACCATGCAAAGATATTACCTTGATCATACGGTCAAAATATTTATTGATGAGAAACGTTAACTCCTCCGACCCCTCTCTCCCCGTTAACATTAACTTCTCCGTTAAACTGGTAAAACCCGATATGTCAGAAAATACTATCACCCCCTCCCTCTTCTCAAGAAATTTAACCGACGCACCCTTTCTGCTTAACCTTACCTTCAAACAATCCGGTATAAATATTCCATAATCTTCAGCCATGTACCTTCTCACTTATTTCTTCCTGTTACCTGCTGCAAATTAATAATATCCATCAATCACTGATTATAAAATCATACCACCATAAAAATCAACATCTCACCTTATCATTTTCACTACCCAATATCAGTAATATGTAAATTATATACGGATTAATGTGTAATTTTTATACTTTTTTTGATAAATCCTGCGGTCGGTGATTATCTGAATGCTGGTGAAATAATTGGGAAAATAGCTCTGTTCATCATTTTCACAATGGTTGTGTTTCTGTCAGGAATAATTGGAATGAATATTGATTATTACTATCAGGTAGTTTATAATGAAGAGTAAAATTATTTTATTAAGCAAGGAAGCAATAATAGCAGGCTTATCAAAATACAGGATAGCAGGAATCCACTATGTTTTTACGAACAATAAAAAGAATAAAAGTAACAGTGACCATGTACTGCGGTCAAAACATTCATGCTCGATTTATTCTAACCACTGTTCACTGATTTTACAGGAGGATATCATGTATAAAAAAATAGGTATTGGCATATTGTTAGGGATACTATTTTTCAGTACATCCCTATTTGGTCAATGGTTAAATTGGTATGAAGAAAGTCCGAGCGCTTCGGGAGCATATCGTGCTGTTGTGGCGGCAGATTTCAACTGGGATAATTTGATCGATATAGCGGCGGCGCCGACATCAGGAGGCATTCAAATATGGTATAGAACGCCTTCCGGATGGAATCCGACACCCGAGATTATAACCTCTACTGGCACATATCGTTCACTTGCAGCAGGGGATATTAATTATGATGGAACTACAGATTTAGTAGGATCTGGAACAACTATTGGAGCATGGTTGCACAATTTTATCAGCGGGACATTTATATGGGAACCGGCAAATAATTTCAATCCTGCTCCAGCTGGCTCATTTAACAGTATTGCATTAGCAAACATTAATCAAGTTCTGGAGGATTACGGATGCGTGCCAATGAATGACTGTGACGGCATGAAAATTCCATTTCCTAATGGTTTGGATATCATTGTAACGGATAATACAGACCCAGGACATGGCATCAAAGTATACCGGTGGGCAGGGTATATTTTCAACAATGACACCTGCCAGGGAAGCTGGGAGTTGGAAGTAGTGCCTGGGCTTCCAGGGAATGGTTACTATACGCAGGTAATCAGTACTGATTTCAATTTAGACAGCTCCCTCGATTTAGCAGCAAGTAAAGACGGAGGAATAGATGTGTTATTCCGTAGTTTAGCTGCAGATGTCGATGGTTGTCACATGGATGATAAAAACGGCAATTTTTCACCAGAATGGAGATTACAGAACGGTGCAAGTGGGCAATCCGACATTCTGCCTTCTCATGGAAACTACAAATCTATAGCATCAGCCGATATAAATAATGATCTTTTTCCTGATCTTATTGCTTCAGGAGTACCCACTGAAAGACCTGACAATGCCTATGGAATTGAAGTATGGTATGGAACAAGAGGCACAATTGATTGGTTATGGTTTAAAGAATTTAATGTATCTGATCCTCTTGATTCGTTGCTTATTCCCGGTACTTATCTTTATGTTGTTATTTCGGATTTTCATAATGATAATATTTTGGATATTGCAGCAGGCACCTCATCAAATGGAATTAAGGTCTGGCGTGGACAATATTACATAGATAATCCGAACATGCCCTGTCCGCCAGCCATAAATCCCGCAGTAAAGGAATGTCCGGAACCGAAAACATATTTCTGGTATGCCGATACTCCGCCCGTTACTGAAGGAAATTTTCCATCCCTCTCAACAAGTGATATTAATGGTGATGGTAAGAATGATTTAGCCGGAGCTGATTTTAATGCCACTTCAGGAGATAAGGGCGTAAAAGCCTATCTTGAGACTTCTCCTAATACTTTCAATTTTTCAGGCTGGTATCCGGTAGATATTGATTCATTTCCTGAATTTACCATATTTGCAGGAATGAAATTTTCAGGCACCAACGTGTATGGTGGCACTGATGGCATGGAAGCATTTGCTCCTTTCTTGGGGCCGGATCTTGACACGACTGGACCGATGATTATTGCTACAGTTGAAGACTTAAATCCATCCGATAATCAGAGCGAGGTAAAAATATTCAAAACTGATGGTGAAGGTAAATGGGAACCTGAATGCACTCCTTTGGCAGAAGGAGCATATGAAGATGCTATAATAGTCAACATAAATAATGACAGGTTTTTTGATGTTGTTGCTATACGCCGGGCAAATGCAGGAGCGTATGGCATAAGAGCATGGCTGCAAATAGCAACTTGTGTATTTCAAGAGATATCCAATGGATTATCCGGCACGGGAAATAATTATAATGAAGTAGTTGTTGTGGACATTAATAATGATGGATTTAATGATATTATTGCAGCAATGGAGGGCGCAATACAGTTGTGGTGTGGGCTACCAGCTTCTCCACCGACCCTCTGGACCTGGGTACAGTGTGGTACACTTGGAGACGGGCGAAATACACGCAGTATAGTAGCCAAAGATTTCAATGAAGACGGATTCGTTGATGTAGTAGGATGCAGTTATTCATTATCCGGACCTCATGGATTAACACACTATTATCAAATGAATGGCGGTACGCAATGGGGTACTTATCAAATCAATACAAGCATCCAATGTCAAAGAGTATACTCTCCACGTTTCACCACATGCCTGCCAAATGAAAATGATGAGCATTGGGATATCGTTGCATCATCTTTGGACTCAGGCATTGCAATTTTTCGTCACGTGTTGAGCGGCAGTGAATGGACCTGGTCACCTATTCAAAGTCCTATTGCAAGCAATAATATAAGCCGGGCAATAGCGTTGGATATTGATTTAAATGGACGCACGGACCTTGTTGCCCGCAACACCACAAATTTGGGTCTGAGTACTTACAACTGGGATTGCGTCCAATGGAATCCTGCTACTTCTGATTCAGGATTCATTTGTACTGACATGGATACGGCTGATTTCAACAATGACTTGCTCCCGGATTTAGTTTCAACCTGTCAGAATCAAACAAACACAGATCATGTGCTGAGAGTCAGCTATGCCTATAGCACACCGAATGTCCCTTCATTAATAAATCCGCCAAACGGTGCTACGCTTAATACACGTGAGCCGCAATTTCAATTCTCCTCATCAAGTTCCTACACCAACTGCTTCCGTTTCAAAATTGAATTGGAAGACGGCAATAATCTCTCTATTCATAATGGCGCATACTCACCAAAAGGATGGAATACTATTTGTTATGACTCCACTCAGGTAGCAACCTATAATTTTCAAGTAGATGATATATTCCCGGAAGGTTTGCCGAACGGAAATTATTTCTGGACTGCATTAACGTATGACGGATTCAGACAATCAAATTCTTCCCTTACAAGAGTTTTCACCGTAAATCCTACTGACCAGACACCTCCCAGTGAAGTCCAGGATATTCTCGTAGAGAAAACGACCGGCGGAGTGCTTCTCAAATGGAACAAAGTTCCTGAGACAGATGTGAACAGATACAGAATATTCAGAGGAAACAATTCTACCTTCCCACTTATTCCATCCAGCATGATCGGTCAGATTTCTTCTCCCCCTACGAATCCTGTCACTTTTGCAGACACTAAACCTTCCACAGGACCGCTTATGTTTTATAAAGTGAAAGCAGTCGACACGACTGGCAATGTTGGACCTTAAATAATCTTTTACGAGCTTGCAATAGGCAAGCGCGGCAAACCCGTATGGACTGAAGAAGCAGAGAATTGCGGGATTGCTTCATTCTGCTTCGCAGAACTCGCAAAGAATACTCTTTTGTAATTTGGGCTCCGACTTTTCGAGATAGTCATAGGAATTATAATTTATTCTGATTCGAGTTGAAATTCCTGCATATCGAACCAGAATCCCATACCAGTTAATGCATCGATTTCAGCTTGAACAATTGCAAGGTGACCCTCTTCTATTTCTACGAACCGGGCAAAAAAAGTTTGGCCTTCTGCAGATAATTCCCGTACCATTTGATTATAAAATGAAGATGTTTCTTCTTCTAATTTTAGTGCAACACGCAGAAGATCCAGTTCTGCAGAACAATCCTGGTTTGTCTTCATGCGTTCAGCAAGTTTCTTTACGCCTTGCTTAATTTTTTCTTTATCTGGGACAGCCGTTTTTAAAACACCAGGTGTAACATGACCAGATTTTCCCCATTCTTCAAGCTTGTGTTCAAGATAGACAATATGTCCTTTTTCTTCTTCTGCAAGTGTTTTAAATACTTTTTGTCCGGTAGGATCTTTTGCTTTTTGCTGGGCTTGCTGATAGTTATTATACACTTTGTTTTCGAATTCCAAAGCGGTTTTAATAGCTTCGCTAATTGTCATCATAGTGCATTACCTCCATTGTAAATAAGGTGTAGGGGCAGACCCGTGTGTCTGCCCTTTGTATGTTATCGTTTCAATTATTTACTCTCATCTCTGGGTGCCCCTTTAGGGGCATGGGTGACTCCTTTGTAAATATTAGACTGCATATTTATATAATGTAAGACCCGAAGGTGCTTTTTCT
>MFGW01000111.1:36973-38837 GCA_001780385.1 Candidatus Fischerbacteria bacterium RBG_13_37_8 | reverse complement strand
GTAAAATCAGTGCATGTTCAGGTATCTTGATCACGGTACCATCTTTTAGTCCAAACAGGCAACAGGAAGAGTCCCATTCACTAATTGCACGTTCCTCAAGTTTCTTCTCAGTTCGATCATCGAGAAAGAGTGCTGAGGCTGCATCAGAACATATCTTCTTAGCTTCATCGACAGCTTTGACACTCATCAAATAATTTACTCCTAATTTCAGGCATCCGGTTTTATTGACTCCTACTGCGCGGACTAAATGAGGAATAACGACTCCGCAAAATGGCTCTCCTAAATAACGATCATACCGACAGGCAACCGCACGTATTGAAGGCATTGCAGGAAATGTCACCCCTATCGATTGTTCCTCATCCACCGTAAATGGCCGCAGATAACCCTGCGCTCCTAAATCTGCCATTTCTTCAAGAAATTCCCGCATCGATGAATCCTTGAAATAACGGTCGATAAATAGAGAGATCATTTCCTCCACCGCAGGCACAAGCTGCTGCTGCTCGGAACCAATATTGAAAGCAATGCCGCGTTGGAATCGTTCAAGGTTCTTCTCCCAGTTAAGAAACAGTATCTCCAGTTTCCCCTCTTCATTTTTCTTGCAAAAAAAACGAATTCCTTCAAAACAAAGAAACAATGCATAATGAATAGAACGCGATACCGCGTAGATTTGCGAATTAGAATCAAAGAGAGCAAAATTTTTGTCTGCCAATAAATAGCGCATTTGTTTGGAAGCCCATTTTACGCCTTCAAATTTTGCCATGGAATTCCTCCTGTTTAAATAAGTTCAAGATTCTATGTTTAAACTTTTCTTGCTCACTTAAGGAATTCCATGTATCATTTGTTAATCCCAAAAACAATGCAGTTTTATCCTGGTAATTCCTAAGTCCTATACTGATATGGAAATGTTCTTTTAAGATTTTTTGCAGTACACTCTCATGCTTCTGGAGATAAGTACTTTCTAAAAAATGTTGATGTGATTTTATGAAATTCTCATAAGCTATTTTATCGGCTTCATTAATCACTTGTCTTCCATCTTCTAATGCACCCATTACTAAAATTTCTCCAAGTTGAAATTCTCCTGATTCATAATTGCCTAATACAATAGCCCAATGATTTTCTTCTGGCAACATCAAAATTCCCTTGATCACCTTTTCTCTATCTTCATTAGATAATTCAGATGTTTTTAGAATTCTTACTTTATCATTCAGCTCGCTGAAGAGAGACAGGCGTTTTTCATCATCAAGCTGTTTCCAGAAATCTGCACTCAATCCAAGTGTAAGTGTTGTTGAACCATGAATATTCAAAAGACCGTAAAAGAGGTAATCTCTATTTTCAAGTATAGTATCAAGAATCCTAAGATGACTCTTCAGCTCAAATTCTGATAACGCCGCTATTGTATTTTCCCTGGATTGATTTTCACAAAGGCACAATCCTGAAAATAAATATAACAAGAATACCACATAAGCAGCAGAAAAATAATAAAATCTCTTCATCTTCCTTCAACTCCAAAAAGATGCATCTATGTTAGTCAGTACGAATTTTATTCACGAACATTACTGGGTTTCATGATGTATCTTATAAACAAGATAAAGGAAATCAGAAAAATTATTACGAGTATATACTCAAATCCTTTTGTTTCAAAGATATTCACAAAATAATAATTTTCCATATTGTATTATCCTTTTATTTATTTTTTGCGGGAAGACTTCTCACCTAAGACAGGCATTCTGTTCACTACCCATCGGAAAGCCCATATCTCGGCCGAGATGACCATTAGTGTTACTACAATTTCCATCCAGGAAGGGTAATAACGATGTGGGCTGTACCAATTGAACGTAATAATAGAAACATTTAACCGGTTAAG
>MFGW01000111.1:36545-36922 GCA_001780385.1 Candidatus Fischerbacteria bacterium RBG_13_37_8 | reverse complement strand
ACGCTTTTTTACACCTAACGCAAATATAATGCAGGGAACAAACACGAAACCAAACACTTCCACAAGATACCAAAATCCCCAGAAATCATTCAATAACAACCAGTGCTTTCCATGAACAAAGATAAGGAATTTAAAGAAAAAATATACAAACATGGCAACTGTAGCACCTCTGCCTAATCCAAGGATAATCTCATCAAAAGAAGCATGTTTTTTAGAATCTATCTGGTCTTTAAACACTTTATGGCTGATTGTTCCTTCAAAAATAACCATTGATAAACCTGCAAAAATGCTTGAAACAAAAAAGAGAATTGGAATAAATTCCGTATACCAGAGTGGATGAATTTTTGATTTAGCAAGTAAGAATAATGCCCCAAGCC
>MFGW01000111.1:30047-36478 GCA_001780385.1 Candidatus Fischerbacteria bacterium RBG_13_37_8 | reverse complement strand
TTTGCGTATCCGTTCCCAACCCAACCATTGAGCAATAACCGGAGAAAATTCAACAAGTTCCGTAATCATGTACAACATGAAATGCCAGGCAACAAGAAAAAGAACCGAGTTATATCCAAACGAACGTCCTATCACAGGATTGATAATATTCCATGGCCTGCCAAGATCAAATACCAGCGCTCCGGCATAAAATACATAGGCAAGAAAACCATTAAGCACTGTCGCTCTTACAATAGGATGATATTTTTTTACACCGCATATATATACGACAAATGTTATTATGTAAGCGCCTCCTGCAAATGCTACTCCCGTTATCACATCAAAACCAATCCAGAATCCCCATGGAAATGCCTGCGATAGATTAGTTACTGAGCCTAATCCCCTGGTAAATCGAATGAAAAGAATAACAGCACCAGCAATCATTATCAGCATAGTAATTACATTGAAGGGAGTAAACAATTTTCCTTTAGGTTTTAATTCCTGCTTCATGAATGCCATAAGATTTTTCAATTCTGCTTTCACATCAGTTTTATGCTTCATGATCACCTTCCTCATTCTTTTCTTCTTCTCTTGCACGTGTCAGATAATTCAATCCTAGTAACATCGATGGCCATACAAGCAATACGACAGGAACTGCATAGAGAAATTCCCGTGTATATTCCGGAAAAGGTGTAGTACCAAGATCCGTCCTGAATCTTAATTGTTCGAACGGGACTTCCGCTAAATATAACCAACTGCATCCGCCTGCTTCATTTTCACCATATATTTCATGAACATACTTAGCAGGATGGTTATATATCCTTACTCGTGCTATTTCCATAATCTCCCGCTTCAATCCAAACATGAGTGCATCTACAGGACACGCATCTACACAAGCAGGCTTCTTTCCCTTTTCAAGACGATCCCAACACATAATACATTTTTGAATTTTAGGATTCCAACTGTTATATTCAAATTTTGGTATATCAAAAGGACATGATACCATGCAAAATCTGCACCCCATACATTTTTCAGGAAACCATATTACCGGTCCTTCCTTTGTTTTGTACATGGCATTAACAAGACATGCTGCAGCACAAGCAGGCTGCCAGCAATGCATACACTGCTTCTTGACATAAATATTACCTTTCTCCGTCTTGTAACCTGTTTACCACCGTCCATTGCTTTTCGGTAGTAGTTCGTTCCAGTTCAAAAGCATTATCCTTTAATACATCAGGCACGTAATTTCCATTGGCTTCTGAACATGCTATCTCACATGACCTGCATCCTATGCATCGCGTGGTATCACATAGCACACCAACAAATTCCCTCCCGGTCTCCGTTGATGTTTCTGCTTGTACTCCTTTGGCTACTGAACAAGCTCCTATTGCTCCCATTACTTTAAAAAAATTCCTTCGATCCATTAAAATGTTACTCCATAATGCTATATTTAATAAGCTTTACTATTATAATTACATCGCTTTCCTTGCACCTTTATGACAAAATTCACATTTTTCACTTGCTTCCACTCCCTTGCCAATTTCATGACATTTCCAACAATCTTTATGAATAACCACTTTTGCACTGAGAGTTTCATCAGCTATACTGGTAGGACTGTGATGACAATTTGAACATGTCTGAGCAATTTTGGGCGTTCCTACTTCATGATGACAAATTTTACAGTCAATCCAGAAATCATCAAAATATTCCTTGTGCGGTAAATTAAGTTTTGCTGCGTCTGTTTCATGATGACAGGTTTGACAATCCAACCCAAACTCTTCAAAATGTTTTTGATGAGGAAATTCAACCTCTCCCCATGTAGAAGGTGATTTGATAACTGCTGGTATCTCCGTTTGTTCCTTGTTCTCAGCATAAATAAGTAAACTAACAACTACAATAATACATATCGAAGCCACATACTTAACCATTTGGCCTCCTGATAAAATAGTATAGTACAACATTGAATTTCAATTTCTTATTAGCGCTGCTCTGGTTAATGCATCATTTCAAATGCCGCATTAATGATGCAGTGTATCCAAAATAATTATCATAGTCAAGTCCTTTTTTCATATAATGCTTTCAATCTTATCGTTTTTCTCCCTTAGCATTCATAGTATTCGTGTTCTTATAAGCAGGGGAATTATGTTCCAGCATGGGGAGAAATTCCTCACATCGTTGCCTGAAAAAATCGCTCTAATGACCAGTTATCATCACTTCAACAATCACTCAAACTATCACCAGCACTGCATTTCAAGATAAGAATGTATCCGCATAGTGCATATGGCACATCTCTTGTTCCTTAATAATAAAGGAGAAAAAAATGAAAATAATTAGAAAGGAGAAAAAAAATGATAGTAGGCAGTGACAATTTATCAACAATGGGCTCTATGTACTTCATTTGGATTGTGTTTCTAATTGCCTTACCAATATTCTGGAAATTAATCGCCTGGAAAGATGATACACATCAAGAAGATATTTCAAACGTGTCAAAAAAGATATGATATCTTTTACTTATGCATGAGAGAATGTTCGTATCCTTTTAGAAGAGCTATAAAATGATATTCAGGTTTTAAAATAATCCGGAGTAAAGGCAATTGTGGATAGAGTTCAATACCAACATGCAAATGCATTTCAGAAAGTTCTGATAAAGCAATACTATCTCTGAACGAATGCGTAGTAAAATATTTACGAGGGATAGAAACGCCATACCCCCAATTGCCATAAATATCCATTAGTCTAAGAATAAAACGTGAATACCATGAATATTCCAGGTGATCTTTTATAAGCACATAATCAGCGATGCAACCTGCCTGCTTTAATAAGGATAACATTGCATCCCCTGCGTGATGCAGCACATCGCAAAAAAGTACAATATCAAAAGCTTTCTTTTCAAAAGGAATCGTTACTCCATCAAATTTAATATATTTTACCCATTTATCTTTATGAATGTTGTTTTCCGGAACATGAAAGGTATCTATGCACGTCCATGAAGTATTCGGTAATATGCCGGCAATGTGCTCTGCTATTTGCATATCACCGCATCCTACGTCAAGGCATTTCAATTTTTTTTCCGTTGGAATATTTTTTTTAATAAAAGCAGCAATAAATTCCGATAAAATAATTACCCGTCTCGGATGAGAATACTTTGCATGCAGTCCGGCAATTGTTTTCTTCAAGATACTATTGTCAGTAACTTTACCATGCATGTTCATTCAAACATAATTCCGGCATATTTTGTCTTCAGGAACAACAATGAGAGCATGAATCCATTGAATACAAATAGGATTGCCATCGCAATCAGGGTAAGAGAAGGAATAATAGTTCGCATAGTCACTGCATAATCAAGCGCCTTAAAATCAACCTTGTACCATGTCCAGAAAGCAGATAAAAAGCCTGCCATGCCCAGGATAGCCAGTATTATTGCTGCAACAAGAAGTTTTTCGAGGCTCAATTTGGCAAGTATTGCAATAATTCTCTTGCTGTAAGGTAAAATGCCCCTTGTATAGACATAGAGTTTTGCATAGATACCCATAAAAAAAGTTTGCACTCCGATAATTACCATAAATGCAGCCGTCAGCATCGTATGCACGTCAAATTCAACACCTCTGATTTTGAAAGATCCTCGTAATAGCAATAAAAGGATTATCAATCCAGTGAAGAACAATAAAGCGCCAGGCAGCATGAACAGGTATCCGGGAGCATGAAGAAGCAAAAATCGGAGATGACGCCATCCATCGCGCCATCTTTGCATATGCGGCGCTCTTCCGCGACCATCCTTATAAAAATTGATAGGTAGCTCAGACACTTTTAATCCAGAAAGTTTTGCTTTTATGATCATCTCAGAGGCATATTCCATGCCTGCAGTAACAAGATTTAACTGAAGGATTTTATCTTTTTTAAAAGCTCTTAATCCACAATTAAAATCTGACTGCTCTGTCTTAAACAATAATTTACCCATAAAGGTTATGAAGGGAGTCCCAACATAGCGATTCAACAATGGCATCGCACCAGGTTTAATATCGCCTTTGAGACGGCTTCCCATGCACAAATCAAATTTATTACGTAGCATTTCAATCATGGGGAATGCCTCATCAAAATGGTAGCTGTCATCACTATCACCCATGAGAATAAATTTCCCCTTTGCTTGCTCAATGCCATACTGCAATGCTGCTCCATATCCTTTTATCGGGCAATCAAGAACACGAGCTCCAGCTTTCTCTGCAATTGTCTGGCTACCATCGGTAGAACCATTGTCTGAGATTATTATTTCTCCATCTATGTTATGTTCTTTAAGAAGTTTTTTTGCACGCTCAATGCATACCTTAATTGTTCCTGATTCATTCAAACAGGGCATTAATATGGTAACTTCTTTCTTTTCCTGATTCATAAATACATCATATCACATGACATTCATGAAGTCATATCTCAGGCCATCAATATATACACGATAAAATTGCGCATACGGATAATCTTTTTTCTGCCTGGTGGGATACGGAACAATTATACCTTCGTTTACATAGCCGGTCTGCTGGTAATAAAATTTATTCCCCGTATTAGTAATAACAGGTGCTATAAGGTGATAACGCGACATACTATTGATAGGAATTGTAAGTTCTGTTCCTTCAACGTACCGGTATATCTTAAGACTTCCCGCCGGAAATGGTTCTTTCGTTATTTCCGGTCCGGGTAATTCATATATCAATCTGAAATGTTTCAGTGCCAGATAATTATCGGGTGAACGTGTAGAGAAAGGTTCATTGCTTCCATAGGCTGTGCTGAGTCTGAATCCCAGTGTTCTAATAAAACGTTCCTTTGGTTTTCTTTTAATAAATTCTTCACCATTCAATTCCCCGGTCTCATAATCAAAAAAATCTGCTGGATTCATATTTGCCAGAAGAGGATATTGTTCAAATATAGAAGCACCCGGCACTACTACATATGAGCATTTATATTTTTTTAATATATCAATAGCTTCTTTTTCATCTTCTGTAAGGAAAAAACGAGCCATATCTTTAAGTGATTCCCCTGGTGTTTTATCAAGATAAAAAATTCCAAAATTATCAGATACCGTTGGCATTTCAGCATAAAAATGAAGATGGTGACCGATATCCCAGGGTGCCATTACACCGGTCGGCTGAAGCTTCCCCGTATTGATTTCAGTTTCTTTTAAGTCAGCATCTTGCTTAAGCCAGGCAAATCCATAATGCAATGCCTTAAAGGGTGATACAAGTTCTTGAAAATCTCCTCGCAAGGGAGATAAAGCATTTAATATAATAAATGCAAAAATAATAAGCACGGGTAGTGAAAATCCTTTTGTACATTGCTTGAACAGCCATCCAATAAACAGGGCAAGCATCATTCCATAAGGAAGAGAAAATTCAGTAGCAAAGCGTTGCTGTGATAAAGTAAGCAATGCAAATGTAACCGTGGTGACGAGCAGAATAAAATAGAGAGGAAGCGGCAAGACAATTTTTCTTATTGCAACAAGAATAAGCGCTATGGGAAAAAGATAAATTAAATAACTTAAATTAATTGAAAGCTTACTGAGTGTAAATATTGCCACATTACCAGCCTTGTAAAATAAAATAGGGTGACACTCTATTATGGTAGAGAGGAGATTATTTTGTGCTTTCACATAGTGAAGTCCATCTTGCAGCGGTCCAATTGAGACAAAAGCAAATAGAACCAGCAGCAGCAAAGCACAAAGCATACCTGCAATAGTTCTCCGTTTATTTAATGATTCCTTGATAGTAAAAATAGCACCAAGCAAGTAGAAGACAAGTGCCGTAGCAGATAGAACAATAACAGTAAAGAATGAGATGAACTCAAATCGAATAAATTCATTGCTAAAGTGATAATTAATGAATGCCAGGGGAATTACAAGCACTGCGGAGACAAAAAAATTTATTGCAAGTTCGCGAGTCAGCCAATATTTTTTGCTGAACAAAATATAGAAAAAGCTTGCAGCAGCAATAATTGCCAGCAAAAGGTATGAACCCGGCCATGTCCAGAAAAGCCCGGCAACAAGAAAAGCAAGAAAAAAATATTTGAATATATCAAATATTTTTGATAGGCACAAAGGTTTTGAAGATTTTGAGAAAGTTTTTTGGAGAAAAAATAGAGAAGGAGATTCTGCATCTTTATTTAATAATACATACAGTTTAAGAAGAATGATACAGAAAAGAAGCATAAACAAAGCTTCATGGTCAATAATTTCGAGGGTTGAATATCTGACATGAGTGCTTTGAATACCAACCAGGAAACCTGATAGAATCCCAAGCGAATAATTCCGTGTTGCTCTGTAAATTAATAATCCGATAAAGAATAACTGTAACAGACCAAATAATACGTTAAGATGCATTGCCGAAAGAAGGACAAGTTTTTGTGAAGGATGTCCATAGCCGAGTAAAAAAGAGGGCACAGCAAAAATCCAATCATAAAGAGGTGACCAT
>MFGW01000111.1:26902-30029 GCA_001780385.1 Candidatus Fischerbacteria bacterium RBG_13_37_8 | reverse complement strand
GGATGTACCAGGAGAGGATCATAGAATGGTAATTGAAGATTATGAGTTGCAATATAAAAGATACGTCGTGCATGATAGCAACTATCCGGATCTCTAAGCACGATGGTATCTGCAGTATAAAAAGCCCGATAAGGATATATTCTCTCTGTAACGAGTATGAGAAGTGCAACACACAGAAAGAGAATCTGCAATCTCTTGGTAATTAAGGAATAATCTGTTGGCGGTATGTCAGTATGAATCTCTATTCTTTGATCTCTTTTATGTTGTTTCATAGAGCAGAAAGTCAGTCATGCTCTTTATAATGGATGAACCGTGAGATTCCAGGCAAGTTCAAGAATATCTTGTGCAATCGCATTATTATTCTTTTTGCTTTTTATTTTCTTTACCGAAATAGTGAGCAGTTGTCCCAGGATCAATGTCTTTAATTTTCTTTGTGAACCAACATTATTCCAGAAAGAAGCTGATTGAGTTTCTTTGCGGATTCCTTCAAGCATTTTTTTTGTCAAAGTAATGAGAAGCTGCACATATTCTTCTGATAATTCAGACTGGTCATTCGTTCCAAAAATATCCATCATAAGTAATGAGAAAAACGGCTTTTCCATTTTAGGATCGAAACCATAATTTTCTTCCTTGCTTCTTCCAATTCTCGCTTTTTCTGAAAGCTCGCTCAATTCTTTTTGTAATGTGTCATGATCATCCTTATGATCTGAAAGTAGTTTTTCCATTTTTCGATATAGCCGATTATAAAATTCCGGGTCTTCAGCCTCATGTTCGCTAAAATATTCATTCAATCCTGCCACAAACTGTTTTACACGTGCTTTTGCATGTTTAGTATTTCGAAGACAGGTTTCAAAGGCACCCGAGAATACCGGAGGCAATGGTTGGGCTAAATCAATTTGCTTGGTAGTAAGAAACTCTTTAAGAAAAATAGCTGCTTTATCAGTGATATCCTTGAAATGTATTGTATTATCGCGATACCTTACACGTGCATTATGTGCTACCAACGTCATTAATTTTAAATCTTCAGCAAATTCCATAGCTTCTGGTCGCGGCAAAAGTCTATCAATATATTTGACAAGGTTTTTGTACAAGGCAAAAAAATCCATGCGTGCTTTATCATTCGATAATATATTAAGACAAGCTTCAGTATCTTCTATATAGAGTATATCATGTTCCTTGAAAAAGTCTCTGATTTTTTTATCGCTCCATTTTAAGAAATCTGTATCACTCATTGTATTTCGAAATGTTTGCAAAATTTCTTCCTGGTCTTTTTCATTGAAGCCAGAAAAAGCTTCTCTTTGATGAAGTGTAAAACCAACATAATCAAGTATGATTCCGGCTGTTTTATTCCTGTATAATCTATTAACACGGGTAATAGTTTGCATTAAAAGATGATCGCGCATTACATGATCAAGGTATAGCACCTGTTGAAGTGGCGCCTGGAAACCAATGAGACACAGATCGGTGACTATAATAATACCAACATCACCGCTTATTTTATCTTTTGCAATTCCAAACGGAAAGAGATAACTGGTTATATTTTTCTGTCTCTCGTTCTCATCAGTAAAAGGACGATAGGCTGGTGGATCAGTCATTGATTTTGAAATAATAACTGCTACTTTTAATTTTTTCAATACATCAAGATCAATAAAAGGATTCTTATTCATAATGTTTTGGTCAATTGCTTCCTGGATAGCTTTATCAAGTTCCTGTTTATAGCGAACCGCGGCAAAATGCGATGAAGCTACTATTTGTGCTTTAAATTTATTCGGAAAGACATATGTCAGGTAATGCTTAAGTATATCTTTTGCTTTGTCCCGGATTACTTCCTGGGATTCGAGATAAGCTCGTTTTGCAGATTTATCAGAAGCACGTTTTTTCTCATCTTCAAAGGGACCACCGAATATATCTTTAAATTCCTTGAATGGTTTTTCCGGTCCTTGCATGCCAAATTCATCAATTAATTCTACTCTTCCTTCATAAAGAATATCGGCAGTCACTCCCTCCTGGATAGCATTTTTTAACATATATTTTTCTATGGAGGGATCATAATCTGTTTCAACAACATCAAGCGGTGTTCCGCTAAAAGTAACCTTCACTGAATTAGGAAGTCCTTTTTGAAGATTTGCACTCAGCCATTTATATTGTGAGCGATGAGTTTCATCAATCACTATAAGAAAATTATAGGAAGTATTCAAAACAGGGAATTCCTGAAATAATTCACGATCCTGAAATCGGGGCATCATCGCCAGCATAATATCAGATGAGCCAGTTTTAAGACATTCCTTTAAATCTTCGACATTCCCTGGTTTGGCTACAGTATACCCTGTACTGGCAGCCGAAATTTCAAAAAGCTGCTCCAATTCCCTTTTCTCAGTAATAATTACTACTTTCCAATTACTAAGTTTAGAATCCCTGAAAAGCATTCGCATGGCAAAAAAGATGCCAGTTGATTTACCGGAACCATGAAGAAAACAAACAATGCCTCCCTTTTTCAATTGAGAATCTCCACTCTTAATACGTCCTATCATTTTTCTTGCAGCTTGATATTGATGGCTCCATATCATCATTTTAGAAAGAAGTGCAGATTCTTTCGATACAAATATTATGCAATTTCGTATAATGTCAAGAATATTCTGAGGAGAAAGCATCCCATAAAGAAGCGTATGATAATCTGTAACAGGCGTTTCACTCTCGCCCTGCAATTTTTGCATCTCGTAAGGAAAGGGAGTTCTCCATGCGATATATTCATCATCCTGACTGGTTATTGTGCCATACCGTGCCATTTGTCCATCAGTAACTACGATAAACTGATTATAGTAAAAAAGCCATTCATTCCCTTCCCTTCCACCAAGTTGATTGCTGTAGCGCTGTATATTCATTACAGCCTGAACTGCCGGTTCTGCAAGCACAGGAAGTTCACACTCAATAATAACGCATGGTATTCCATTTATAAATAGTACTACATCAGGAATAATATGTTTGCCCGTCCCAGGTACCTGTACCTTGAAATACGGTATTACAAGAAAACTGTTGTTACTTGGTGTATTATAATCTACAAGGATAACCAAAGGATTCTTTTCACCCGTTTTACGATTTTCAGGTACAACGATATTTCTCTGAATAA
>MFGW01000111.1:24947-26874 GCA_001780385.1 Candidatus Fischerbacteria bacterium RBG_13_37_8 | reverse complement strand
GTGGTTCAATTACCAATGCCTTTTCTTGATTGCTGTACAAGTTCATACTGTCCTACCTGTATTTCTTTCTGCTTATAAAAATAGTATGCCGATAGCACTAAAATTGCTTTTCAGATTGCATATATTTTTTTTTCTAACCGATTTACTATTATAATGGTATTGCTATTTATAATCAAATAAAAAATCTGTAAGTATTCAGTTTTTTCCAATATAACTGAAGAGAGGTTAAGGTTGAGAGTAAAAATGCGATTACCTTATCCTTAACCTAAACCTCTTTTAAGTTATTCTGGAGACAACTGAATGCTTACAAAAATCTATTCTATTCATTCTTTACTTGATTCTTTAATTCTCCTATTTTCTCTATCTTAACGGTAACATTATCCCCTACTGCCAAGAAGCGTGGCGGTATTCGCACGAATCCAACTCCTTGCGGTGTTCCTGTCAAAATCACCGTACCTGGAAGTAAAGTCATAGATTGACTGGCATTGCTTACAATAGTAGCCACGTTAAATATCATATCTGAAGTCCGTGAATCCTGAAATAGCGTACCATTAATTATTGTTTGTACAGTAAGATCATCAGGATTTTCTATTTCATCTTTTGTTACCAGAAATGGTCCGATTGGACAAAATGTATCAAAACTCTTACCACGTGCCCATTGCTTCTTTTGCTTGTCGAATTGCCAGTCACGTGCACTTACATCATTTGCACAGGTATATCCCAAAATGTAATCAAAAGCATTTTCCACAGAAATATTTTTTGCCTGGCGTCCAATAATCACAGCAAGCTCTGCTTCATAATCTACAGAATCCGGTCCTGCTCTCGGAAGCAAAATACATTCTTCATGTCCTATTACTGCAGTAGTAGCTTTTAAAAACATGACTGGAATTTCAGGATACGCTACACCTGTCTCGTCGGCATGTCGTTGATAATTTAATCCCATTGCCAATATATTCGGTGGATATACTGGAGGAAGGAATTTTTTTGCCGCCTGCTTCTCTTTCGTAATCGTGTATTCAGAAAAGATATCTCCTTCTATTCTATATGCTGTTCGCGATTCCAAAGAATCTAAAACACCATAACAATTTTTATTATCCTGGCTTAAAAAATGTACTATCTTCATACCTGCACGCTCCTACCTAAATTGGGGAATGGGGACTGGGGAATGGGGACTGGGGACTGCGGAATGGGGAATGGGGAATAGTCATATATTTGCATATTGTTTTCATATTAATGAGCTATTATAACATAAAATTTATTTAATATTATTGGCTTTACTATGATTTTCAGAGTAAAATAAACATATTTTTAAATTGACCAGGAATATTGTTTCAAATAATAAAATCTCTTATAATGTCCTTGATGAAAACGATGCTAAGCATAAAGGATGAACATCCCTATTCCCCAGTCCCCAGTCCCTATTCCCCAGTCCCCAGTCCCTATTCCTCAGTCCCTATTCCCCAGTCCCCAGTCCCTATTCCCCAGTCCCTATTCCCCAGTCCCCACCAAGGAGCAATGCATGCCGAAAACATTCATAAAAAAAATAGCTAAAAAACCGGGATTATCTCCCGGGACGCTCGTTCATATAGGTGAACAGAAAATTGAAAAAGCTAAAATAACTATTTTTGATTATAATGAACATGAATGTAATGTTGCAGAAATTGAAAAAATTGAAGAGTGTTTTACATATAAGAATAAATCAACTTTTAAATGGATTAATATCGATGGATTACATGATCTTGATATCATAAAAAAAATAGGCGATTGCTATGGTTTGCATCCTCTTTTGCTCGAGGATATTGTACATACTGATCAACGTCCGAAAATAGAAGATTATGGAGATTATCTTTATGTTGTATTAAAAATGATTCATTTTGATGAGCAGGAAGATGAAATTATTGCTGAGCAAATCAGCATAATAGTAGGA
>MFGW01000111.1:20996-24941 GCA_001780385.1 Candidatus Fischerbacteria bacterium RBG_13_37_8 | reverse complement strand
TTTGTAATTTCATTCCAGGAAAGTCTGGGGGATGTTTTCAATCCGGTACGGGAGCGTTTGAAAAATGGGAAGGGGCGCCTCAGGACTTTAGGAACAGATTATCTAGCATATTCTTTGATGGATGCTATTATTGATCATTATTTTATTATTCTGGAAAAAACCAGCGAAATAATTGCTGACCTGGAAGAAGAACTCGTCACTGAACCTAATCCAGAAACATTGCAGCAGATACATGAGTTGAAAAGGGAAATGGTATTCTTGAGAAAAGCAGTATGGCCGCTAAGAGAAGTTATCAGCATTTTAGAAAGAGGAGAATCCCTCATCATTAAGGAAACAACCAAAATTTATCTCAGAGACCTTTATGATCATTCAATACAGGTCATTGAAACTCTGGAAGCATACAGGGATGTCGTATCTGGAATGATAGATATTTATTTATCAAGCATAAGCAATAAAATGAATGAGATAATGAAAGTGCTTACCATAATAGCTACTATATTTATTCCCCTGACTTTTATTGCCGGCATATACGGCATGAATTTCAAATATATGCCTGAACTGGAATGGCACTGGGGTTATCCCTTCATTTGGTTAATCGTCATCATCATAAGTATTTCAATGTTATTGTATTTTAGGAGTAAGAAATGGCTCTAAGTAAAAAAGGAGCTACTGTTTTTCTAAATCCTGGATGCGAAGTTTTGCATAGCTGATTTCAAGTTCATGTTGCGGAGGAACCAGAGAGAGAAATCGCCGGAAAGAAAGCATTGAAGCAATTTTATCATATATTTTATCTTCGACACATGCTTTTCTATACCATGCCCAAATATGAGCAGGATCTAATTCTAATACTTGTTCAAAAGTTCTTCTGGCTTCTTGAAGACGACTTAATTTTTCCAGCATATATCCTTTTGCGTAAATAGCTTTCGTATTATATTCACTGTTTATTTCAATGATACTATCATAGCAAAAGAGAGCTTCTTCAAATTGTCCAAGGTTATAAAGGCAACCAGCTTTACTAAACCATGCATCGATAAGTAATTGATCTGCTTTGATAGCTTTGTCAAAACAATTAAGAGCATCATTATAACGTCCTGTATTAAAATAAATTATTCCTTTATTGTACCAGGCATCTGCATAGAGAGGATCAATTTCAAGAGCTTTTTCATAACATTCCAGCGCTTGATTCACAAGTCCAAGATTAGATAATGTCAATCCTTTATTATAGGAGGCTTTTGCAAATTTTGGCTGTATCTCCAATGCTTTGGTAAAACATGCTAAAGCGGAACGAAAATCGTTCAAGGAATAATAGCATATGCCTCTATCATTCCATGATTCATGATAGAGTGGATCTATTTCCAATATTTTCTCATAGCAATTGAGCGCTTTTTCAAAGATTCCTGTTCTACGATAACTCCTTCCTTTATTAAACCATGCATTAATATGTTTTGGGTTAATTTCTAATACTTTATCATAACAATTTATTGCGCTCAGATAATCTTTTATTGTTTCATAGCATACACCTTTATTATACCAGCCAAGCGCAAAATGAGGATCAAGTTCGCAAGCATTGGTATAACATTCAAACGCTTCATCAAACTGGTGCATAATACAGTAACAATATCCTTTATCATTCCATATTGCAGGATCAAGCGGATCGGCTTGATTTGCCTTTTGGTACCAGTCAATGGCATCTTCAAATTTTCGCAACGAAAAATAACAATTTGCTTTATTTCTTAACGCAAGAGCATTTTGTTCATCAAATTCAAGCGCTTTATCAAAACTGGACATTGCTTCATCAAAAAATTCTAAATCAGCGAGACCTCTGCCATGATTAGTCCATTCCAGGGAATCTATTGATTCGATATCCAGCGGCAAATAACTTTCCCCGGTGTAGCTTTTTAAAAGCGTTTCAAGTTCTTCACGTAATTCTTTGAAATGAGCATATCTATCATTAGGATTTTTCTGAAGGCATCTGCTAATAAAAGGATATAAAGGCGAAGTCAATTTGGGCGGCATTGATTTAGATTGAAGAATATGCAATGTTTGCCAGAAACGTTCCGCTTCCTCATCAGAAGCATCTCGTGGCGTTTGAGCTGTAAATGGAAGTTGTCCTCTGGAAGCCATCTGATACATCACAATTCCAAATGAATATATATCAGTTCTTTCATCACATGCAGAAGCATTGGTAAATTGCTCAGGGCTCATATAACAAGGCGCACCAAGACCATTGCCATCAATATTACGAAATGCTAATCCTACAATTCCTTGCTCATAACTCAACATTAATCCTCTAAAAGAAGTAAATGACAAAAGAGAGCCTGCAATTGCACTATCATTAATTTTTATTGTTTTGTCCTGACCAATGAGTATATTTGAAGGTTTAATATTAAAATGACAACGCACACCGTGTGATAAAAGATGTTCCATGCCATAACAGAATTGGATTGCCCATTGCAAACTTTGAATAAGATCCGGCGGTCTGTACAAAAGGTATCCTTCCAACGAATTAAGATTATAATCTCCCTTTGCTACATATTCCGTCGCTATATAAGGTTTATTGCTAATCTTATCCATGAAATAACTTCGCACTATAAAAGGATGACGAGGAATTTCTGTCAGAATAGCAGTACACTCTATAAATTGTTTTCGCACTCCTGCATCTTCAAGAAATTTATCCTGAAATGTTTTTAAGACATAAACTGACTTGTGCTCTTCTGAATATACTAAATAATATATACTGAAAGTTCCATCATAAAGTACCTTGTTGACCTGATATTTCTCCGTTACATAATCCGCTTTTTTTACTGCAGGACTTGTATAAATAATTTCATCTGAAGCGGGTTTTGTCGAATGAGCTTCCTGCTGAATTATATGCTGCTGCCCCTCGGTAACAAGCTGATTATAATTTTGCAGCCATTGAGTAGCAATTTCTATTTGTTCTGACATTCCTATTGGAGAACTATCTAAGAAACATTGATAGGAACCTGCAGCATCTTTTCTCAAGCCCACTCTTAATTCAATCTGGGCTTTATCAAAAAGTGCCTCGGAACATTCAGGATATATCTCAACTGCTTTTTCATAATGGTTGAGAGCTTCTGCATATTCATCTAAGTGCACCAAGCTCCTTGCCTTATTATAATAAGCCTGCACCGTTTTCTCGATTTCCAAAGATTTATCAAAATACGGAATCGCCTCCCTGTAAAATCCAAGAATATTCATACAATTTCCTTTATTATTATAAGCATCAGCATTCCTTGGATTAATTTCCAATGCTTTATCATAACAACGAATAGCTTCAGTTATATTACCACTCATTTCCAGGCTTAATCCTTTGCTGTTGTAAGCTTCATCCAATTTTTGATCAATGGAGAGCGCTTTTTCATACAACGAAAGCGCTTCCTTGTGGTTTCCTTGTAAAGCAAGAATTTTTCCCTTGTTAACATACGCAAAAGCATATTTTGGATCCAGCTTTAATGCTTCATTGCAGTTTTTTAATGCTTCATCAAGCCTGCCAAGATTTAATAAACATGCTGCTCTATTGGTTAATATAGCTGTATCATGCGGTTTTTTCTCCAGCAAAGCAGCATAGCAAGCAAGCGAATCTTCAAATTGCTTCAATTCAAACAATACCTCGGCTTTATTTGATAAAACATGAAATGAATGAGGGTCAATATCATGAGCTTTTTCCAGAAATATCAATGCTTCGCTGAATTTACCTTCTTTTTTCAAACTGATCGCTCTATTGATCAATTGCCAGCTATCGAGACGTGCAGATTGCGGAGGATGCTTTTTTAATGGAATAGATTTAGGTCCTACACCTGGCACAATTTTTTTACTATCAGGTAATATCTTGTTATTTCTTGTTTTCTTATCTTTATCATATGTATCATCAAACATGCTTTTCCTCATCTCCTTTCTTAATATTTCATCATATTATGCACAAAA
>MFGW01000111.1:18611-20989 GCA_001780385.1 Candidatus Fischerbacteria bacterium RBG_13_37_8 | reverse complement strand
TCAACAAGCTGAAAAAAGCACGAAGCAAAGGTTACTGTACGCTTTCCTGAAGAGTTGTTTATTCGAGATTGCTTTTTCTGCTATAATGTAGTTTGAAAAAATTATTATGTTAGCGTGCAGGTACTTTAAATAAAATAAGGAGTTCCCTCAATGAGTAAACAAATTGTAACAATTACTCTTCTGATAGCAATACTATCGCCACTATATATTATAAGTAAGGATGCTATTAATTATTTTCCTGAATTAGTAGGATGGAAGAAATCAGCAACAATCCAAACATACAATCCGAATACCCTTTTTGCCTATATTAACGGAGCAGCAGAACTCTATATTAATTATAATTTTGAAGAATTAAAAGTTGCTGAATACAGAAGTATCAATAGCAAAGCAACAATAATTGCAGAAGTATATCGTCACAATCAGCCTATCAATGCATTTGGCATTTACAGCCAGGAAAAACCTGATGAAGCTAAATTTTCTTCAGTAGGGACTCAGGGCTACGGTCTAGAAGGTATTTTTAATTTTTTTAAAGGAAGCTATTATGTAAAGATTTCTGCCTTTGACATAAAAGAAAATGAGAGCCAGATTCTTAAAGATTTTGCTTCAAAAATTAGCGGTCAGTTAGGGAAAAAAGAACCTTTTCCTGGATTGCTTCAATGTTTTCCTAAAGAAGGGAAAGTAAATTACAGTGAGAAATATATCTCGAAAAATGTGTTAGGGTATTCTTTTTTTCATTCTGGATACCTTGCAAATTATAATGATGCTGGGAATAAATTTACTGCACTCATAATCGAAGCCACTGATGCAGAAGACGGACGAAGAATGATGACGGAATATATGAAAAAAAATGATTCCGTGCGCAAAATAATAAAAGAAGGGATCTTCACCGTCAAGGATTCCTATCATGGTAATATAATGCTTCAGTGGGAAGAAAATTATATATGGGGAATACTCTATAGCAAAAATCAAGAAGTGAGCACAAAATATATCAATTTAATCAAGGAATATTTAGTAGAACAAAAAAAAGTGCAAGGTAAAACAAAGCTATAAACCAGGAGCAAAGATATAATTTTATGAAGAAAAGCACAAAAGCAACCAATAAAAAAGGTGTCAGCAAATCTCCGGTGAAGAAAAAAATCAGTTCCAGTCAAATTTTACCTCCATTTGAATCCGCGCTTGAAGCAA
Organism: Candidatus Fischerbacteria bacterium RBG_13_37_8; assembly: GCA_001780385.1. Lineage (GTDB taxonomy): Bacteria > Acidobacteriota > HRBIN11 > MFGW01 > MFGW01 > MFGW01. Next base: position 19,804 of record MFGW01000111.1, on the reverse strand, counting down.
TGTTAAAGGATCTTGCACTCGCTTCTGTTGTAATTGATTTAAAGGTGATAATAATCTATTGCAATACTTATTTTTGCCAACTTACCGGTTATCAGCATGAAGAAATAATTGGCAAGAAATGGATAGACCTATTCATCCCCCAGGAAGATATTGAGCAGGAGAAGGATTATTTTGAGAAAGCGAAAAAAAATAAAGCTTTGCCTGCTCATTTCGAAAACAGTATTATTACAAAGGAAGGCAAAAAATGTACTTTCCTTTGGAGCAATACTATTCTGAACGATACGAAAGGAAAAATGAGTGGAATAACCAGAATAGGTTTCGATATAACAGAACAAAGAAATGCAGAATACAGACAAACAGAATTACTTGAAATAATCCAGCGTGGAAAAAAAGAATGGGAAACAACTGCTGATTCACTTCCTGAATTGGTTTGCCTTGTTACAAGCAAAGGCGAGATTTTAAGAACCAATAAAATCCTTGAATCATGGAATCTTGGCTCAGTAAAAAAGACAAAAGGGATTCATATACATGATATTTTGCATCCCCAATGTTCATTTTCATGTTATTTTCTTAAATACTGGAAAAACGCACTTACGGAAGCTAATGAAGGAAAATCATCGGAATACCAAACCTATGATGATATCTTAAAGCGTCATTTCTATATTAGAATAGGACCGCTCTATGAATGGACTCCTGAAAAACCTGTTGAATCTCTTGTAGTGGTATTCCGGGACATAACGGAAAAAATACAGGCAGAAGAAGCATTGCAAAAACGTCAACAGGCGTTGCTCCTAGTATACGAAATGGCTATTTCATCCAAACGTTCAATTCAAGAAATATGCAATAGCGTGGCATTAAATGTAGTTCAATTGCTCGAAGTTAATTATTTCGCCGTGGGTATCCTTGACGGTGATCAACTTAGAGTAATTTCAAAAGTAGCTAATGATACGCTCTCCAATGATGAAAGTATCATAATAGATGGCTCTCCCTGCGAATATGTCATCGAAAAAAAAGAAAGATGCCAGATCAAGGGCGAACTCAAACAATTTTTTCCTAAATTTGAGCCACTACTAAAATATAATTATTACACTTATGTCGGTTTCCCCATTAAAACATCCACGGAGAAGATACTTGGCACAATCTCTATTATGGATGCTAAAGAACGTCTTTTTAGCGAAAATGAACTGCGGCTT
>MFGW01000111.1:18307-18596 GCA_001780385.1 Candidatus Fischerbacteria bacterium RBG_13_37_8 | reverse complement strand
GCATACCTGGGCAATGAAATTGAGCGTAAAAACATGGAAATAAAATTGCAGCAATCACAAAGAATGCGGCTGCTTGGTCAATTAGCAGCAGGTGTTGCTCATGAAGTCCGCAATCCATTAAATGCACTTACCGCTCTTTCTGAAGCTCTTTCTTCAGACCTGAAAGATCATGTTGAGTATGGACCTTATCTTCAGCAAATCATTATGCAGGTAAACAAACTTTCACGCTTAATGGAAGATTTATTGAATGTAGGAAAAGCTACTCAGAAATCTAATTTCTCCTGGTTTT
>MFGW01000111.1:14752-18289 GCA_001780385.1 Candidatus Fischerbacteria bacterium RBG_13_37_8 | reverse complement strand
ATTATTAAACTTAAAATCGTAGATCATGGCACAGGAATACGACCAGAATATATTCATAGAATTTTTGATCCCTTTTTTACTATGCGAAGAAGCGGAATAGGACTTGGTTTAACCGTGGTAAAACAGATTGTTGAATTGCATAATGGCAAAATTTCACTATGTAATAATAGCCCTCAAGCAGGTTGTAGCGCTGAAATAATACTTCCGATCAAACCCGACTAATGCAGTTTTATATAAAATCTCACTATTTTGACAAGCATAAAGCTATTATGGTATAGTAATTGCTTTTTTGTCTATTAAAGCTTTTGTATTTGTTATGGTAGCACGTATGAAAAAATATATTCTTATTGTCGATGACGAAGTGGGTACATTATTAGCATATAAGAAATTACTTTCCAGCGCCACTATTGAAGTGCATACTGCTGAAACCATGGAGGAAGCTGAACAATTATTAAAAAAACAACATTATGCAGTAGTAATTGCAGATTTAAGATTAACCGGCATATTGGGAAGAGAAGGTCTGGAACTTATTCGTTATATAAAAGAGCTTTCATCTGATACTGAATGCATTCTCGTAACTGCATATGGGAGTCCAGAAATAAGAGAAGAAGCCTATACTCTTGGCGCCTCGCATTATTTTGAAAAACCAGTTTCCCCGGCAGCATTAAAAGAAGCACTTGCCAGTCTCAACCTGGAAAAATAAATGTAATCCGCTAAAAAATAATTGCTTTTTAAATTATTTTGCAATACATATATTTAAAATAGGTGACTGTCCCCTATTTTTGTGATATACTATCTTGAAGCAGGAATAATTTAAAATATGCATGTTTCTATAATTTAATTGGCTGGACATAGCAGGGAAATTTTATTATTATAATAGCTGGAACAAATAATAGGGAATTACAATGAAACCATCATTGCTTTTTGTTGACGATGAGGTAACGCTTCAAATGTCTTTCTCTAAATTTCTCACAAAGGTTGGTTATAAGGTTACTACTGCCTCCAGCATCGCAGAAGGGCAAAAAGCTCTTGCCAATGAATTTTTCCATGCTATTCTTTTAGATCTTGTACTTCCTGATGGTAACGGCATTGATTGGATAATAGAATTAAAAGAGAATTATCCTGCCATGGCAATAATTATCATAACAGGCTTTGGTGATATTCCGCTTGCGGTCGAAGCAATGAGACGGGGAGCTGATCATTTTTTAACAAAACCGGTTAATTTAAATGATCTGGATGTATTTTTGCAAAAAAGTATCGAAATACATACACTGCGCCGCAAAGATATGGTAGAAAAAAGAATGACAAAATCTGATGAATTATTTTTTGGCGAAAGTCCAGAAATGCAAAAAATAATAGAACTTGCAACAATAGCTTCTTCAAACAATTCACCTGTTCTTTTAGAAGGTGAAACGGGGACAGGCAAAGGAGTACTCGCAAAATGGATTCACCAACACAGTAAGTGCTGTGATTATCCTTTTGTTGAAATTAATTGTTCAAGTCTGAAAGGTGATTTGCTCGCCAGTGAACTTTTTGGACATGCACGCGGCGCTTTTACTTCAGCAGTGCAAGAACGCCAGGGTCTCATTGAAGTAGCAGATGGCGGCACTTTATTTCTTGATGAAATTGGTGATATGGACATTGCTGTGCAAGCACAATTCCTTAAAGTGCTTGAGGAAAAACAATTCAGAAGACTGGGAGAGGTCAAACTTCGAAGAAGTGAATTCAGGATTATATGCGCAACTAATCAAAACCTTCAGGAAAAAATTCGTGCCGGTCATTTTCGCAAGGATCTTTATTTCAGAATCAATGTCCTGCCCATACATTTACTCCCCATCAGAGAACGTCCTGAGGATTTTCAAGCCCTTGTTGGTTTTTTTCTGAGACACCTTGGAATGAAAGAAGAACAGGTTATTTCTCCTTCACTGATAAAATTCCTGGGCGCTTATTCCTGGCCGGGAAATATCCGCGAATTAAAAAATGTCCTGGAGCGTGCTTTGCTTCTCTCACGCGGTCAATCATTAATTCCTGAGCACTTTCCAGGTTTGGAAATAATAATCCCAGATTATAATAATACCGATGCTGCAATCAATCTTAAAAAAATAGAAGAATTGCATATCAAAAAAACATTGGAAAAATATAAAGGAAGTGTCGAAAAAGCATCAGTCGAATTAGGAATTTCCCGGGCTACCTTGTATAGAAAAATTAAACAATTTAATATTAAGCTATAAAATGCATTTTAATTTAAAAATTTAGTTTTTGTATCATTATGAAACAACAATTCTCAATTATAAGAATTTATTTTAAAGCCAAAACAAAAAAACCGCATAAATGCTTGTCTTGCTTTTTATGATTTTTTGGCATATAATTTGTAACGATATATATTATGAAATCAAATGCAAGAACAGAGAGACATACCATTAATGGAAATTACCAGGTTGGTTTATCTTTTTTATATCAAGTAATAATTACACCTCCTTACACATATTTTTTTCCTTGCCTCAAAAAGTATCGCGTATATCAATATACGCAAAAGAGTATTTTCCACAACACTAAAATCCAGCCCCTTGAGTCTCCCCTTTCACCAATCACCCTATCTTTGATTTCCACCTCATCAAAACATCCGCAAAATGGCTCTCCAAGAGCCATATTATTGTCTCTCGCCAATACCAGGATCCCTGCTTCTACGCCCGCAGGCATGAAATACTTCTTGCGGGCGTACCCACCTTTTGCCCTACCGCATTACAATAAAAATTAAGCGATCAATGTACTGTAATAACAAAAAAAGTAAAATTTATTGCCCGTTCCTTGACAAAATGCATTAATAATAATATTTTTATTGTAGGATATTTATTTTAAGTAAACGTATAAATTAAATCATTTTAGCAAGAAAAAGCATCTAATATATAAACACCTAATGAAAGGTAGCTTGATTCCTTTTCTAAGTGTTTTATAGTGTGAAATAGACTTATTTTATGGCAGAATATAGATCGTAGCTTATCCTTTTTATAAGGAGTAATAAACATGTCTGTTTTCAAAAAGATACTTGTCGTGGAAGATTCAGAGTTGCTTCATAGAATGTATGATCTTATTTTCATGAATTTCAAAACGAAAGGCGGCAAAGTAATACATGCTACCAATGGAAAAGAAGCTTTTGCTAAACTGCAGAATAATCCTGATACAAATCTTATTATTCTTGATATTAATATGCCGGTTATGAGCGGACTTGAGTTTTTATTGCACAGAAATATTCATAATTTATTTAAAGATATTCCTGTCGTAATCGTTACAACAGAAGGCAGCGAAGAGGATACAGTCAGAGGATTGCAGGCCGGAGCGAGAGCTTATATTAAAAAGCCCTTTCAACCAAGCAATCTCATGAAAATTATTGATACATTACTTCAGGATCAAATATAAATTACTCTTAATCGGCAGTTATATAAAGAATGTATACTCTGAAAAAAAATTTAAATGTATGAAACTAATCTCTGATATGCTACATTCATTGGATAATGCACATGGCTGATACTTTATTTG
>MFGW01000111.1:12083-14718 GCA_001780385.1 Candidatus Fischerbacteria bacterium RBG_13_37_8 | reverse complement strand
GGAACGCATTAGTAAAGTTGAAGATATTCTGTTACATATCTTAACAGCGGAAAAATCAATGAGAAAGCAAATGATCCTTCAAGCCAAGCTCGAGATGCATACAATAAAAGGCAATGCAGGAATGATGGGATTAGCAAAACTTCAACATATCTGTCATTCACTTGAAGATCAAATAGAAATTCTTGATCTTAAGAAACCCGACATAGAACATATTTTGCATGATATTGACCAATGCAAAGCAATACTGATCATTGAATCCAAAAAAGATGCTTCAGAAATTGCCAGCGATAAAAAAGAGGCAACGCTATCGGTTGACGCTTTAAAGGATAGTATTCGGGTACCTTTTTCAGATCTCGATGAATTAGTAAATTTAATAGCAGAAATCATTATTCTACGTAATCGTCTGAGGGATGCAATTGATAAAGGTCCTTCATCAGCTTCACCTCAGGAAGCATGGGAAGAGATAAAAGAAACAGAAGAAAATATCAGTAAGGTATTGCGATTTCTTTATCACAAGATACTGCATTTGCGAATGGTGCCGCTTCAAAATCTTTTCAAGCAAATGAACAGGATCGTGCACGATGAAAGTGTCAAGGAAGGTAAAAATGTAGAATTCACCACGACAGGTGGAGACACACCAATGGATAAAGCACTGTTGGAAGTAGCAAGCGAAGCACTAGGGCATTTAATTCGTAATGCGGTAATTCATGGTATTGAAACTCCAGAAGAACGAAAAGGAGCAAGCAAATCACCAGCAGGACATATTATTCTTTCAGCCCATACAACTACCAATGAAATAATTATTGATGTTGAAGATGATGGAAAAGGAATAGATAGACAAATGTTAATTAATTATGCTGCGACACATGATATCACACTTTTGCCGGGAGAAGATCCTTTTTTTATCCTCTTTGTATCAGGATATTCTACGAAAAAAGAAACGTCTCTCAGTGCGGGAAGAGGAGTAGGTTTATCAGCAGTAAAAGAAGCTGTTCGTCGAATGGGCGGGCATATTGAAGTTGAATCATTTGAACAAATAGGGACCAGATTCCGACTCAGGCTCCCTCTCAATGTTTCAATAATACGTGCATTGATACTGGTAGCCGGCAATGAATATTACGCAATTCCTCTTGAAACTATCGTAGCGACAAGAAGAATTATGCCGTCTGACATACATGAAATAAATCATACACTCTCCCTGAAATGGGAAAATGAAACTATTCCTCTTTTAGACCTTAGCTATCTTTTTAAAACATCAGAGAAACCCAGGCAGGATGGTTGTCTTGTAATTATTGAAGCGACCGGGAAAAATCGCGGATTAATAGTGGATGAAATAGCAGGTATTCAAGAGATCGTAGTAAAGGGACTGGATCCTCTCTTAGGCATGCCGGCTGGGATATCCGGTTCTACCATTCTTGGAGATGGGAATCCTATTTTAATCCTGGACCCTGTAAGTCTTGTTCTCATCAATCCTCAAATGGAGATAGCACAATGAGCAGAAAGATGGGTGCTGTGCAAAAACAGAATAAGCCTTCAGGTGTTAACCCAGAAAAAGGCAAAATAACACTTCCTGCTTACGGATTTGCCGAAGACATCCTCGGGAAAAAAAATACGGCTGAATCCCCGAAAGAAACTTCGACTGCAAAGGAACGAATATACACGTTTGCTGACCGTCTTATAGAAAAACAAGAAAAAGAAGCCCATAAAATCATCAAGGAAAAATATGAGATATGGGTAACCTTTACTTTAGTGAATGAATTCTATGCCCTGCCCGTGACACATGTGCAGGAAATGCTGCGTGCTCTTAAAATAACCCGGGTACCTGATACACCATATCCCATTCGTGGTATTACCAACATGCGAGGCAGAATACTGCCTGTGGTTGATCTTCGATTACGACTGGGTTTGAAAAAAGGAAAAATTAATAACCGAAGCAGAATCCTCGTCACAGAATCAAAAGGACGATTGATCGGTCTTCTCGTTGATTCGGTTGAACAAGTAACTCGATTCTTTCTTGAACAAATAAAACCGCCACCGAAAGATATTGTTACCGAAAAATCAAAATATATCACTGGGGTATATTATCTAAATGAATCTCCTATAATTCTTCTTGAATTGGATCAATTGCTCCTCATACATACTTCCCAGGAGCATTCGGAATCCGAAACTCAACAGGGAGTGAATAAAAAGAAAAAATGAACCTATCAAATAATATAATGAAAGGAATACTATTCATCCTGTTTAATACAATTATTGTCATCCAGGAGGTGAAAAAGTTATGAAACAAATAATTATCCTGCTAATTATTCTTGTTGCTGTCGTGATAATTGCCCAAGAGAAACCGTCCATTAAAGTTATCGTTAATTCAGATAATCCAACTGAATCCTTATCAGCAAAGGATATATCAAAAATATTCATGAAAAAAACAACCAAATGGGACAATGGAACAATTATTCTTCCCGTAGACCAGGTTGAATCCTCCCAGGTAAGAAAAGAGTTCTCCGAACAACTCTTGAATAAATCAGTATCAGCCGTTAAAGCATATTGGCAGGAACAAATTTTTTCAGGTCGTGGAGTTCCTCCTCCTGAAAAAACATCAGACCGTGAAGTAATTGATTATGTCAGGGCAAATGCT
>MFGW01000111.1:11520-12041 GCA_001780385.1 Candidatus Fischerbacteria bacterium RBG_13_37_8 | reverse complement strand
AATGGAGTGAAAATCATTGAAATCAAGGAATAGACATTGTTTCCTTTACCGTCCCGGCGAGAAATTTTTCATAATACATAAGCGAACTGTAAGGAGGAAAAAATGATCAAGAAGATGCTCTCAAAGTTCTATTTTGCCCGTAGAATAATTCTCATGCCAGTCATTGCGGGAATAGCTTTTGTGTTGATTTTTCTCATGGTATGGATAGTCAGCTATTACAATAACAGATTAATGGCAGAAATTGAAAATGGTTATTCTCCATCACTGGAGCTTAGCCGTGATCTTATTGAACAATCAGCAACTATTCAAAAAAGTTTGCAAGCAGCAGTTGCTTCATCAGATGAAGAAATGCTTTCAGAAACTGATGCATTAAGGAATACATTTCTTTCACGGCTTGATGATGCAAAAAAAATTACCACTTTGAAAAGCCGTGAAATTGAAGAAATCTCAGCATTATTCAAGAGATATTACACTATAGCCCGTGAAACATCATTAAGAATGATCAACAAAGAAACAGGAGA
>MFGW01000111.1:10303-11503 GCA_001780385.1 Candidatus Fischerbacteria bacterium RBG_13_37_8 | reverse complement strand
TTGAAAAAATGAGTTCGGAATATAAAATATTTCTCGACAAACTAGAGCAGTTCAATAAATTCCAGAAACAAAATATTCAGAATGCATTCACGACAGCGAGGACAAACTATCGGTTGTCAATAAGCATCACGCTTGCTATTATTGCTATCTTTCTTGTTTTGCTGTTGATTTTATCACGGTATATATTATTCTCTGTTACTGAACCATTGAATAAAGCTGTTTATGTAGCAGACCATCTTTCCAGGGGACAACTGGTAGGGGAAATAGAGATAACCACACAGGATGAAATAGGTAAATTACTTGCTTCAATGCAACAGATGATTACCTATCTCACTCGCAGTGCAAATGTAGCTGATAATATAGCGAAGGGCAATCTCAAAGTCGTAGTGGAGCCTATCTCGCAAGAAGACAGGTTTAACAATGCGTTCAGCATTATGATAATGAACTTGAGAAACATTATAGGAGAAATACGTGCTTTTTCCATGCAGGTAACAAAGAAAGCGGAGGAGATTGCCAGTTTTGCAACACAAATAAATAGTGGAGCGGAATCACAATCAGTATCGGCAGATGAGACATCATCTACGATGATAGAAATAGCGAGCCAGATCGAAAGTGTTTCAAAATCAGCGCAGAATCTTGCTACGAACGTGGATGAGACATCATCTTCGATACATCAGATGGGTTCCACGATTCAACAGATAGCAAAAAATTCAGAGAATCTGCTTACTTCGGTTGATGAAACATCAAGCGCTATCGAAGAAATGATTACTTCCATCAAAGCAGTTGCAGGCAAAGTTAAAACCGTGGACACTGTTTCACAGGATGCAGCAAAGATAGCAAAAGAAGGTGGAATACAGCTCTCCAGTGTTATTAATGGAATAGGAGCAAGCAGCAAAGATATAGATAAAATTGTTAAAATAATTGAATCAATTGCTGATCAGACCAATTTTCTTGCTATTAATGCATCCATAGAAGCAGCTCGGGCAGGAGAAAGTGGAAAAGGATTTGCAGTCGTAGCAGATGAAGTAAAAAGATTAGCTGAGCGTTCTGTAAATTCAACACGTGAGATTGCTGCATTTATTGAAGCAGTACAGAAAGATGTTAATCATGCAGTCGATCTTACTGAAAAAGTACTCAATAAAATTACAGAATCCGTAACAAAAACCTCTGATTTTGTCAGCGAAGTTTATCTTGCTTCCC
>MFGW01000111.1:8542-10222 GCA_001780385.1 Candidatus Fischerbacteria bacterium RBG_13_37_8 | reverse complement strand
AATCTCGTTCAGGAAGCAGAACGACTTCAAAAACTGGCAGAACAATTTAAAGTATAAGAAAGTAGTAATCCCGAACGTATGTCATTGTGAGTTTGCCGGAGGCAAACGTGACAATCCGTAACAGATTATGAAAATATATTCCGTTACGGATTATTATGTCCCGCTATCGCGGGACTCATAATGACAAACCGTCAGGGATTGCCACGCTTTGCTTCGCAAAGCTCGCAACAACGAAGCATCATTTTCAAAGGAGAAAAAGAATGCATGCAAGCATAGATCATAGCAATGCAGAATATGAAATTCCTTCATGGGAGGAATGTGCAAAAATGCTTGAAGAGTTGCCCGAACTGCAATTTCCAGATCGCATCAAAACATTGGAATATCTTATGAGAAATCCAAGTCCATGGATAAGACAACGTGCCCTCAGGATTGGCGCAGCAATAATTCCCGAGAAGCAATTACTTGAATATTTGCGGAATGGTAAAGATGATGTATTGCGAAACATGGGATTAGAGATTTTAAAAAAGCGCGGCAGCAACATATTATCGTTTGCACTTGAGCTTCTAAAAGATAAGGAGGCTGACGTAGTGCTCCAGGCAATACTTTTACTCGATCACATGAAGGATCCACGGGCTCTTGAATCACTTCGTCAAATGCTGCATCACTCAAATCCAAATATTGTGCAAAGCGCCATCGTTGCCTTGGGCAATATTGGTGATAAACGTGTAATGCAGGATATAATAATGTTTCTCAACAGCGATCCATGGCTTCAAACTGCTGCAATACAGGCGCTCGGCAATTTGCATAGTCACTCCTCCATTACTCACCTTAAAAAATTTTTAACAGACATGTTGCTTGGACCATTGGCAGTTGAATCAATCGCACGTATTGGAGGTATGAGCGCTTTTCGTATACTTGTTCATTATTTGCATGAATATAATCAACAAATTGATACCGAATATATCCTTAATTTGATTGCTCATGTCCTTGAAGGAATTCCTAAAAAACCACAATTCCATGCATGGAAACATTTCTATAAATCCATTTCAGTATACCTGAACGCAGAAAGTGAATCACTTCGTAATTCCACAGCTCGCTGTTTATTAAGCCTTGGACCAGGTCCGCAGGATAAGAAAGCTTTGCACATTTTAATAGAAATTAATCCTACTGATTTTCCTCATTCCTGCTTTAGTAACAGGAAGGATATTTTCCCTGCATTATTGCAAATGAAAGGAACAGCGCAAAACTGGGGCTTTCATTTATTGGAGCGCTATCCTCACTCAATTCCCACCTCTAAACTCGCTAAAATACTTGTCTCACTCAAATTAGCCGACATCCCTGATACACTCATCAAGGCTCTTTTAAAAATAAAATCCCCACAAATCACTTCTGCTCTGCTTACCTTTTATCTAAATACTGCCCAACATAATCGTCATGTATTAATACCAGTATTACAAATTCATAAGGCATCACTCAGCAAACTTATCAGCAGGGATAAAAAACTTGAAACCTCCATGAAAATAATACTTGAAGCTATTTTAGGTAAATCGTCAGAATCTATTTCAAAACAAATTTCGGAACTTACTCCTGAAAAAGTTATTACTGTCTTACCTCAAATTATAAGCTATAAACAAGTATTGAGGAAATTGCCATGGAAAGAGTGGTTGCATCAAAAGCCAT
>MFGW01000111.1:7495-8427 GCA_001780385.1 Candidatus Fischerbacteria bacterium RBG_13_37_8 | reverse complement strand
AGGATCCTTGCAGGACAGAACAAGCCTGCCTCTTCTTATTGTCTATTTGAATAAGGAAGATTTATTTACCAGGGCCTTAATTATCGAAACGATTGGACAATTAGGTGGTCCTGAAGCCCGAAAAGTGCTCCGTGACCTGATCGTAACCCTAGAACCAAGAGCGGCTGGTTTTGTCTATAAAGCATTTGCACATTGCGCAATCAAAGAAGACATACCTGTATTTCAGGAGGCAGTGCATCATTCAGACTGGGTAGTTCGTCTGGCATGTACAGAGGTGCTTGGTAAATTTCCAGAACCTGAAAATATAGCAATACTTGCTGGCTTAGTAGCCGATACAGTTGATATAATTTCAAAACGAGCTTCTGAATATCTCGAATCACGATAAAAGGGAGAACATTGCGTGTCTATTATAATTGCGCCCATGACAAATGATGAACTCGATTTGCTTAATGAAGTCATCTCTCACCACCTGGGTTTATTTTTTCCTGAACATAAAAAAGCAATTCTCGAATCACGCCTAAAACCAAGACTTTCACAACTTAATCTCAAACGTTTCCTTGACTATTATTTTTACCTGCAAATTGATAGGAATAATGAATTTGATCACCTGTCTCAGCTCATCTCAAATAATGAAACATATTTTTTTCGCGAAACGTATCAATTCGATATATTGTTTTCGCATGCAATTGATGAATTGAAAGAACATTCCACGCTTCCCGGAAAGCTTAGATTTCTTTCTGCCGGCTGCTCATCGGGAGAAGAACCATATACAATCAACATCTATGCAAAAGAAAACCAGTATCGTCTCTGGGGATTCTCCGTTGAAATAGATGCATTTGACATCGATCAGAAATGCTTACAGAAAGCAGAAAAAGCAATGTATAGCAATAACTCACTTCGTTTCATGGAAGAAGAAAAAATAAATAAATACC
>MFGW01000111.1:5885-7484 GCA_001780385.1 Candidatus Fischerbacteria bacterium RBG_13_37_8 | reverse complement strand
AAGGAAGGTCAGTACCAGCTTAAAAATATTTTTAGAAATGGAGTTCAATTTCATCATGGCAACCTCATCGAAGCAAGCACTTTTAAAAAGCCGGTGGCTTATGATGCAATTTTTTGCAGGAATGTGCTTATATATTTTTCGGAAAATGCTTTGCATCAAGCAATAAAAAATCTTACTACCTGTCTGCGCCGTGGTGGATTACTATTCCTTGGACATTCAGAATCTATCATTGGACTTTCAGATGATTATGAAATAATACGTCTTGGTAAATACATAGCCTACAGGAGAATATGAATTGAAAAAAATACGCCTTGCTATAGTTGATGATTCATCTTTTGTTCGAATGGCGATAAAACGCATGCTCTCCGAGGAACCTTTGATACAAATAGTAGGAGCTGCGGTAAATGGTGAGGAACTCATAGCAAATCTGTCGCAGTGGAATCCGGATGTTATCACGCTTGATCTTTCAATGCCCGGCATGGGCGGATTGAAAACTCTTGATTATATTATGGAATGGAAGTATGTCCCGGTTATTATTCTTTCCACACATTCATCAAAAGATGCTCCAATGACAATCGAAGCGCTTCACCGCGGCGCCGTAGATTTTATTGATAAACAAGAATACTCTCTCATGGATTTTGATGCATTACGCAAAGTATTAATAGATAAAATTTTCCAGGTAGTCTCAGGTACAAAATTACTATCTGAACACGCTATACAAAAATCGGAAGAATTAATTCCATCTGAAAAAGCACCTGAAGCAATTTCAGTAATAGCAGAACCGGGTTATTTTAAAGCTATATTGATCGGAGCTTCAACCGGAGGACCTCCTGCAATTCAATTGATACTTGAATCACTCGGTTCATCCTTGCCTATTCCGATAGGTATAGTACAGCATATGCCAGCAGGTTTTACAAAAGCATTTGCTGAACGATTAAATGCTCACTTGCCCTTCAGGGTACAAGAAGCATGTGATGAAGAACCTTTTTTACCTGGAACTATCTATATTGGTCCAACCGGGCATCATTTTTTACTTGAAACAAGAAATAATCTCATCTACACCGTACTTTCATCCGAACCAGAAGGTCTTTCACACAAGCCATCGGTAGATGTTCTTTTTGAATCAGCAGCTCAGATATATGGTAAACAAATAATCGGAATTCTGCTTACAGGAATGGGTAGAGATGGCTCCTCCGGCTTACTGCAATTAAAAAAACAAGGTGCATACACAATTGCCCAAAATGAAACAACTTGTGTAGTATTTGGCATGCCAAAGACTGCCATTCAGGCAGGCGCTGTTAAAGAAATTCTTCCTCTCGGAATGATAAGCAGAAGAATTCTTGAATTACTTTATGGAACATAATACATAGGAGGAAATGCCGCTATGAAACTTGAAAAAATTCTCATAGTTGAAGATTCTCAGTTGCATCAAAAAATTTATGATACCATGCTCCAATTTTACAAGAAAATGGGCGTACAATTACTAACAGCCTATAATGGACAGGAAGCCCTTGATGTGCTCTCTGTTCAACCTGATATTGATCTTATTCTGCTCGATATCAATATGCCGGTCATGACCGGTTTTGAATTTTTGAAAAG
>MFGW01000111.1:5148-5861 GCA_001780385.1 Candidatus Fischerbacteria bacterium RBG_13_37_8 | reverse complement strand
TGAAATTCCAGTAATTATCATCAGTACAGAAGATAGTGATGATGATATTTTAAGAGGTCTTAAAATGGGAGCTCATGCCTATTTAAAAAAACCATTTCAACCACAGGATCTTCATAAAGTAATCGAAAAAATTATTCAATCCTGATTCAATGCTAATCACTGTCTGAAGAAAATAGAATGCCACAATAACACCAAACCACCAAATTTCACATAAAAATATTAATATAATTCTTACTTTTGGTGTAATTTAGTGTTTCAGTGTTTTTGTGTCTTTCTAAAAATTTATTTTATACGGATTGTTATAATCCGTTACATATAAAAAAAGGGCGGGGTTTTAACCCGCCCTTATTATTTTTTGTTTATGAATATTAGAGGGTGAATCCGAATCCGTTGACAAGGAATTTTGCCATTTGTTCACGTGTAACCAGATTAGTAGGACAGTACATAAGTGGTGAAGCGTTGCATCCTGTAACTACTGCTGCATTATATACACCTTCGATGAAGGAGCAGAATGGATTAGAGGAATTAACATCAGTAAAGATATTTGAACATGCTGCTGTTGTACATGAACCTGGATTTGCGGCTTCCATTCCCTGGCAGATGAATTTTGCCATAGCCTGGCGATCGGTATTTAATGACGGGCAATACATAAGAGGAGAAGCTTGGCAACCGCTCACTACGCCTGCATTGTAGAGCGCTTCAATAGAACCGCA
>MFGW01000111.1:1073-4882 GCA_001780385.1 Candidatus Fischerbacteria bacterium RBG_13_37_8 | reverse complement strand
TACGTACCTTCAAGTGCTGACAAGTCATCAGTCATATTTTTGACCCTTAACTGCAATATCTCTCCATCGTATGAGCCGAGATTGAACACTGAATCACCCCAAGTAGCTCCCGTACCGGCCCATCCATATTTATCCGTGCCCTGGTTGCAATAGCTTGACCAATCATATAAAGTACCTGTCACATAAAGCTTGCCGCTTGCAGGACTGATAAGCGTTTCAATTCCGCTTTGCACGACCCAGATATTAGATCTATCGTACCAGTAACCGGCGCTATAAGGTTCAATGGTGTACCAGTTCGGTGCATGTAAAACCGTTGTTGAAGTAGCCTCATATTCAGGAGAAATCATCATATCGCAGTTTTGATTAACTGCTTGCGATGAATGGACACTATGGGTGCTTCCGCCAGGATTTACACGAGTTGTGCTAAGCGCCCATGTTCCGCCTTCAACTGTCCAACCGTCCAAACCAGTTTCAAATGGCCAGTTAACATTTCCTGTTAAGATATCAATTTCATAGGTGAATCCGAATGCATCGTTTGCCGCCGGTGTTTGTCCTGTAGATTGTACTGAAATGTCAAATGTTCCATCTTCCAGGCAGGCTGCCTTATTTACACCTTGGCCAACGCTGAAACTAAAGGTTGTGTTAACAGTTCCGCCAAAAGGTATATCACCAACATTAATCGGCATTGGCGTGCTGATGCTGATGAAAGAATCAGTAGATGTAATGTTAACATTCGTATTTGCAGCAGTTGATGAACCGATATTCTGAATAGTAACCTGTACAGTTGCACCTTCACAGTTATCAAGATATGCATCACTATCACCACCGGTGATACTCTCAATTGATGCACTACCGCCAAGGTAAGCAGCACAAGAAGTGCATGGAACAGGCGTTGCAGAAACACAATTACTTAATGGTCCAAGACAGTCGCTATTGGAACCAATTGCCTGTACATTGTAGTAATAGGTTTTGCCATTAAGTGCCTGGTTATCTGTATAACTTGTCGTAGTTACCGTAGCTATTTTGACTCTGCCAAAATCGCAACCATAAGGACCGTCAGTTCGCCATACATAGTAGTTTGCTGCGCCTGTCACTGCATTCCATGATAGTGCAACGCTGTTATTGCTTGGTGCGGCTGTTAATGTTGCTGCTGTTGTTGGAGCACCGGAACAGCCGCTGTTTTGCGGTGTAGGTGTCGCACAGGCCATTCCGTGACGGTTATGCGCTGCATAAATAGCTGTCATGTGCGGCGTACCATTATTTACATTGCCATCATCATCTTCAGTTGCTATCCAGTTCGGATAAGCATTATTGGCACCGCAACCGCTGGATGTGCTCGGACAGGTGCAGGTATACCATGAAGTTACATTATTATGCCCCTGCCATATAATCTTATCAGCAATCGTAAATGCTGTTTGTTTATCCATGTTAAATGGAGCTGCCTGTAAATCACGAGCTGCGAGGTCCCAACCCACTTCAGCAGGTGGAATACCTTCGCAATGTGTTTCTTTTCCGCAAGGAGTCCCACTGCTGGCTCCACAAATTGTGCAGGTGTAATTTGCTGGTGTATCAGCATCGGGATCAGCATGTTGCACATAATCGATTTGACGAATACCTGTGCAGTTTAAACAGCATTCTGCTGCATTATACCCGCTGCAGTTGTAACCGTAAGAAGTACCAGGATTGGTAGGACAGTTGGTCCACTGACCGCAACCTCTATCTAATGTCCAGAAGAAGCCTCTTCCAATACATGATTCATGAAGTCTCACGGAAGCAGCTATATCAGCAATTGCTTCACCCGGTGCACTGATTGACGGCTGAGCATCATGCGTATCAACTGCATGTCCCCATTCATGATCAAATACTGCTGCAATTTCACCAGTGTTTCTGCAACCACCGCCTGAACGGTAAAAATTGATTGAATTACCAGAGAAATATGCATTACAGGATGAATTAATATTCACGTTGCAAACGATGAACGAATCGAGCCATGCCATGTTTAACCAGCTACGAACTTGGCGGTTCATATAAGTAGTTTCAATAGCGCAGGAACGCGAAGAGAACGTGTCACCGGCTGAATGACCGCTCGGTACCGTGCAGTTATGCTGTCCATTGGTACCACCCATGTCAATATCACCGGTTGCGGAAGATTCACTTATCGTACCGCAATTATCAGTTCCCATTTGAACATATCTGCCATCAAGTGTAGTTACCGCAGTTCCTGATGAATAATCATATAAACCACCGAAATCGGTATAATCATTCGGAGTCGTCATGCCTGTATTTGTGTAAGGTGCAGGTACTCCAGTCACTGCACAGCCATCGGGGCAACATTCATCATCACTGACTGGATAAATTGCACCCACTATTTTCTTCGTGGCATAAAGATTTGTATCCAGAAATGACAGTACTCTTCCTGAATGTGCATCAACTAATGTTTCCCATTTATTGACAAAACCATCACGTGCAAATGTATATGCCCAAACTAACTTGTAACTATATCCTTTGCCAACTGCACCATCCCAATCCGGAGCTACCGGAATTAATTCAAGACGTGGTCTGCGGAGGAAATTATCCGTTAATGTTTTCCCGCCAACGAAATCATATCCGATCTCTAAAGCTCTTTCTTTGTTGATGGCAGGCACAATACTTACATCTATATCACCCCATTTTTCCAATCCCCAAAGGACTAAATTACCATGGTTGATGAGTAATGATATTGTAGCATCACGTACAAGAATATCGTTAACCTTTCTCGTAGCATTTACATGCCATACATTTTCAACAAAATTAGTTGCTCTGATCTCGCCAATTTCATCTACATTAATATTAAGCAATGATGCATATTTGGTTAGGTGTTTTAAGACTACTTCGCGTACTACCTGTGCATTCACTTCAGTGATTTCACGTCCTAATGTTGGTGAAAAATCAGCAAGCGTTACCTGGTTTCCTTCACCAGTTCCAGGAATAATTGGTTGTGGATACATTAAAGAAACCGGTCTGCCGGAACGTGGGTCAAAATAAACATAAGCGCTCTTATGTTCTGCCAGAAACGCATTCCAGGCATTACTGTTTGATAACTGTCCAATAATCTCTTCCATAGGTACCTGAGTTGAACTAATATAAATCTCTTCAGCACTGAATTCTTTCGCTTCAATTGAATTGAGCTCTTCTTTAGCTTTAAAACCATATGCAACCAGCGATGACATTGCTATTGCCACCACAAGAAAGCTAAGAAGAACTACACTGCGTGTGTTAAGTTTCCAATACATTAAAAACCTCCTTTTAATTGTTTCTTAGTTGTTTCCTACTTTTAAAAGTAGCCTATATAATATGCCGGAATTTCATAAATAAGTCAATAGTAAAAAGGTCTTGCCATCCCCCACTTTTTGTTTAGGGGCACGCGGAGCAGTATTTAAGTTGCGGAAGACAGACAGAGGCGGAATTACCGGGGATTAATGTTGTAATTTGTTTCAGCGAGGACCAAATATGAGCAACGAGATTTGGGCAGAGTTTTGCTTCAGCCGCACGCTTTAAGCGGCTTCAGCAAAAACCTGCCCAAGTCTCGTTGCAAAAAATCCCATTGATTTAAAAGTCGCCCTCCCTTCTTACCTGATTAGCCTTACTTATCTCTAAGTCACCTTTCCCACTTAATAAAATCCTAAAACGCCCATTTATGCTATATCTTCACCCCATGACTAAAAAAATTTGGGGAAACTCCAGTAAAAAGGTATAGGTAGAGAAAAGAGCTTGATGTTGAGATTACTATTTACAGGGTATATTCCTAAGCCTCTTCTTAGCTTCAACCT
>MFGW01000111.1:0-1033 GCA_001780385.1 Candidatus Fischerbacteria bacterium RBG_13_37_8 | reverse complement strand
CAGCTCTGGATCAAAAATATCCCTGAGCCATTGATCAGAGCCAAGAAAATCCCAGTCACTTGGTGAAATCCAATTTCCGTGTCCATAGTTCCATGCCATGTTCGTTAGTCTCCGGAAATCTGAATAATGCTGACCAACACGATTTTCTGCATGATCACGCGTGCTCCAATTTGTGATCATAAATTCCCAATCCGATGATTGCAGGAAAAATAATTCGCGAATGGCTTGTTTGATAATCTTCATGAGTATTTCATCATCTTTTCGCCCTATGAAATGATGTGCTAAATAATGCATCTCCTTCTCTGCTTCATATACTTTATCCCACACCCAATAAACGTCAGGATTGATCCATGTGCTGCTGTCATAATTTTTCCCCCATGAAGATTCCGGTAAATGTATATAATTATAGGGAGGCTTCCCGCGAAGATACTCACTGCCCACCACGGTAGAAATCTCAGGATCCATGTTTATCCATTTCAAAACATAGTACAACCACATTGGTCCTTCAAACCACCAGTGACCAAATAATTCTGCATCAAATGCCATGCAGGCAATTCTCGCATCCCCTACCGCATAAAAATTATTCTTCAGACTTTCCTTAATCAACCATTTGTAATGACCTGCATGCTCCTGAATTTTTCCGCTGAATGCATCATCAGGATAATAATCATGCTTGTACTGAAGATCTGCATGAGGATCGGTAATTTTCCAGTAACGGAGCCAACCACCAAGATGCTTCTTATGAAAATCAAGATAGGCTGCATCCCCTGGATACCCAATATTATGCTCCCAAACCTGTCTCGATAATTCTATATCACGCACAAAAACGGCTACGGGATTCTTCCGGATCCATGGCGTTGATAAATTATAACTGTCAAACGGCGTTTTAACTAAATCATATGGGGCTGCTTTCTTTAATTGATTTTGATCAATGATAAAATATTTAATTTCATTTTCATCAAGAAATTCTTCAATACCTTTACGCCAGTAAACTCCCTGGCTGCTGTAGGCAGGGAGTGGATTTTTCCACCAC
>MFGW01000110.1:13005-13202 GCA_001780385.1 Candidatus Fischerbacteria bacterium RBG_13_37_8 | reverse complement strand
CCTAGCACTCCCTTGCCGACAGCCGTTAAACCTGTATCGTCAGCTTTTTGAATTTCTCCACCGATTGAAAGCAAAGACATTATCGGCCCCATATAATTCAAAGACCTCCATTTACCGTTTATTTTAATAGCATAAGGTATTTTACCCTCTTGCTCCCATAAGGACCTTTCGCCTGCATCAGTCGGATAGCCGAGCGT
>MFGW01000110.1:12658-12942 GCA_001780385.1 Candidatus Fischerbacteria bacterium RBG_13_37_8 | reverse complement strand
GCCTAAGGTTTCCGCTAATTCTCTTTGCCCTGCCTGGGTCAGTCCTCCATTTTTAGCCTGAACAATTGCCCGATATACACCAGCTATCGCTCCTGTCGGGCTGTAATTATGCACTGCCGAAGCAATCGCAGAAGGCACTCCTGTAAAAGGAAGCACTCCCTCACTTGCGATTTCGCCCGCCGATCCGCCATAACGCTTCATCCCCTGTTTAAGACCAGATAGTCCTGCTCCTAAAGCATTTTTACCTTGGAACACTGCTTTTTGTGCGGCAGAAACCGCTTGCG
>MFGW01000110.1:12363-12618 GCA_001780385.1 Candidatus Fischerbacteria bacterium RBG_13_37_8 | reverse complement strand
AAATTCTTTCGCGGCGTTTCCTGTAAGTTTTCTATTTTTGGCTTCTACTGTCGCCAAGTCGTAGAGGTTGTTTTTTAAAGCAGAATGGTAAAATGGTCGGTCAGCCGCCGAATAAAAATTAAAGATTGTATCGGTGTATTTTTGCGCCGCTTTTCCGAGTGTTCCTTTGCCGAAATATACCTTGTTATAATCAAGTTTATTGGCTAAGTCATTTGCCCCAATACCTTTTTTAAAATTAGAAACACCCTCTTTAAA
>MFGW01000110.1:4107-12223 GCA_001780385.1 Candidatus Fischerbacteria bacterium RBG_13_37_8 | reverse complement strand
CATGTCCTTTTAGCGAATAAAGTCCAAATTCTCGCCACATCGGTAATGTTGCATCGCGATATTCTCTTGAAAGATAAGCCAATCTGATCCACGGCGGATTGCCAACCACAAAATCAAATTGCCCTGCAACAAGAGGAGCAAAAGCATTCTTGAGAAATCTTGCCCAGATACCATTTTTACCAAGCTCTTCAAGCTCAAGAATTTCTTTATAAAAATTTTCAACTACCTTTTCATGAGGTGGAAACACTAATCCTTTCTTTTTAAATGATTCCATTGCTTCTGAAATTGAATAACGATGTTTTACCATCTCTTCTACCAGTGGTGCAGCATATTGCATGAGAAATCCTTTATCTTTTATCCAGATGTAAGGTACGTGAAATAATTTAACAGAGGTTTGCCTTTTCACATGATCTCCGCCTACAAAATCTATCTGCATCTGCCCCGTTTTTTCTGGCCATAATATTGAATCCGCAAGATAAATAGGAATTTCCCAATTTTCAAGTTCATCAAGTAGCTCACCAAGCGCAAAAAGATAATTTGTTCTTGCAGCAATCACAGCAAGAGGATTCAAATCAAATCCCCATATATTTTCTTTAATATACTTGGCGATGGTATTAGAAGACCTATTATTCTTTTTACCAAATTCTTTGGCTCTTTGAATTGCTAAGGAAATGAATGTTCCTGATCCGCATGCTGGATCGAGTAAGCGCGAAGTGATATCGCCTTTATAACCTACTTCATCAAGAATTAATTCTGCAAGCCAATCAGGCGTATAATATTCCCCGAGCTTATGGCGTATTTCTTGTGGCATTAAATATTGGTAAAGCTTTTTAAGAAGGTCATGAGTAAATTCAGGATTAATAACGCTCGTTGCTGGTTCAAATTCAGATAAGCCCCTTGAAATTTCTCTAATAGCTTCCTCAAGGCGAGGAGAGAATGCATCCAGATACCACTGGAAGAAATCTCCTTCAAGAAAATTTGTAATTCCCCGCTCAGCAAAAATGCCGCCATTTTCAATATAAGTCAATTGATCAAGCAAATCATCTCTTGAAGAATGAGTCAGTTGATGAGAATATGATAATGCTAAAGCGCCTTCTTTAAGATTTATTATTTCAGCAGCTATTAATTTCATCAGGAATGCAAAATAAGTATGCACAGAAAATAGCAGCTTTTGGAAATCTATTTCTTTATTTATTCCATAACTCTTTGATAAAATTTGGGCTTCTTCGGATTGCTGAGAGGTAAATTGTTCACCATAAACAATTCCAAATAAGCGTTTCCATTCATTCAAAAATACCTCTGTTCTTTCACTACTCCAATTCTCCAAGGCGTCTACAAATGCGGATACTGCCATTGGAGCTATTTTGCTTTTAGGTCCAAATTTGTCCGTCAGATGTTTTGCTGAAAGTGGTAGACGAACAAGTGCTCTTAAATAAGTAAGAAAGGTACGCATACTATCCTGGCTGATAGCAAAAGGCCCCTGAATAATAAATAATTTTTCATCTATTGCAACAATCTTGTTATTTGTCTTACCAACATATTTGACAAAAAATATGGCGGATCCGTCAAAACCTGTCCCCACAATTCTCTTTAATATCTCAATAGCTACTGCTTTTTCTCCAGTAGCTTTAGCAGCCATATACTCCTTTAATTGATCAAAAGCATGATTAATAACAGATTCCGAACAGAAAGAGTTGGGTGATTCATATTCTATAATTATTTGACCATGTATGGCATCAGGACGTCCTCGATATATAGATTTTTTCTCAGTCCCTAAGCTTTCATAAATTGGCTTTGATTCAATGCCAATACTTTTTAAAATAGGTTCTAGTGACTTTTCAAAGCCGATACGTAGATCTTCTTCTGTCTTTGCTCTTCTCATTATTTCAGCAATATTGGCAATCAATTTATCAGCCGCTGCAGAAAATAAATCTTCCTTATTTATATTATGCTCTGATTCTTTTTTTTCTTTTACCATAATTTAATTCTCTTATCGAAGCATTTTATGTATATAATCAATTTCATACTATAAGGAAATCCTCAGTATTATTGCTTTTTATCTTAGCAAAAATGCAAAGATGCCAGTTTTTCTAATGCTTCAGGTAACTCATGTTCTATAGTTTTGTATATCATGTTTCGCAAAATGCAAAATTCTGAACCTATATTCAATTTAATATATAAGTCAAGATAAGCCTCCGCATTAGCTCTAATTGGCGCATCTATTATTATCTGTTTTTCTCTATATTTCTGAAAATAAAATCCAATATAATACTCTGAATCAATTTTATGTTTTTCCAATATGTTGCATTCGAACAAAGAATGCCTTATATCTTCATTGTTTGGGATATGCCCTTCCGCCCTTAGCAACTCCTCCTTAATTGAGTTTAAATTATTTTCATATAGTATTCTTGCTAATAGTTTTAATATTCTTTCAGCATACTCTTTGTCACGGTTAGGTAATCTATCTATAATTGTTTTATAATATTCATCATAAAATTCTTTAATTGAAAAGTTAAGGTGAGGAATTTTCTTAATTCTGGCAACTCCAAAAAATAATTTTAGCAAAAAAGGTAATTTTCTGCATTCTTTTAAAACGTCTTCCCCAAATGTGCCATAATAATTATAAACTTGCTGATATTTTTTAATCATAGTAAAGAATTCTTCATCGTCAAATGGCTCAATAAGGTAATATTTTGAACTGAGATATATTTCTTCTGAAAGAGGCGTGGGTATCCCCTTATCGCATAGAAACATATCCCATTGACTGCTTTTGCAACTTATAATTAGCTTGAAATTTAGGTTATTAATCTTAGAAGCAAAATTGCCCAGCATTGCTATTTTATTAGCTGAATCCCAATCATCTACTGCATCAATAAATATCACAATCTTTCTATCTTTAAAAATTTTATTAATCCTTTTCAACAATTGTATATCATCATAGTATGAGCTAAACACCCAATTGAAATCATTAGCTATTGATTTTGTTATTCCTTCATATAAGCTATTTGCTCTATAAAAAAGAACAGGATTATCTTTTAGCAGGTTAATTGCAAATCCGCACATGGAACATGTTTTCCCACTTCCTGATTCTCCAATTATTGCGAAAACAGGTTTATCACTAACCAAAAATTCATCTATTCTTTTAGCTAATTTTTTAGAGGGGACATATAATTCAGGAATATATTTTTTATTTAGTTCTTCGCTGGTCCCTAGTAATGTTTTCATATTATCCTTTATTTGAGCATCGCAAAATGTTTTTACATTTTCTGCTGAATAACCTATGAAATTTTCTAATGCTTCTGCATAAATTCTTTGAATATCATCGGTATTTATTTTATAGCCAAGAATTGCTTCTTTATTTTGTTCTAATTCTGTTTTATCTCCTGTTCTGTATATCTTGCTTTCTTTGCCATTTGTAACCATTGCTATAGAAGCTATTGGATTGACTAATCGAGCATAGATTATCGCTTGCTCCTTATCATTATCATTCAATTTTTTACCATCAGTTTTTACTTCAATGACAAATAGATTTTCTCCATTTCTTTTAACAAGAATATCTAAGCGACGATGAATCTTTATTTGCTCTTCTGCGCATATTTTTGCAGATAGCTTTCCAAGTCTTATTGTGAAGGTTTTTTCAAATTCCATTTCATTTTCCTCAAAACCTAATCTCTTAAGCCAGGACATAATTACTTTTAGCTTTATATCCTCTTCGGTGTTTTTCACAATAATTTCCTTTTTCTTTGATTACATGTTCTCTAATATTGGCTTGGTTTCTTCATGAATAATTATGCTTATTATCTTTTTATTTAAATCTAACTTTTTTGCAATTTTATCTATACTTATTCCTTTATTATAATACAAGTTTAAGACCTCATCTATAAGTACTTCCATATCATCTTTCCATAATTTCTGCAAAGTCCGATCACTTTTTCTACGGTTGCAAGATTTGCATAGCAAAGCTAAATTTTTAATGCTGTTAGTGCCTCCTCGGGATAAAGGTTTTATATGGTCGATTTCCCATGTGATTCCCCAATTATCTAATTTATGAGCTTTTCCGCACAGTTGGCATATACCATCAGAATTCTCATGAACAATGATTGCCATAATCTCTCGGTTCACAATTAGCTTGCCTTTCTATTTAATACTATATTGTATAATATAAAAAAGAGATGTCAATATGAAATATAATAGAATTAAAGTTAAATATTTAAACCTGATAAGAGATAATATACTCGATGAATAATATTATTGCGAATATTCTTATTGATAGGGCAACAGAAATGATGAATAATCAGGAAAAATTTGTGTCTACCCTGCTGCTATCTCATGTACTACCGCCATTTGTCGAAGAGTCTTAGGAACAGTCGGATTTGGTATTATAGATGAATATTCATTTTAGTCTTTTTGCAGCTATTTTGTTTTTTGTAATTCATTCAATTTTTCATTAATAACATTGCTGAAATTCTCATAAGGCAAAGCTCCTAACAAGCGCTGCCCATTTATCACAAATGTCGGTGTGCTGCTCACTTTGAATACCTTTGATTCATTAAAATGCTCATTGATTAATGCTTCAGTCTTATTATTTTCATAGCAGCTTTTGAACATGGTCTTATTCAATTTATTTTTTGAAGCTATATCCATAACCTTTTGCTGAAGCTCCTTTTCATCTTCTATTTTAAAATCTTCGGAAAAGAAAATATCATGAAAATTCCAGAATGCTTGTTCATCTTGCTCTCTGGCACATTCAGCCGCTATCTCTAATTTCCTCGAAAATTTATGCTTGGGCCATGGTATGTGCTTATAGATGAATACTATTTTATCTTTATAATTTTCAAGTATTTTTTTAACGGTCGGTGCAGCCTTTTTACAATATGGACATTGAAAATCAGAATATTCTATAATAGTGACCGGCGCATTTAATTCACCAATTCGTGCAGCATTTTTTAAATTCAATGTATTCATATCAACCGTTGTAAACTTTATTTCGCCTGCAAATTCATTTGTTAAGCTATTATTATTTTCCATATCAATAAATTGTCCGACGAATACATATTTCATATCTTTACGATAATAAACTACGACAGGCACTTTCTTATCCTGATGGGTGACATAAAATCTTGCTTGAAGATAATCTGGAATTGCTGATTCGTCTACTTTATCAAATTCAAATTGTAATTGTTTCCATTGTGGAAATATATGCTTAACTGCCTCTACTGCTTTTTCAGCATTTTCTTTCTGAGAAACCTGTGAAAGCATCGGCAAAGAAATTAGCAATATCATCAGCACAAATATAGGTTTCATCTTATTTTCCTCCTAAAATTGATAATATAGCATAGCGTCAGCATTTACTAATGTCAATATGTCTAATCTATACCTCTTGACAAATAATTTAATGGCATGTAAAATATTTTATTGTGAGACATGAAAGGAAAAAATGAAGTTGCAGAAATTGCCTGAACATAATGCATTTTGATCAAATAGGGATTACTATGTGTGTTAAATGAAAAGTGCATAATCGATATTTAATTGTAAAATAAGGGGTAGTGTATAAAAGCTATGCTCCAGATATTAAAGTATTATATTCAAAATATTAATAAAGGGGGGAATTAATAATGGGTAAAAAAGTATTTGTTCTTCTTTTGATAATAATATCATTCTCGTTGGCTAACTCCTATTCAAATAACAAACCTGAAATAAAGATAATTTCATATAATGTGAATCCTGTAGAATTTTCGCCAAATGGTGATGGGATAAATGACACTGTAATATTTTCTCTTCATGCTTTTGTCACAGCAGACAGGATTCATGGAAATGCTCCTATCCAATGGAAAATAGAAGTGCGCAAAAAAAATGATAATTCGAAGGTATGGCAATCACATGGAAATCTTGAAATGAATCCTGATGGGTACACAGAATTTATTCTTGACATTCCGTGGGATGGCTGCATGAAGGATAACAGTATTGATAATAGCGATTTATCGGCGCCATTCGATCATTCGTTGCAATGCACTATAGCTCCAAATGGTGAATACATCCATTTAATTTCAATTCATTACAAATCTGCTAAAGAATTTTCCAGCGGATCATTAAATATCAATACAGCGGATCCTGATTTTTTAGTCATCTCACCAGCCAATAATTCAATATCTCAAAATAGTGCCATTCAATTTAATGGAGTAAGCTCGCCTGATATAATCGAGATTCACATCAGCTCATCCGTTGTTTTTCCGGTTTCAGGAAGCTGGAGCGCCTCCATAAATCTCAGCGAAGGTGAAAATATTATCAATATAGAAGCAATTACCGCTGATTCACGCTCAAAGCTAAAGACAGTTACTATTTACAGGAAATCTAAATTTGCTGCATACCTATCAGAATTTGATTCATATCTACCGCCGCTTCAAAAATATAACGGACTTGCAGGCAATCAGGACCTTGCTCCTGATATTTCACACGATTTGTCAACTTCAAATCGTGGAACCGGATCGCTTCGCATATCAGGCAACACCTGGAAAACCTACAACTTTACCGATCAAAATATTAATCCGGTCGAACTTAATGATAGCTCTGAATTATTTTTTGCTCTCCGCATCGATTCTATCCCTGAAATGATTGGTATCGGAGTAGGCGATGGGCAAAATGAATTGATTTATATATTAGCAGGTACCGAACTGGCAACTGAGCCTTTCATTAATAAGACTTATCAAAACACCATCATCGCTGATTCTCTATGGCACTATCTAAAATTACCCATCGGCAAAGACTGGCATAGCATGTATGGAGATTATGCACAAATTGACAGGATATTTTTCATTCATGATTTTGATAATGCTTTTTCAAGAAATACTGCTTTCTTTGATGATGTAGGAATACTTAATCTAATGCCGCCTCCGGCTGTATCAGATCTTGTAGCTCAGGATGGAATAATTTATCAATCTGCTCCCGGACGTATTTTCATGATCTGGGCGCCGAGTCCAGCGCCTGATTTCGGCTACTTCAAAATATGGCGCAAAGGGCCTTCACAGCAGGAATATGAATGGCGAGAAAATGTAACTGATAATTATTACTTTGATGAATCGTTTGCAGCGCCGGAATCAAATAAATATGATTATGCAGTGATAGCCTGCAATAAAAGCAATGAATGTGATTGTGATCCAAATCTTAATTGCAGCGAAACTTCATATATTCTTGACCTGATTCCGCACATCCAGTATGAATTAAGTGGTCAAATGGAAGGTGATTTACGTATATATACAACAAAAGAGGCATTTGGTGATATTAATGGTGATGGATTCAGCGATGCTTTATTGCTCGGCATAAAAGATGTGCAGAGCATAGAAATAATGCTTTCCTTTAACAATAATGGTGAACTTGCTACGCCGGTATCTTTCCGTGATACAGGAGATTGTGCGGGTGAACCGGTGCTGCGAGATTTGAATGGAGACGGTTATCTTGATGTTATTTACTGCTACCATGATAACAGTATATCAGAATGGATAATATTGTCTGGAAATGGCGATGGCAGTTTTGAGGATGCAATATCTTATTCCGGCGCCTATTACCAGGCTGAAATAGCAGATGTTGACCGCGATGGTGATCTCGATGTACTTCTTGGAAGCTATGGAGATGGAATAATACTATGGATTAATTCCACTAAAATAGATGATCAAGGCATTACGCACTGGAAGTTTTCCAGTTTCCCGATTTCTCATGATTCGCCTTATTATATTGGCAATCTCAAAGTCGCTGATATCAATAACGATTCTTATCTTGATATTATTGCTGCCGGCAGCACGCTTGATGAACAGGAAAATGAAATACCACTCAATATCACATACATTTATAAAAACGGATTTTTTGAACGCTCACTTGATGCATGGGAACCAGAATTATTCATCAGTTCTCTCCAAGCAGCAGATTTCAATAATGATGGTTCGATCGATATCGTGGCAGATTCCTTCACCACAAACTTAAAGATTTATATCAACGACGGTACTGGTATTTTTCAAAAGAAGGATGCAGTTGCTTTTTCAAATCCTCCTATATCTCCTGACTTGCGTTTAGGCTCAGGTGATGCTGGAGATCTTGATAATGACGGTGATATTGATATAGTTTT
>MFGW01000110.1:872-4083 GCA_001780385.1 Candidatus Fischerbacteria bacterium RBG_13_37_8 | reverse complement strand
ACCGGAGTATCCTTGCGCAATAATGATGGGTCCAGGTTTTCTTTTCCGCAATCTGGGAAACGATCAATTTGCTTACTTTAATGAAACGATTGGATCGGTAGCAATTACCGGTTCCGTACTGGTTGATTTAGATAATGATTCAGACCTTGAAGCGCTATTGAATTATGAATCAATTATCGGTCCAGGATTGACACAAGAAAATGTACCTCAGCAAAGTGTTGTAATGGTCTTTACAAATCGCGAAGCTGATGCTTCCAGCCCGACTGAACCTTACGGTGATAATATTAATGAGCCACCAAATGCTCCTGATATAAGCGAAAGCACAGTAAAATTCTACTCCGATTATATTAGCTTTTCGTATGACTTTAAAGATACTTCGCCGGATATGAAAACTGACATTCAGGATATTTTCTGTAATCTTTATGTTGGTACACAAACAGGTCTTGATGACGTTCATCAGGCGGAACTTCTAGCAGTTCATAATTCTCTCTTCGAAGGGCAATTTCCTTGCGGTGCAACAGATTCAATCAGAGTGAACAGAAAAATTCTGGATAAAGCTAAAGAAATAAGCCCATTATATTATTCAATGCAATTTGTTGATCAAAATGGAAGAAGATCTGACTGGTCTGCTGAAAGTTTTTTTCCTATTGATTCTGGCAGACTCCAGCCGCCGATTGATGTAGCTGCTGAATTAATTGCAGGGATTGTTCGAGTAGAATGGGCCAAGCCGATAGTCGGACCTGATCCTACTCATTATATAGTTTACTGGGGGGCGTCAAGCAGAAATTATGCCAGACATTCTGATTTAAGCAATACAACCTGTCAACATAATCCTGAAAAGAAATGTTTTGAGATTTCACTTACGAATATTGATAATTCCTGCATGCTTTTTATAGCAGTAACATCGGTAATATTTCAACAATCTGACATACTGGAAGAAAGCATTTTTTCAGAAGAAGTGTCGATAACTAACATTACTCTGCCTGATAATTGTATTGAAAAAAATGGTCCAATTGATGGTGATGAATGGGGACCAAATAAATGTTATCATATTACTATTCAAGATGTTACCATTTCAAGCAATAACACACTAACAATACTGGAAGGGACCTGTATATATCTTGATCAATATAGGAGTATAATAACATCTACAGGTGCAAATATTAAGATCTACGGTAGTGCCGAAAAACCTGTGATAATAAAATCAAGTGAAGATGATAAACTATGGAATCGAATTTATTTTAACAAATCATTAAATTCGTTCATAAACAATACGCAAATATATAATTTTACCTATATTGATAATAATGGTTCAAATCTTACTATCTCTAATAGTCACATGAAATCAAAAATGCCAAATCCTTCTTCTGGCATTTTCCAGAATCTTAATAATGCCAAACTAAATCTCATAAACACTGTTGTTAATATAGAGTGGTGCCCTACTGCATTAAAATACATAATCTATAGCAGAAACGCTAACATTTATCTAAGCCAAACAGAGATCATTACAATACTGGATAATGAACAGCACGATTGTATAGATAAAAGCAGAGCAATAGTTTATACTGCTACGGATAAGATAGATGGTCAAGAATATTCTAATGCCATTTATAAACTGTCATACAATAGCTCTGATCCTTTAGCTGACGGTGTTTATCTCAGCAGCGCTGACGGAGATTTTCAAAACAATGTGCTCCTGTTCAACATGGGGTATAACTGTCCAAACTATCAAATCTGTGAAACAATTCCATACTACATTGATGATACTGACATAAATATTGCTTCAAGTAACTCACCCTATCCCTATTTAACGTTGGATCATAGTCGTTTAATTTTTAATCAAGGGCGGATTTTGAAGATAGGATATAG
Organism: Candidatus Fischerbacteria bacterium RBG_13_37_8; assembly: GCA_001780385.1. GTDB lineage: Bacteria > Acidobacteriota > HRBIN11 > MFGW01 > MFGW01 > MFGW01. Next base: position 2,214 of record MFGW01000110.1, on the reverse strand, counting down.
TAGTTCGAACAAAAGAGCAGGTATCATATTTTATGGCGGTGAAATAACCGGAAAAGCAAAAATACAAATAACAAACTCAGCCCTACCATATGATCCTATTAATAATTCGGGCAGCAAAATCGAAAATACATATATTAATAGCACATCAGGACCAATAATAGATTGCAATACGGACATTTTTCTTAATAACAATTTTGTTGAAGGAATAATAAAAGATTCCAATCCAATAATAAGATTTAATCCTCTGCAAGCAGCATATCTATTTAATAATATAATAGTGGACTCCTCTTTCACTTCAACTTCTCCAGCCGCAATTATCGATCTGTTAAGCGGTGATTTGCTGCTTGAAAATAATAAAATTTATCATATATTGTCTTCTCAAAATAACAAAGCAAGAGCCATACAGTGGAAGGGAGGCAATATTATTTCTCAACAAAACAATAACTTGATATATCAGCAAACAAGCGATTCGACATTCGAAGACGGCATTTATATAATGTGGGACTCCGAGTACAATCGTAATCTCGAGCTCTTTAAATTGGGATATAGTTGCGCAGACCCTCCTTCTGGCTGTAATCAAATCCCATATTTTATAACTGAACATACTGACATTCATTCCACAGATACCTCTATCCCTTATTTATTAATGAATGAAGCTCGATTGATATTTCCTTCTGACAAATATATCAATATCGGTACCGATGTAGAATCGGGAAAGGCTGGATTTATTGCAAATAATAGTATTATAAGTGGAGCAGTATATTTGAATGTTAACGAATACGCAATTCCATACAATCCGCAAGATCAAACAGGCTCCAAAATGACAGCAAGCAAAATTATTGGCTCAATGCCGCCTGCAGGTAATTTGCCATATGTAAGCATAAAAACGGGCATGCTCTTACAAAATAATGAGATAGAGGGTGTTTTAGCAAAAGCATCGATACTTTCGCTGGGAAGCTCAATGGAAGATACTGTATATTTTATCAATAATAAGCTGACAGATACTTCCTTTGCTGCCACTTCAGCGGCTTATCTTCTGGATTTTACAGAGGGTAATTTACAAATGGATGGAAATATTATGTACCATTCACAGATTCCTTCAAGCATCAATAAAAGCCTCGTTCGAGGAATTAAGTGGCAAGGCCGTAAAATAGAATCTGTCGAAAGAAATAACATTTTGTATAAAGAAATATGCGATGGTCCTTCATGTATTCAAGAAAAAGATGGAGTATACTTTACTACAGACTGGAATGATAATGTAGACCTTTACCTTCAAGTATTAGGATATGGCTGCAGTGATCCGCAAAATTGCCCATTACTCTTCATTCCCTATTTTATGGAA
>MFGW01000110.1:700-842 GCA_001780385.1 Candidatus Fischerbacteria bacterium RBG_13_37_8 | reverse complement strand
GGTAATCCATTTCTAATTATAGATCCGGGAATAGAATTAGCTATGAAGTACAGTAATATAATAATAGGACAACTTGGAGATTATACAGGTGAAGGTGGATTTGAAGCTATAGGCGAACAAGGAAAACGCATCAAAATCTTTA
>MFGW01000110.1:343-594 GCA_001780385.1 Candidatus Fischerbacteria bacterium RBG_13_37_8 | reverse complement strand
TCTTGATCCTCAACATCTAAGCACAATAATATACAGTGGCAAACACCCGGTACAATTCGAGTATTGTAGCTTCGATGCTTTGCATGAATTACATTTTTCATATAGCGATGAGATTGATGAGATACTACCCAATTATTTTTATCCTAACGCTATTTTCAGATATTGCATTTTCGAGAACTTTCAGCATGATCCAACTACATTTGTAAATACAGTGTTTGCAATAGCATCAGATGTTATCATTGATTATTGCA
>MFGW01000110.1:0-286 GCA_001780385.1 Candidatus Fischerbacteria bacterium RBG_13_37_8 | reverse complement strand
ACCACTGCAATATAGATGATACTAATAATGAGGAAAACGACAAAATAGTGTCCAGTGGTATTATAGATGCCCGTTGGAATTATTGGGAAGATGATATTCCAGAGGAAAAAGACCTTTATTATACTGCTCTGAGTATAAATCCCTGGTACTTGCAACTAATAGAAAAAGAACAATTTCATATAGAAGAATCTCATATTGATCTGCTGAAATATTATAATGGTGACTCCAATAAAATGCATATATCAATGAGACCGTCTGCTTTTAGCAGCGGCTGGAAGATTACTGC
>MFGW01000109.1:9790-13449 GCA_001780385.1 Candidatus Fischerbacteria bacterium RBG_13_37_8 | reverse complement strand
TTTAGAAGGATTGCCAGCAAAGGGCAGACACGCAGGTCTGCCCCTACAATATCATTTGCAGAATTCGCATTTAATTTTTTATTTATTTTGGATTCCAACTTGTCTGGTTATTGAAAAGGTATTTGCAGCATTAAAAAAATTGCAAGAGATTGCAAATAGCTTTTTGTCAATTGCTGCTTTTTGTGTTATTATTAGTTATGAAATTTATTAATGTTTAACAGGAAGAACAAAATGAAAGAACATGCGCTTTCAATAAAATATTCAGAAGATATTCTATTGTCTCTTAAAGAGAACAAGGAAGAATTCGAAAAAGAAGCTAAATTTCTCTTAGCATTAAAACTCTATGAATTAGGCAAAATATCATCTGGAAAGGCTTCAAAATTAGCAGGCATAACCAGAGTGCAGTTCTTACTGAAGCTCGCCCATTACAAAGTAAGCCCTTTCCAGGTCGATATTGAAGAAATTTTAGATGAAGCAGCCAATGCCAGGTAAAAAATCTCAAATCATTATCAACACATCTCCTTGGATTGCATTAACTCTATGCAATCAGTTAGATATTCTTCCGCATATGTATTCAATTATCTACATGCCTGAGGCAGTAAAAAGGGAGATTTTGGCAGGAGGAAAATTAAGTGTAGGCGCAAAAGAATTGCGTGCAAAGCGCTGGGTGAAAATTGCCAAAATAAAAGATAGTAATAAGATTACATTACTTCATGAGCTTGATCAAGGAGAAGCCGAGGTAATTATTTTAGCCAAAGAAAAAGGAATTGACACTGTGTTAATAGATGAGAAAATTGCGCGAATGCAGGCGAAAATTTTAGGTCTTAATGTAATTGGAACAATAGGTTTATTATTAAAAGCTAAAAATAAAGGCATTATTACTTCCATCAAGCCTTCCATTGAACAGATGATGCAAAATGGAATCTGGATAAGAGAAGAAATATTCAAAGGAATCCTGAAATCAGCAAAAGAATAGCAATATATTTACCCGATATAGATCCGACGCTGTTTTACTATGCTCAATAAGCGGAGGCCAAAAATTGACCGAAAAGAATCTAAAAGAAGCAAATATGCAAAAATCTTCTCCTAAAGACACTTCCGGCAATATCAAAAAATTCGGTATTGGAACCTAAGCGATATGATACTGGAAAGCGTTTTCTAATTTCTCAAATTCTCTACATAGCTATTTTTGCTTCATGGTTAATAAAATTAAATGTCTGAAAAGCGTTATTTCAGCATAGATTACAGGAAAGATTTATGAATGAAAATATTACTGGAGATTCTGATTTCATACATCGTTTTATTAGAGAAGAAAAATATTTGCAAAATTATCCTTTACCGGCTGAGAAATTCAAAGATTTCTGTAAAAAGCGTTCAATTGAAATCTCCGAAAAGGAATTAGAATATTACGAAAAGGAGCAACTGCTATATCCGCTACTAAGAATAGAACGCCCAATAATTGAAACACCCAAAATAAAATTTAAAGATAAAGAAGGAGTGCCTCGTATAACAACAGAAGAATATTCTTTCCAAGAAGGAGAAATAATATTAGAAAGATTTATTGAAAGACGATATTATGATATACCTTGGGAAATAACTCAATTTGAAAATGAATGGCTATTGCAATTGCTTGATTCGGATTATATTTGGGGTGCCCCAGAAAAATCTTTTCAGGAATGGTCAAGCTTCAAAGGGGAGCGTTTACAAAATGGCAGCCAAAAGATATTAACCTATTATTCATCGTATCACATTTATTGGCTGCAGGAATTAAAAAAGTGGTTTACTCTAAAGACAAATATAGCACATGGCGTACCAATGCAGAAGGTAATAGATAACTATACAAAATTTATAGAAGATATTAAGCCATCCTTAATTTCAAAACGAAATTATTATGACAAATTTATTAAATTTATGCTCTCAATTCAAAATGTTTATTATCAATATGCGCAATCTGATTCAAAAGGAACATCCCGTGGAATTTTCCACGATAAAAAGTGGATAGAATTGAGAAAGAAAATGAACCTGAAAAATGAACTTGATTATTTGGGCTTGAGCATTGAAGACATTGCAGGATGGTATCAAAGTTTAGCTCGCAAATTAGAAGAGATTTTTGGAATTAAACGGGATGATTGGATTCAATTATGGAAAAATATTTCCTGGAGCAAAAAAGATAATTTACAAGGTAGCAATAGATTGGGTATTGAATATTTGGGTTGGGCTTTAATGTTAAAGCAAGTAATCGAAGATTATGTGCATCATGAAATTATGGATGTTGATGAAGCTGCTGATCCAATAAGCCACCAAGATATTCTTAAATTTGACGCTCCTAAAATGAATCAAGATGCATTTCTCACAAGGATAATGCGGAATAAGCGCTTTTATGATCCTGATAATCAAAAAAGCCATTATCATGACATCTACAAAAGACTATATTATCTCGCTAATGATTTTTTAATTGATTATCAACCCAAAATTATGCTTTTTGTAGAAGGAAAGACAGAAGAAACTATTTTGCCTGAAATATTCAAGTGGTATGGTTTTCGTCCCGAGCACGCAGGCATTGAAATAATAAATTATGAAGGAGTAAACAAATTGATATCTACATCGGAATCACTCAGGCAATTAAGAGAGCTTCTTGATACAATAGGAAGAGAAGATAGAATTGCATTGACTTCAAAACCTAATAGAGAAAAATTAAATGACCTAATTACGGATTTAGGGAAAGTTGATATTATTTTATCAAACTGGTCTTCTTTCTTAACTTATAATTTAGAAAAATGGCAGATTTTCCCATTCTTTATTGCAGATAATGAGGGTAAAATTTGCCAGTTATTAGAAAATGATTTCTTTTTCAAATTCGATTGTACACCCTATAATATCCCTAAAAGATTAAAATATGTTTGGGGTATTAATAATGATAACAAGCCCTTTACAGGTAAAGATTTTGAATTAGCAAATTATAGCAGCAGGGAAATTGCAGAGGTATTATCAAAATTTCTGAATTGCACTATTACAGAAAGCCAAATTCAGGAACTACGCAATAATAATGAAGGCATTAATAAAATTCATGCAGACGTGGAGAAGCAAAAAAAAGCAATAAATAAGCAATTATTCGATAATCTTATTGAAAAATATCATCAGACAAAAGACGAATCATTGATTCAAAGACCCTTTTTCAAGCTAGTGCATGATTTGCTTCAATGGGCAGTTACAATCCACCAGCCCAGCAACACAGAAATAGAATTAGAATATCGCAAACAAATAAAAAAGATGCTAAGCGAGGAATAAACTATATTGATTATAACTTCTTGGCAAACAGTTCGTCATGAATGGCATAATATTGATAACGCACTGAGATTTTATTTTCCATAAAAACAAATTATATTCTTTGTAAGGAGAAATATAAATGACTAGAAATGAGTTTATTGATAAGGATGGGAATAAAAGAATTTTTGAAATTCGAAAAATTCCATTAGCTCATGTTATAGAATATGAAGCGGTTGAAATTCAGGAAGGAGAAGAAAAAGGATATAGATTTGTTGTAATGGCTGGGTCTGGCAGTAAGAAAGAAATAATAGAGAAGCTAAAAGAAAAGATTAAGAGGGCGCTAAATGCTAAGCACATAATATGGAATGAACAAACTCAATGCTGGTCTACAA
>MFGW01000109.1:9419-9766 GCA_001780385.1 Candidatus Fischerbacteria bacterium RBG_13_37_8 | reverse complement strand
TAGAAATGGAGCCTGAAGAAAATGCTAATACAACAAATTTCCCCGAAAGAATGCCGACAATAATAATTGATGGAAACGAATTGAGTCGGGAAGAATTTGGGAGATTATTGCTCATTCATGAAGGCTTGCAATTTGTTCTGAAATTTTATGATCAGAGTGAAGATATTTATTAAATGCATTAATATATGTACTCAAATGGCACATAGGTATTTCCTTTTGTTCGGTAGCCAGAGTATAAGGTTTAGGCATAAAAGAGATGCCGATAAAACCTTATTTATGTATTCTAAGCTGGAATAAAATTGAATTAATTTGGCGATCACCCATAAGTCAAAGTGATTAAAATGATT
>MFGW01000109.1:1026-9405 GCA_001780385.1 Candidatus Fischerbacteria bacterium RBG_13_37_8 | reverse complement strand
ATAATTTTTGATGATAATTGGCTTAAAGTGCACGGAAATAAGTGGCAAAGCAATAAACCATGCCATCATATATACAGATGGCTTACATTGCGAGGGAATTTCCGCCCTGAAAGGTTGTTTGAACTTGGCCATGGTATTCAAATACTCGCTGATGCTATAAATAACGAACGATTTCAAGAAGAAATGAAAAGAATATTCAAAAATGTCATATCATTTTCGCCAAAAGAATACTTTGCTTTTTTTCCGTATGTATTTGAAGCTCTTCTTTTATCAAGGTTGATTGTGTAATTTACAGAGATAATTAGTGTATAAAGCAGGGGGTATTAGCAACAATAAAAGGCAGAGAATGAAAAAGTAGGGTAAAATAGCGATGAAGAAAAATGCATTAATAAAGTACCTGGAAATTAGAAAATATATAGAGTAAATAATAACAGAGAGTGGTATTTTATAAAATTCAGAACTCCTTGACATAGTTGCAAATTTTTGCGCAACATTTTTTATCCTTACCATTCATAATCGGCAAGAAAAGCATACATCAGCCTCAAAATGTCCTGAATATGTTGCATTAATTAGAACGATATATTTGAAAATATTCTTTTAAAATATGCATTATAGCTCATTTTTCAGAGTTATGTCAGGAGTTCTGAAGTTAGAGAAAAAGTATAAAATATCAAAGAATATCTTTTCAAGTAATTAGAATTTTAAGCTTCCATTTTAAAGTTTATTTTTATAAAAGCAAAAGTTTTCCAATAAATTAAATTAAAAAGCACTAGAAAGCATATTTTCATTGACCATCAGCGCGACGATTACTATATACTCCAAGCAAACTAGCAAGCACCACAGCAATTGAGCCAGCTACATACTGACCAGGAAAAAGTACTGAAGTGTTGTAGCCTGTAAGCGTCCAGATTTGGGTGCTGGTAGTAATAGCAACGATAGCCACACTTATTAATGCGCAAAATGCCGCCTTATACTTATTTGTGAGAAATGAGAGAAATCTACCAAGAATGAAGGCAGATATGCATGCAATAGAAAACAATAGAGGCATGACTGCAATAAGAAGCACTGCAAAATAGGCATTAAGTTCTGTGCTCAAAACGCCAGCTCGCAGTATCGCTCCACACAGGAAAAGAACAATCTCAAGTCCTAGCACTCCTATGCCGATAAGAATTAGAATAGGAATGTTCTTAGACTTTATTTTTTTAGCTACTCCAGTTGATAGGCTTTTGTAAGGCAAAAAAGAGTATCCCCAGATCCCGAGCCAGCTTTTGCAAGTTAGAGTTGAACAAAGGAAACTACCTAACACTGAAACTGCGGCTATCATGCTCCATTCCCATTTCTCGCTTCTCATTAAATATACTCCAGAAAAGCTAGCTACTACAAAAGGAATCAAACATGCTGATATAAACGACAAAACTCTAGAAGCTGTCAAAGAGTAAAGACCAATCCATGCTACTTCCCAAGAAGGATCATCATGTTTATCTTTTATGTGGCGTTCAAAAGCCACTAAGTGAATATAAAAATAGAGTTGCACAGCAACAAGAATAAAAATTCCCCAACGAGTTGTTTCTTCCGGCGGAAGCCTAATTCCAAACACTGATAAAGGTTCCCCAGAGCGTTCTATTCGATCATCAAGCATGCTTTCAAGTTGTCTTATTGATAGGTCTTGGAAATTTGAAGCAATTTTGCTAAGTTCAGGGAATGAATGTTGAAACGAGCCTCGCCGCCATTTATTTAGGAATCGTTCTCCCATTAAAACTTTTTGTCCATCAATTGCTGAATATATTTCCTCAGTCCTAACAGGTAGATAGAAGACTGTAAATCCTCCCAGCAAGTCATCCTTCAAGGGTAGCTCTTTGGGTCGGAGATCATAGGCAATATAAGCCCATGTTATTTGTGGATTAAGTTTTGTCTTCTGCTCAGGTCTAAGTTTAAACAATTTTGCTTCTGTCACAAAGTCGAAACTCGTAATTTTATCGTTTTCAACAGATTCAATAGCCCATAGAACTCTTGTCTTTGCATTGAGAATGTCCCTGGTGCGATATTGGAAAGTCTCTTCAAAAGCCATAGATTCAGACTCAATGCTATAAAGAATCTGTGGGCTTTGAAAGAGTTTTTCAATGCTTTGAACGTAAGTCTCACTAAAAGCCATTGGCTCCAATTGAATAGCAATTTCTATATCAAATATATCATTATATCCATTCCATAGACTAATAAAATTTTTAAGACTAAATGCACTCCACCACTGAAATCCAGGCTGATTGAATTTAGGGATTTGGTAAGGATCTGGCTTCATTTTTTCTGAGAAGTCAGACTCATCTGTTTGCTCTATAGAATTGATATCCTTCGAATCTGAAAAAAACCAATTTGGTGGTCTGTACTTTACATGAATAAGGATTTCTTTTGGTTGTTTAGGTTTTCTAGGTTCTATGCAACGCAATCGTAGTATGTTTGATCCAGGAAATAGAATAGGATTCATGTTAAGCAGCCTTAGCTGTCCAGACTCATTCAACTTATTCTTTATCTGTGTATCAGCAAAAGATTGTAAATCTCCATGCTGAGAATGCCATGTATCTATATCCCTGAGTTGCTGAATGGCATTTCTCAAGTCTTGTGGTGCTTCCGAAGCTAATACAACTATTAATCCTAAGGATAATGCTAATAATACAAAGTGAACAGCTCTAAGCTGCATAGCTTTATCCTTTCCTGAAAGATCTATCTTCCTGTCTAAATGTCCGGATCTCTTACTTTGCATTATTTCACTCCCTCATTCCCATAAAAAAGCTTTAAGCGCCCACTATATGCATTCAGCTTATATCTCATTTTATTTCCTCAAATTTTTTGATTAAAATTCAATTTCCACTTTAAGCTTATTTTTTTGGCAGTCGATTTATTAATGCTGCAACAAATGCTGCTACCGCAGCCGCAGCATATGCTTTCCATATCTTTCTTTGGGCGCTTCCGTTATCTTGAAATTCGTTTTTCGTTGTTTTATTTGACTCTGGTATATCTGATATCCCTCTTATCACAATATGCCCTATCATCCACTCCGATTGGATAAGCCTTATAGCAATGCCTGCACCACTACCTTCCATTTCAAAAGCATCTATTTCTGGTAAAGTTTTAATAAGAACCTCAATAAATGACTCATCAATGTTATCAACCAACTTATCACTTGAAGCGATATAACCTATATGCGCTTCTGTTCTCAATATTGATTCATTATCAGGGCGTTTAGCTTTGATAGTTTGCTTCCAGTCTTGATTTTTAGCTTCAGCAAGCAATTCGCAGTAGCTAAGAAGCCGCACATCAGGTCCTCCATCATTTTCCGATCTGTGAATAAATTTTCCATTATCGTCAATTTTCCCATAATCAAGATCATATACCCACTTAGCAATTACAATATCGCCTCTATGCTTGGTAATACTTCCTGCTATTCCACAAATAATATTCCATCTTGGAGAATATTTGGCAGAGAATTTTTGAATTATTGCTGAAGTCTGTTTTTCACCTTTTATGCCTTTTACGCAAATTATGGTCTTATCGCTTATTCTACCTTTTTTAGCAGGTAGAGATTCAGTAAGAGTTATTGGCGAAATTATATGCACTTTCATTGCCTCAAATTCTGCTGTCAAGAGAGTAAAGATTACTACATCTACATGGCAAGCATTTTCAATATTTTCTTGGATTATTTCTTTTTTATCATTATGGTTCTGAGCTGATTTATCAGGCTATTTATCTAAATTAGCTATTATCATTTCTGTTGTGCGTCCTTCATTAAATTCCTTTCGATTTATAATGAAATCATCTATTTTGCCATTTGGAGTATATTTTCCTTCTCCTCGTTGGTTATCTATAATCCCATAGAAATACATCCAAGATAGCCCTTTTTCAAGTTCATCGATATTTACGGAAAGACATGCTTTCATATCGTTCGAAGAGATTCTCGCTCTTGTCCCTTTTTCACGCAAAAGCTTATCTATGCAATCAAGCGTCTTCTGAACTAAATTTATTTCTTCCTTTGTATCATCAAAAAGAGCAAGACTTTTTAAAGTTAATCTTGCACAATTCCATGCATCACGCCAGTATTTTTCATCCTGCAATTTATCCAGCTCTTTGCTGTAATCCAAGAATTTCCCTTCAAGAGTACCTGTTTCAGGCCATTTATTATTTTCTCTATATTTATTATAAATCCATGAGAGAATTTCTTTCTCAATAATGCTTAGGGATGATGACTTAGCAGAATATTTTTCAGGAACGATCATGGAATATTTATCTCTTATTTCTTCGAAATATCTTAATCCACTAGAGGTTAAAGAAAGTGCAGAATGACCAAATCCTGTTTCAATAGCTATTTCAATATAATTTCCCCGTTTAAAATATTCAAATAATAGGCCAATCAATTGATGCCGGAAATCATCCCCTTTGAAAGATGATGCATTAAGCTGCTCTCCAGGTTTTATGGAAAAATGCTCAAGCAATCTTTCAGCGACCTCACAATAAAGCTCATTAAAATTTTTCTGAAAATAAAGTTGATAATATTTTAAGATTATTTCATTTTCGGGCTTATATCCAAGATTCCTTTGATAATTTATATGACCTTTTTCTTCTAATGCTTTTAGTGATTCAATTATTTCTGCTTCTTGCAATCCTTGCTTAGTTAGTCTTCCAATAATTTCAGATTGATCAAAGTATAAATGAACATCTTTTCGATCAAAAAATAGCTCGCCGATTGCTTTAAAAGTCATTTGATCAATTATTGTATTTACTATAGTATTAAAACCTCCCGCTTTCGCATATTCATAAGCATTCCATCCATTTGAATCTATTATAGAAGGATCAGAACCAGAATCGAGCAAAAATTGAACAGATTCAATGTCTCCTTGTTCTGCGAAGATAATAAGTGCATTCTTTCCGTCATTTCTTATTGCATTAACATTAGCTCCATTATTAACTAGCAGATTGATAACTTCATTATTTTTATTAATTGTAGCATGTATTAAAGCACTTATTCCTTCATTATCTGGAATATTTAAATCAGCGCCACATGAAATTAGAATTTTTAGAGCATCAATAAAATTTGTGCATGCTAAAATGCTAACTGCAGTAGCGCCATCCTCTCCTTGTGCATTAATATTTAATCCCTGTTCTAATAATTGTAATATCCTTTCTTTTTTATCAGATTTTGCTAATTTTACCAAATTGCTCACTTCATTTGTTTCATCTTTTTTATTTCCCTTTTTCAAATCGTCAATTGTTTCAGATATTCTTTGAGCCACATTTGCATATGCATCATCTTTATTAGCCCATTTGCTTACTGCTTTTTTATCCGAAGGCAAAACTTCTAGTTTTTCTAAACGAGGGACCTTGTCCCATAAACATGGTCTTAAAATTATCGGTATTATTAAACACTCATCTGCATCGTACCTTTCAAAAGCGCGATTCATTTCTTTATCAATACAATAATCAGATGATAAGAAATCAGCGCTGATCAGTAATAGAATAATATGAGCAGAATTGATGTGCTGATTAATTTCTCTTCCCCAATCTTTTCCGGCAGTAATTTTTCTAAAATGCCAACTGCTGATTAATCCTTGTCGTTCAAGAATTTTCAACTGTTTCTCAATCATTATTCTGTATTTTTCATCCTTGGATGAATAAGAATAAAATATTTCAATTTTGTCACTGATATCAATCATTTAAAACTCTACAAAAATCGCGCGTAATCAAACAATATTTCATGCCATCAATATGTTCAACTCTATCTTAATCATAACATTATTACAAGAAGAGCTACAGAAAAAGGTCATATGAAATATTATGATCAATCATTAAGACGACTTAATATATTTTGAAAGGTGGTTCTGATCAATTCATCGGAGCAGTGAGCGAATATCTTTTTTGTCAAAGTAGCAGGAGAGACTATCCATGCGCTTATAGCAGCGAAAAACTCTAAATAGATTTTTGAATTATCAGCAATTAAATTTTGTTTGCTCAGGAGATTCTGCATCTCTTTCATCTTGTATAAAGCTTTCTCATAATTTAAATTCTTCTTGATGCAAGCAGGAAACTTTTTGTGTAAATGATTAAAAATATCTTTTTCGAGTATCAATTTGAATAGATAGTCTTCTGCTTGATTTTTGCTTATGCTCCATTTTTTTAATGTTTTATCATTCCGTAATCCTATCGGGATAATTCTTATTCTTGTCTCTCCTGCTTGATAAGAACCTGCGGCAACTGGATGCATGATACCACTGCATCTTTTCTCAACATAAGTGAATAATTGTTTTTCGCTTTTATTATCCAAATCAAGAGCAAGGTAAATATCTCGGAATATCTTATTATTAATATGATCCTTTAGAGAATTTATAACTGCATCCCTACCTTTTGCTGATGGATCCTCTACTCCTTCACTTCCAATCAATATTTGATATTGATTATATTTCAATATTTTTAGCAGTTCAGCGAATATTACCTTGTCAACGTCTCCCTCAACAATAATTATCAATTTATGCATAATCTTCTATATCCCGTATATCTAATCCGCCCTTAGTGAGGTGGTCTGCATAACTAAAAGGCATGGGCTTGCAACTAAATTCTCCATCTTCTTTAAGAATAGTGCCCGCTATAATTCCGTTTATCTCTGGATAATCTTGATACATTTCAAGAAATGCTCGTAGGCTTTCCATGCGATGTGTGGTAATAAAAAATTGCAGGTTATTTTCTTTGCTTGTCTGAAAAATAATATCGATGATTTGTTTTAAACTTTCAGCATGCTCATAAGCATCAAATTCTTCAAGTAGCACCGCGGTATCTTTAAATAAAGAAAGCAGTATTATTAGCCTTAATCCAATACGCATTCCTGCTCCCAAATTATCTAAATAAATGCCATATCCTTCATCTTGAAGCGTTACATAGAAACCTTTGGGTGAGTAATCAATGTCATTTATTTGCAACGGATATGTTTTGTTAAAAAGACTTATTATACTTTTCTTTTTCCCGCTAGAAAGAATATATTCCCACAAATTGTGCTCAATGCTTTTCATAAGCATTACACTAGAGTCAGCATAGATGATATTTGAAAAAAATGAATCATATTCAGTGACCGGCGGAAAAGATTTTAATTCCGATTGCTTCCCTTTTATTAGAATTTGTACATGTGTATCATCATCATAAATTTTCCCTTCAACTTTTGATTGCAAATCTATATCTCCAACATGATGTTTTTCATATGCTTTTCTATAGAGTGATTCCGGTATTTCATATATGTCGCCTTGCTGATATTTAAAATTAATTTTAGCATCTTCGTCCTTAATAAAAAAAGTTGCAGGAGCTATGAATTTTAATCCCTTCATCTTAAAGCGCAAATTTATTTCCTCTATATTTTTTCCTTTAAACCACCAATCTTTATCATCCAGCCCAAAAAAAGAATAAGTTCGTGAACCATGTTGATTCATAACAGCAACGGGTCGCGCTATTAAATTACGCTTATTAGCAATTACCTCAAGTTTTGTAATTTTTGCTTCCTGTTTATCCTCGGTCGTAGCTTTAGATCCATCTTTAAAATTATAAATATCAGGTTCGGGTGTATTTTTAAAATTATGACTCGCAAGAAATATTGCTTCTAAAATTGTAGATTTTCCTGAACCATTGCGTCCTACAAAAATATTAATATCCTGCAACTGATCGATAAATCCATTTCGAATGCCTCGATAATTCTCTATCCATATTTTTTCAATCTTTGTTTTCATTTTAATTTCTATCAGAGATTAATTTTAGCACTTATATATATGCAATTCAATCTATTTGCAAATTGCAGCAAATTTTCTCTATTGAAATAGTACTATATTTGCATTAGAATAGATTTTATAATGAAGACTGAGGCATTGATTGATAGAATATAAGGAGCGCTGTTATGATTAATTTTCAAGAGAAGGTTAATTTTGTTTGGAGCATTGCGGATCTGCTTCGTGGTGTTTATAAACAGCATGAATACGGGCAGGTTATTCTTCCACTTACCGTTATGCGACGAATGGATGCTGTACTGGAGCCAAGCAAAGAAAAGGTGCTGGCTAAAATTAAGGAGCTAACGGTAGAAAATAAGGATCCGATCATTGAAAAAATTACTAGCTTTAAGTTTTACAATAGCAGTAATTATACATTCAAGAAGCTGCTCGATGATCCGGATAAAATAGCTATTAACCTGCAAAGCTTCATCAACGGCTTTTCTAAGGACGCACACGAGATCATTCAGTATTTCAATTTTCATGATCAAATCAGCAGGCTTGATAAATCAAATCTTCTCTATCTAATTGTTAAGCGATTCGCGGACCCGGTTATTGATTTACATCCGGATGCAGTTAGTAATATCGAAATGGG
>MFGW01000109.1:0-1012 GCA_001780385.1 Candidatus Fischerbacteria bacterium RBG_13_37_8 | reverse complement strand
AGCTTATTCGTCGGTTTGCTGAACAATCGAATGAGACTGCCGGTGAACATTTTACTCCGCGTGAGGTGATACGCCTCATGGTGAATATTTTGTTTGCTGATGATATTGATATGCTCACCAAACCTGGAGTAATACGCACACTCTATGATCCGGGATGCGGGACGGGTGGAATGCTTTCAGTAGCACAGGATTATTTTCGTTCCATCAATCCGCAGGCGCGCCTTGAAGCTTTTGGCCAGGAGCTAAATGCGGAATCTTATGCTATCTGCAAAGCAGACATGCTGATTAAAGGTCAGAATGCCAGCAATATTAAATTCGATAATAGCTTCACCCAAGATGGTTGTGAGGGAATGAAGTTTGATTACATGCTGTGCAATCCTCCTTTTGGTGTTGAATGGAAAAAGGATGAGAAGGAAGTTCGTGATGAGTTCGAGAAGAAAGGATACGGAGGAAGATTTGGTGCTGGGCTCCCACGAATCAATGATGGTTCACTGCTCTTCCTTCAGCATATGATTTCAAAGATGAAACCAACTGATGGCGGCTCGAGGCTTGCGATTGTATTTAGTGGTTCGCCTTTATTCACAGGTGATGCAGGTTCAGGTGAGAGCAATATCCGCAAATGGATCATCGAAAATGATATGCTTGAGGCAATTATCGGGCTGCCGAATGACATGTTCTATAACACCGGCATTGCTACATACATATGGGTAGTCACAAATCGCAAATTGAGCAAACGCAAAGGTAAGATTCAGCTTATTAATGCAGTATCATTCTTTGAGAAAATGCGCAAAAGCCTCGGCAATAAGCGCAATTACATTACCGATGCGCAAATTGATGATATCACGCGCACTTATCGCGAATTCAAGGAGAATGATTACAGCAAAATATTTGACAATGATGATTTTGGTTATTCCCGCATCACAGTTGAGCATCCGCTTCGGCTCAATTTCAAGGCATGTCCTGAGCGTATTGCACGACTGAAAGAACAAAGTGCTTTCATGAATCTTACTTC
>MFGW01000108.1:4625-7203 GCA_001780385.1 Candidatus Fischerbacteria bacterium RBG_13_37_8 | reverse complement strand
TCACTGCATCATACGTCGCATTCCAGACTCCCGCCGGACTAAAATCAAGAATATCATTTATCGCCGCACATGCACCGGCAGTGCTCGAACAGGAATATATCTGCGCGCCGGCTCCCAATACTTCCAGCGCCTTCAATTCACCTACCGCAACGACACTCGTATCCCCGTAGTTGCTCTTCGGTACCAGCCGCACGTACTTCGCATTCACGGGCTCCGCAAGTATGAATCCCTGTGGTCCGGTGATAGTATTTGAATACTGCGTATCTACCACCATCGAGTAGGGAGCTTCAGCATCTTCTGATACCCATACTTCAAAATCTTTAACGGTCTTGCTGCTGAGTAACGTCTCGATGACGACTGCATAAATGGTATGACTGACACCACCGGATAATCGTATCGTTGCAGAATGAGAACCGGCAACACCATCCGTCTCCCATGTAGTATAGGCCGTTCCGTCAAGCAGAAATTCTGCATAATTGGCGGCTCTCTTCTCACTCGATTCATGCAACAGACCGCCTCTCTCCTGCGCTATTACTTCAAAAAATCCTGTCGAAATTTTAGTAGCTGTGCTTTGCTGTGGATTCACTGCTACATATTCCACGTACCGCGCCTGAACTGGCGCTGCAAACATGAATTCCTGTACTTTAAGAATATTACTCACCGTTCCACTGTACACAAGGTCATAATTGACATTATCCATCGATATCTTCACTTGAAAATCTTTCACCGATTCATAGATATAGTCAATACGTGGCGCTATGCGTACGCCTTCAAGTGTGTATACATCACCGCCTGCAAGCTGTATCCTCACCCATTCGTTGCTGTTGCCAGTCGTCTGCCAGTAATCCGATACGTTGAAATCCAACATCTTATCAGGCAAGCGTCCTGATGTAGCAGAAGAATAGGCTATGACTTCAGCGCCACTTTCAATGAACGACGGGCTCTCCGCCTTCGCTACATTTCGCTCCGCAAGCGGTAAACTTATGATATGGCCCTCGTCGTTTACCGCGATTACTTTAAAATCCGCAACGCGAATGTATGATGGGCTGTTGTGATTACTTATCGCAAGCAGTTTGATATAGTTTGCACGCACCGGTTCCGGCGATATAACATATTCATGATACTGCCCATCATTTGGCACAGAACCACTCATCACAAATACAAATGAGCTGTCTTCATCGGTTGTCTCCGAAACAAAGACTTCGAATTGATTTATCGCCTCGGTATTGCCGACAGCGGCTGAACCAAGTATCCTTATTTTCTCGACAAGCGGCTCGCCTGCCAGCCGAAGTTCTACGTACTCATTTTGTATTTTGCCTGTATCAGTTACCCAGGCTGTCGATGTATTTGCATCAAGCATCAACTCCGGACGATAGGTATAGTTATAGCTCGAATATGAGCTTATCGCAGTCGGCACCGTGATTACTTCAAACTCATACAATGAAATGAAATTAGCCGTCCCATACCTGTCAAATACCCATAAACGAACATATTTTGCCCAAACAGTTCCTCCAGGAAAAACAAATTCCTGAATGGTGCTAATATTTTCTGCTGTGGTTGTCAATACAGTCGTGAATTGGCTTTCCTCCGGCGTCGTATTCGATATGTCTATTCTGAAATTTTTCACTGCTCCATAACCAGCTCCGTACGTGTTCAATAAGCGGATCCGGTCAATTGGATAGCTGTTCCCTCGTGCAAGCTCAACAACAAAGTATTCATCTGCGCTATGCCCGGGCTCCGTTGACCAGAGACTGCCTGTCACACCATCGATTGCTTTATCTGCGGACAAACTCCCGTATTGACTCGAAACACTCTCTATGTTTGCTCCTTCAGACAACAGCGCAGCATTCACCGGGTAACGGAAATGCGACGGTACACCCGCAAGGTTAACATCTATCACCTCAAATTCGTGCACGTAGATATTAGTGGCTCCGTAATTATCCTCCACCTTTAATTGCACGTAACGTGCTTCCACCGGCTCATCAAATAGAAATTCCTGCACTTTCAGTGACTTCAATGCTATCTCATCCAGCACGGTTACAAATGTCTGCAGATCAAGCGTGTTGGAAACCTTTACTTGAAAATGCTGTACACCTACCGGAGTATTATTATTTATTAATCGTATGCGGTCAATGGTATGTGCAGTTCCACCGGGCAGCTCTACTACTATGTATTCTCCTGAAACATGCCCGCTCTCAGTTCTCCATTGCGATTCAAGAATACCATCAAGCGCCATTTCCGGCGGGTAGCTCGCTGAACTGCTCGTGCACAAGGCAACCGTTGCTCCTTCTGCAAGTGAGCCGATATTATTCTCAACGATTGCAACATTGCGCTCATCGCCAGCTACCGTGAAATCCGGCAACGGAGCATCATCTACCGATGTCACTGTTATCGATACCGTCGCTTCATTGGAATTGACCGTCCCGTCATTCACTGAGAAACTGAAGCTATCCGTTCCGTTATAATTCAGCTCCGATGTATATACTAATGAGGGAGGAGCGCCGCTCAGCGTGCCATGCTGTGGTTCCTCGATAATAGTATAATCGAGTGGATCATTATCAACATCCGAAGCATTAAG
>MFGW01000108.1:4506-4592 GCA_001780385.1 Candidatus Fischerbacteria bacterium RBG_13_37_8 | reverse complement strand
TACAGCAGAATCAAAGGCAACCGGTGCGTCATTTACTGCAAGCACGGTTATTGTTACCGTTGCGATATTGGAATCAAGCGAGCCGT
>MFGW01000108.1:4148-4332 GCA_001780385.1 Candidatus Fischerbacteria bacterium RBG_13_37_8 | reverse complement strand
GTCACCGTGCCCGTTATATCCGTTTCAAGATAGAAATTAATATTACGATTAGCGCTGTTCAAAGGAGAACTGTACTCCGCACGGTATTTCAATGAAGCCAGCGGTTGATTTTCCCAGCCCGGTTCTGTTTGCACATGCTGCCGGTACAGGTCGAGGTAGTGCGCCGGAAGTGCACGCCGGTGCG
>MFGW01000108.1:0-4100 GCA_001780385.1 Candidatus Fischerbacteria bacterium RBG_13_37_8 | reverse complement strand
CAGTAAGCCGCCCAGCATCTACCAGGTCGACACTTTGCCCTTCGACAGTAATTCGCCATCCGTCCGGCGGCGTCGCTGAATAAAGTAATGCTATGCCTCCCAATAGTATTGCCAAACTAATAATAACGCGTTTCATGGAATCATTCCCCCTATAAAAAGTTATTCTTTGCAAGTTCTACTGTAGGAGCAGACCAGTGCATCTGCCCTAACGAAGCAATCCCGTACTTTTGTCTTTCTATGCATTTCTTTGTTTTAAATAGATTAATGTTTTTCTTTTCGCTGCAATTGACTAAATGATAATGCAATCCCAGATTGATTACCGGAAACATGAATGCAAGGAATTGCTGTACGCGCATTTTGCGCCATGCGATTGCCATGCTTGCCGTCCGCAAACTCGCAATGACTAAATCACTATTATTTTTGATTACTGATTTTGCACACATATACTATCCCCACAAGACTAAAACTGCTGGGTCTATAGAATGTGCTTAGTAAACTGATAGAAATATCCTCTGATCGTACATTTTCAACACTTTCTGCTACTTTCATTGAAAAGTGCCCCGTTTGTTAATCAATAACTTTTCTAATTATTATCCACCTTCCTAATTGCATCAGTTTATTATAATGCAACAAAGAATAGCAAATTCTATAGTAAAAAATATTGCATGTCAATAGCTAAATAAAAATAATAAAGAAATATTTATGCATAGCAAAAAAGAATCTTACCAGCATGCTGTTATCACAAATTCACTTGTTACGAGCTTTCATTTATAAACTTAGAATAATATTACCTGAGCAATCAATAATATGTTCCTAAATCTGTGCAGTGCAGCATTGGCTTGCCTAACTAAGATCAGTTAACCACACACTTAATATTATTATCGCTGATCATTAAAATTGAATCAGTTGCATCGCTGGCAAGAAAAGCAGCCTTTATTTTCTGCTTTTGAAAGCGCATTATTACTTGCTTTTCGTAAAAATGCATTTTTTACCTATGATAATCTTCATCTCAAAAAAAATTGTTTCTCTACGGAGCTAAAAATGGCTTTATAGATTAAAATAAAGCCAATGCGTATTGACTTAATATTTTACCTGTCTGGATTTATTTATATTTTAAAAAGCATGCATTGATGATAATTAGTTAACCACAATTATATATTAATTTTTTGTAAGACAGGACAGAATGTTATCCTAAAGCACTATATATAAGAAATTATGATTTCATAAGCAATACCTTATCTTTATACTGCGTTATCCACAATACTGACGCAGAGCGGCTGTAAGGCAATATTATCGTGCTTTGTAATATTATCGGTGCTACTCCTAACAATTTAATCATAATGTTATAAATGAGGCTAATTTTATGCCGTAAAAGCTCTATAATCATTTAAAAAATATCGTCATTTGTTTAATAATGAAACAAACTTGGTATAACGGTTAGGTCTAAAAGAAGATTAGCAAATCTAATTATTATAGAAATAGCATCTACTCTCTTAATCAGTTCTGATTTTTTTTGATTGTCTGTTGATTAAGCTTCGGGAAATGGATTTTTTGATTGAAAATTAGTATTTACTGAATGTTTTGAATTTAAGACCGCCAGCTTTTATTTGCCCCTATAAGGCTATTTTTAGCGCGGTACAGAAAGAATTTATTTCAAGATGATATATTTTAATTTGTATAGGCAAAAATCGCATATTTCTTGAAAGTGAGCAATAGTGCTGGTTTCAATTAGGCTACAGCAAAGGATAAGGCAATATAAGGAAATCAATATTGTAAAAGAAAAAACAAAATCAGCAGTTTTTGAATTCTATAATTGGATATTCATAGAATAAGACTATGAATACACAAGCCGTATGAGATTAGAGGTTAACGTACGCTTTTGCGAGGCGCGGTTATGAAACTCCAATGCCTACTCAGCAAGTTAGACATACAAATTAAAAGCTAAGCGGAAATGAAATAATCAAAGAAAAATTGACTGCGTGAGATGCATTAGCATATTTTCTATCTATTTGCTAAAGATTAAAATATATTGACATAAAACCCATATTAGATAACAGTCTAAATTGGGCATAATTTGTATTCTTGCTTTATTATTTGTATGATGATATTATTATATTCGAAGGGAAAAATTATGTTGTATGTTTATTATTGTTTTGTTAAAAATTATATAGTATTTATGATAAAACAAAATTAATAATAAGCTAGCTTTGTAACGAAAATGAGGAGCAAATGAAATGACTACCACCATCCATTCTATTCTTGAAGAATTAAGGTGTGCTTCGTTATCTAATCGGGAACGAGGCGATAAATTTGAAAGGCTTATAAAAATCTATCTAAAGATAGATCCTCTTTATCAGGAAAAGTATAGCAATGTTTGGATGTGGCAGGAATGGCCCGGGCATCATAATCAGCCAGATATAGGGATTGATTTAGTTGCACAGGATCGTATAACAGGGGGATATTGTGCTATACAGTGTAAGTTTTTTGATCCATCTGCTACTCTTCAGAAATCTGATATCGATTCATTTTTTACTGCCTCTGGTAAATATCCTTTTGCTAATCGAATGATAGTTTCTACTACTGATAAGTGGAGTAAACATGCTGAAGATGCTTTGAAAAATCAGAAAATTCCGGTATCCCGGTTACGGATTAGGGATCTTGCTGAAAGCCCAGTTGACTGGAGTAGGGTAAAACTTACACGGATTGAGGATATTACATTAAAAGAAAAGAAAAAGATACGTGAGCATCAGAAAGATGCATTAAGTAATGTTATTGAGGGTTTAAGGAAAGCTGACAGAGGCAAGCTTATTATGGCTTGTGGTACTGGTAAAACATTCACTGCTCTCAAACTAGCTGAAAAAATCGTGCCTAAAAGAGGCTATGCTCTCTATTTGGTACCTTCAATTTCCTTACTCTCCCAATCATTGCGAGAATGGACAGCAGAATCAGAAGTATCTCTGTCTTGCTTTGCTGTGTGCTCGGATCCCAAGGTTGTTAAGCCAAAAATAGAAAAAGAAGACATAAGCTTGCATGACCTAGCATTTCCGGCAACTACTGACTATAAAACTTTGTTGACGCAATTACATAATGGCAATGGAGCCAATATTTGTGTTGTTTTTGCAACGTATCAATCCATTAAAGTGATCTCAGATGCCCAGAAACGAGGAGCACCTGAGTTTGATCTTATTATTTGCGACGAAGCACATAGAACCACGGGATTTACACTTGAAGGAGAAGAAGAGTCTCACTTTGTAAAGATTCATGATCAGAGCTTTATTAAAGGTAAAAAGCGCATCTATATGACAGCGACTCCGAGGATCTATAGCGATGAATCAAAGGCTAAAGCTCAAGAGCACGACGCTGTGCTTTGTTCAATGGATGATGAATTACTCTATGGCAAAGAATTGCACCGCCTTGATTTCTCAGAATCTGTACGACGTAATTTGCTTTCAGATTACAAAGTTATAGTATTGGCGGTAGACGAAAAGTACATTAATAGACTCTTCCAGCGTCAATTAGCAGATGAAAACAATGAACTGAAGCTTGAAGATGCTGTGAAAATTATAGGCTGCTGGAATGGTCTCAGCAAACGCATTGCAATGGATCCGGAATGGAACAATCCAGAAATAGACTTCACCCCAATGCGTCGCGCAGTGGCTTTTAGTAGAACGATAAAGGATTCTAAAAGATTTACAGAGTTATTTTCGAAAATTTTATCTGTATATCATGATCAACAACAAAAAGATGAGGATTGGCTTATAAGCGAAGTTGATCATGTAGACGGAACCTTTAATGCCTTAGTGCGTAATGAAAAGCTTGATTGGCTAAAGGAAGATACATCTGGAATAGGCAATATATGCCGCATATTAAGCAATGCCCGGTGTTTATCTGAAGGCGTGGATGTGCCGGCATTAGATGCAGTTATGTTTCTTAATCCACGTAATTCTGTAGTAGATGTGGTGCAATCTGTAGGCCGTGTTATGCGCAAATCCGAAGGTAAACATTACGGTTATATCATCCTTCCTATAGGTATTCCTGCAGATGTGGCACCAGAAGAAGCACTTAGGGTCTGCTCAAAAATTAATTGGAATTTTTGAATT
>MFGW01000107.1:6849-7858 GCA_001780385.1 Candidatus Fischerbacteria bacterium RBG_13_37_8 | reverse complement strand
CATTGTAAGTCTTTGCTTCCATTGGAGCGTATCAAACATTTTATCATATGTGAGTGAGCACTCTGTCCATACCCGATTATATTTAGGATCTTGTACTAAGAAATCGAAATTTATAAATATAGTCTTATCCTCATAGCACTTCATTGATATGTTTTTAAGCTGCAGTTTTACCATTTTATTTACCCCTAATATTCTTTATTATCTGCTTGAATTTTGCGATAATCAACTAAAACATCATGGACGGTTCAGATTATACGCGTAGCGAGCTGTAAATGCGTGGTTTTTTTAAAATAGCGCCGGGAAAGCCAGGCGCCGTCAACACTAAATTATTTTGTGCCTACATTATGGCATAGCGGTTGAATGGGTGCAATAGTCAGCTTGCCTTCGGTTTTGCTCTGTTCTGGTATAATGCTATAGTGAAAGCAAATAAATTCATGGAGGCTTTTATGAATGATCAAGAAAAGAAAGAAACGGTTTCAGATCCGCTTGATTTTGTGGTTAAAAATCTACTGACTTCGTTGGTTGCGCAAAGTGAAATACTCAAAGATGCGAGTACTACTAACGAAATCTCTGACGTTGATGTTGCAAATAAAGCAGCTCAAACTTGTGAGATAATTGTTAGATTAATACCCGTCATAAAAGAATTAAAAGACAAGGTATATCATGAACCAATCCTGATACCGAGACTATACAATCCATTCCCACGCTCCAAGGGGCGCGTATGTCCTTAACGATTACAACTCTACTAATTGAATAAGTACCGTTGCAACCGTTATAATGCAAATCTGCTTAGCATATACACTGCATTTTTGAATCTAACTCGGTATAACGGCAAAATATTTCTATCAGGATCCACGCCCCCCGGGTATCACCGGATTGAAATCTTTATTCATTTTGCTTAATGCTTATCCACTTCGCTCAGTTTTGACAAGGGGGATTATTGATGTATAATAAGAATGGTAATCGGTTACAGAATTGGTTTAGCAAAATAAAAAGGAATTGGAAAGAA
>MFGW01000107.1:5990-6797 GCA_001780385.1 Candidatus Fischerbacteria bacterium RBG_13_37_8 | reverse complement strand
GGGAAATATATTATTTTATTAAACCAAGATTAAAAGTAAGAGAAGAAATAGAACGAGAAATAATAAATTTATTAAAAAAGGAATTAAGAAATAATATTATAAGTAATATTAAATATTCATGGTGTATTTATAACCATTCTTCTAATAAATTAGAATCAGTAAAAAATAATATTAGTAAAATAATAAATAATGGTAGACCAGATTTGTATAGGCGGATATATTATGGATTAAGAAGTAATATTAAAAAGTTTAATGAAATACTAAAAAAACACAACGACAACCACAAAAAGCTTCTTCCAATCATAAACCAAAAAGTTGATATAATTATTGTTTATTCATTATTGAAATCTGGACGTTTTGATGAGTTGTGCCTACCATCTTTATTATTTACTTTTTATGATATTTCTTATGAATATTATATAAAGCATAAAATTATCCCAGAATATGGGATGGGTGATTTTATTGAGAAAATTAATGTTAAATTAAAAAGTGAACCAAATGAATTAATAGAAATGTCAAAAGAGGAGATTTCTAACAAGATATCACTTGAATTAAATCTAATAATTAATGATATTAACATTAATGATTTTTTGCAAAATTCTAAAAATATTTATTTACATGCAAATAAATTACATAAAGAACTATCAATGTATCCTAAAACATTTAGAATGAAATTATTAAGTATATTTGTTTTATTAAAAAATATGCTTGATTGGATTATAAAATGAGACATAAGCAAGCAGTACCTACATGGTTAGATAAAGCGTTATATGGAGAGAAACCTAAAACTTTTAGTTCAGTAATACA
>MFGW01000107.1:4007-5925 GCA_001780385.1 Candidatus Fischerbacteria bacterium RBG_13_37_8 | reverse complement strand
GGAGAATACCTTATGTTAATCCGTATTGTTGATTTGATTATTTTTTGATGCTAAAATTATGATAGATGGAAAATAATACATTCATACTGTTATTAATCAATCTTTTCAAATTAATACGGAGATACAAAGATGCATTTATTATAGGAGTAAAAATGTTTTTCAAATCAATGCATAACATAAAACAAAAGAATGAATTAGAAAACATATTAAAAGATTTTGATAAAGTATTGTTTTATTCTATAAATACATTTCACATCACAAAGATATTAATTCCATTAATAGAGAAGGCAGACGATAGTAGAAAAATGCTAATAAATTCTAAAATGGATTTAATACTTAAACATTATTCTTCTTTAAAAGATATTGTTGATTCAAAATTATACGATATTTCTGTTGTTAAAATTATACTGGAAAATATTTTTATTGATATAGAATTTTTATTTAAAAATTGCTATGAGGCAAAACCCTGGAATAGAAGTAATTGGAACACATTAAAAGACATGGAAAATGTAGATAATTTTATAGAAATTTATAATAGCAATAAAGCAAAACTTAAATCTTTTTGGAAATGTTATTTTAAAGAAGCAAACAAATTTTCTTCCTCTTCTTTTGTGAATGAGCTTAATGTATGGATTCATTCTAATAGTAATAGTTAAATGGATGGAGGTTTAAAATGTCGTTAACAACTTGTCCAGATTGTAATAATCAAGTTTCTGATATTGCTCCAGTATGTCCTCATTGTGGACGCCCTGCGAATATAAAATTTCCTAAAATATCATATAAATCGATTTTGTTTAAAATCATTATAGTATTATTGCTTCTCTTTATTGTTGCTTTTTCATTCTATTATTATTATGAAATAAGAAATAAGAAAAACATGGAAGATTTAGAAGAAAGTCAAAAAGATTTTATATCCCAGCAATATCATAGGCAATATGAGCAAAAATTATTAGCAGAACAGGAAAGAAAAAAACAGAACGAGGAATTATTAAGGCAAAAAAGGCAATTTGAAGAACAGCAACGTTTAAAAGAAGAAGAAATATTAAAGCAACAAAAAATTTTAGAAGAAAAGCAAATTCAACAAAAAAATGAATTAGTACAACAGCAGTACAAAATAGAGGAACAGCAACAAAAACAAGAAGATGAATTATCAAAAATTAAAATCAAAAAAGCAATAGAAGACCTCGCTGATAAAGTATTACAAACCGCAATGACAACAGCAAGACCGACTCACCCAGCATCAAAGATTTCAAATTGCATAATTGACGATCAAGAAATAACTAAAAAAAATGATAGTTTGATTGAGCTTAACATGCATTGTAAATGTCATATGGTTGGCGGTATTATTGGTGTTGTTTCTTATAATGTTGGTATTAGAGTCACAGCAAGATTAGAAAAGGTTGGTAATGATTTTACTGGTTCGGTTATAGGAGCATATGTAACTTACGATGAAAGGCAATAATATAATACTGAACGAAGTGGATAAGCATTTTGCTTATTACCATAATGCGTTGTTTATTGCAATAACTATTCTTTCTTGCCCTTTGGTTCGGATCCGCAAGTATTACCCTGAAGGAATGATTTTAAATTATCGCTTGAAATATACCAACTCTTATTGATTTTCACGCCCTTAATAATCCCCTTCTTTACCTTGCGTTGAATGGTCAACGGGTGAACCTTTAGCATTTCTGCTATTTCTTGAATAGTGTATAATTTAATGCCTTCGATTTCTTTCATAATATTCCCCCTATAATACCAGGTAATTATCAAGCTTGCGTTCCGCTGAATTAGCGATTCTATCGATATTATGAGCGTATACTTGCGTTGTGGTAATGCTTTTATGCCTTGCCATTGCTTGCGCTTCCTGAAGCGTCGCCCCTGCATTCAATGCCATTGTAACGGTAGTATGGCGGTAGCT
>MFGW01000107.1:3705-3929 GCA_001780385.1 Candidatus Fischerbacteria bacterium RBG_13_37_8 | reverse complement strand
TAAGCGGTCGCCAATCTCGCGGTGCCTTAAACTGCAAAAGAGCGGTTCTTCATCTTTCACGGATCCACGGGCTGCCAGATATTCCATTATTGGTTTTAATACAACCGGTGTTAATAGTACAAAATCATCTTTATCATCGCGCCCCTTGCCCTGAATGTACAGCAATGCTTCGCCGGTGTTCTGTTTAATATCCCCTACATTAGCGCGCATTACCTCTACAGTTC
>MFGW01000107.1:1988-3533 GCA_001780385.1 Candidatus Fischerbacteria bacterium RBG_13_37_8 | reverse complement strand
TCATTTTAAGGTGTTGCAATTCATATCTTAAGCATAATATACTACAATTAAGAACATACTGAAATAGGAGGCGAGCCTATTATGTATAAAACTAAAATAACTATTTTGTTAATCCTTTTATTGTTGCCACTATGGGCATTGGCCGGAAAAAAAGAAATTGTTGTATTTAAACTCGACAGTGTAACCAGAGAACCAAAAGCTGAACCTGAACCTCAAATAACGGAAAAACTCATTTATGAAGACGATCTTATTAAAATTATGTGGGTTCCAGGTAAAGAGGCTTTTTCATTTATGTTGGAAAACAGGACTGATAAATTACTGAAGATCCTCTGGGAAGAAAGCTCTCTTATTACTCAAGCTGGGGAAAGCCATCGAGTAATTCATGCTGGTGTTAAATTTATAAACCAAGATCAACCAATGCCCCCTACAATGGTTCCTCAAAAGGCGAACATAAAAGATTTAATAGCGTCGAGTGATTGCCCGCATGTTAAGCCTGCTAAAATTATGGGTACTTACTGTGATAGTGAAATATACTCTGATAAGTTGCCAAAGTCAGATCAAATAGGAGAAAGAGAAAAAGCACTTCAGCAGGTTTTAAGAGTGGTGCTCACAATCCAAAAAGAAGAGCAAAAATATATTTATGATTTTACATTCAAAGCAGAGAAAGGAGAAAAATAGCGCCAGGATCCCCCGGCGCCTTTTCTTAACAAGCATTGTACTATATACACGTTTACTTAAGCATAGCGGTTGAATATTTCAACAGCTTGTTTATTCCGGGTATAAATCTTTATGGAAGGGTCTTATGCTTGTAGCAAGCTGTAAATGACAGGAATTTTTATCTTGGCTTTAATAAAGAGTCTAATGATTTATATTTGATTCTTTCCTTGAAATTATCATTATAAAAATCATCTAATTTAGATAGAGCTTTATCATATGCAGTCGCAAGATCTTTCATATCTTTGTCTTTCCTGGTCGCCCAATCCAGGCGCAGGGGGCATTTATGAAAATTATCACATGTTGACTCTATTTGAGCAATGAAGAAATCTAAAGCTCCTTTCATTGTTGGCGCTTCGCAGTTTTTGGTTCTTATACTATATCGGAAGAAAGCATACCAGTTTTTTAATAGTGAAATACTAAGAAGAAATAGCTTTGCAGAATCATCATTCATGCTGTGATGTACAAATATGGTAAATGTATTGTAAAAATTACTTTGACTCTCCTCCCAGAATAACGGGTCCAAATATGATTCAAGAACTTGCTTGAAGTCATGGATTGGTATTTGACGTAATTTTTCGCGCGCTGCTTCCAGAGCTTCATTTGCCTTTAACTGTTTTATTTGGTCACGCAATCTTTCTACCTCAAATTCAAAAAATGCATCTAGTTCTTTTTCATGCGCTATTCGTTTTTCCTCATGCACTAATATTTGCCGAATCGAATCTTGCCGTACGTCTTTTACCTCTAATTTTAATCTCTTTATCTCTGATTCATGTTTTTCTCGCTCTGGCTTAAACCAAATAATATTAATAATCCAGGTATAGACCGCAA
>MFGW01000107.1:1117-1948 GCA_001780385.1 Candidatus Fischerbacteria bacterium RBG_13_37_8 | reverse complement strand
ACTGATATCAAATGACAATTCGATTCCAGCAATACGAGTCCCTATATAGCTGGCTAAAATCCAAAGAATAAAAATAAGTATTCGATAGCCCCATTTCTTCAATATTCCTGTTATGTTCATTTCTTTTGAATTCTATCATATTAATCTCCATTTTTCTATTTCTAAACTTGCATTGCTATCTATGCAAGTCCACTCTCGCAAATAATTTATTTTACACACAATAGCATAATTGCTAATGTTCTTTTTGACTGCAAAATTAATTTTCACTGCAGCAAGATTATGGAGAAGAAATTAAAGAAGTTCAACTAAATACAGAATTTCCTAAATTCAGAACTCCTGACATAGGGGAGTAGAAATGGGCTGGATGCGCTTGCAGAAATGATACAAGAAGCTCAATATCGAGATAATTCATGCAACCGAATCTTGACTTTATGCTTCAAAAGCATTATATTCATGGTATGAACAGACAAGAGACATTGTTTTTGGAGGAAGAATTGAAAGAAAGTTCTCGTGTTTGTATTAATGATCGTGCAGTCATTTAAAGACAGATGATTTTAACTGTGTATACTTCTCTGGAATACCTGTGCTGAGTTACCATAAAGGAGACAAAGTAGGACGGAATCTGGCAATGGTACTGTTGATAGAGGAAGGACTTGCTGGCACCAAAGAGGTTGCGAAAGCATTCTCAGCACATCGCAGCACGATATTTCGGAATCAGCGCAAAGTAGCAGAAGGAGGTATCGGGGCTTTAGTAGAAAGGAAGAGGGGGCCGCAGGGCATAAGCGCTAACATAAGGAAATTATTGCCTTCCTCTGCATCTTTCTTTTTCTT
>MFGW01000107.1:0-1074 GCA_001780385.1 Candidatus Fischerbacteria bacterium RBG_13_37_8 | reverse complement strand
GGCTGACTCCATATCAATCTTAGGAAGGTGCCCAAGGCCCATGATAGATTTTAATCTTTTAAATGCAATCTCTATCTGCCATCTTAATCTGTATAATTGCGCAATTTGTTTTGCTGTTAATTTGCAGCCTTCTATTGAAGTTGAAATAATCACATAGCCATTATATTCCAATGTTTCTTTATTGATTTTCTTCTGTTTTTTCTTCATTGTACTTATTGCTTTTTTTATAGCTCGCTTTGTCGCCTGCTTACTCTTTTTGATAGCGCAAATTCTGATTTTCATAGGTTTGCTGTTCTCAGATCTAATTCCTACATGCCATTGTCCTATTTCCCCATAACTTAACTCTCGTAATACTTTCAATAAATCAAATGGTTGCCCTGATTGCAGATCAAACATACTGAATGATCTCTTCCTGAACCTTACAATAAAATCTCCTCTATTCTTTTTAACATGCCAGAATCCTGAAGGACTTCCATATGCACGATCCCCTATTATTATGTCGCCTGCTTCAATAGGAAAATTGCTTAATGTTTCTCCCACATCCTGTCGCGTTATAGAAAAGTAATCGCATTGTAATCCAAAGAGCTCTAAACTATAGTGCAAACGCCAATCAGTGCCAGTACTTCCAGGCTCACTAACTACTGTTGCATCGACACTGCGTATCTTATATGCAGAAAGCCAATCAGGTCTTTTTATTTCATATCCTCGCCTCTCTAACAGCATAATTGACATTAGCCTAAACCACTCTGAAGATGCTTTAAGCCTTTTCAATAATGCAACATCTGATATCTTGATGATTTTTCCCTGATCTGCTCTCGCAACAGTCTCTCTTAAGGAACAACCGTCTGCAAGATGTATTAAAAGAACTCGAAGTAGTTCATCGGCTCCTTTTATTTTACGTTGCCTTGTAATTGCTCCTAATTCTCTGGCTTTTTCCTGCCATCCCTGGGGTAAAAGCCTTACTATTACCTGCCAATTCTCATCTTGCTTTTTGTTATGCATATATGGCGAAACTGCAAAAAGGTTTAAGTCCTTAGTTTTCACGTAACGAGTTAGCAATTGCAACGAGATTTG
>MFGW01000106.1:2895-5793 GCA_001780385.1 Candidatus Fischerbacteria bacterium RBG_13_37_8 | reverse complement strand
ATTCTCAAGAACAATTGACGTTGTTTAATTCCTGAACTAAAGAAGCCCCGACCTTTGGTCGGGGAGCTTCACTATATCCTTAATCGCAGTTACAAGTCGCTTACCGCATATAAAATCTAGAATAGCCCATATCTTTTTAAGCGCTTTTTCCACTTCTTCGCCATATATCCTCGGCCTGTTCCTCTTTGTAAGTCGCTTCGCTGCAGATTCTGCCTGATATACTACATACCCACTTTTATTACTCTTAAATACTTTCTTCCCATAATTCCTTAAGAGCCAACTTGCATACTTTCGATTGTACCCTATGTACATTGATCTAATATCTTACCTTTTTGCTTTTTCCTCTGACGTTGATATCTCTTTGCTTCTTGACGTATAATTTCTCTTCTAGTTGACAATTTCAACTCCATTTTTTTGAGCCTCCTGGAAAATACTTATTTTACCAGGATGGCTCTCTTTTTTTACTTGAATTTGATTTTCCCCTTTAAATTTTCGGGTAGTTTTATTGCTGATGCAACGAATCGATTTCGGGTAGATTTTAGATGATGCAATTTGCACCCTATATTTTCCTGACATAATATGCTATAATACTGAAAACATTGCAATGATAAAAAAAAATGTAAATACAACTGTCAAGATAAAAAAGATCAGCTATGGACTGACAATTATCCTGCCTGTTTTTACCTTTGTGGGATTTATTATTTATTCAAATACGTTCTCCTCTCCTTTTGTGCTTGATGATTTCCGATTCATTGTGAATAATGACTTATTGCAAAATAGCTCGGTTTATTATAAGTTTAATCTCCCCCGCTATATAGGTTATGTCTCGTTTGGTTTGAATTACCTAGTATATTGATTCCTATATAATATTGCAATATATAATTTATTATGGTATAATAGCACATTAAGAATAGATAGGAGGTGCTATTATGCCATTTGAAAGTCGACGTGCTAAATTAATAATAGGAGACGATGCACTGGAAACGTTGAGGAGCTTAAGCAAATCTCGCAAGGAAGCTCATGACAAAGTTGAGAGAGCTAAGATATTATTATGGTACCATGAAGGCAGAACAGTCTCAGAGATAGCAAGAGAGATAAAGACTAATCGTCCCAGAGTAGAAAGAGTGATAAACAAAGCATTATATATGGGGATTTTGGCTGCTTTACGTGATTTGCCGCGCAGAGGAAGGAGCAAGCTAATAACACCGGAAGCGCGAGCATGGCTGATATCAATTGCTTGTAGGAAGCCTAAAGATTTTAACTATGCATCTGAATTATGGACGACTCGCTTATTAGCACAGTATATTAGGCAGCATTGCGAAGAACAAGGCCATGCTTGTCTTAAGAAGATTGGTCGAGGCACTGTGTCAAAGATTTTGAGCAAGAGCGAAATAAGACCACATAAGATTACCTATTATTTAGAGAAGCGTGATGCTGATTTTGATCAAAAAATGATTCAGGTACTGCATGCATATAAAGAAGTATATATGTTGCGTGATAAAAAAAATAAGAATTTAAAATTTTCAGTAGTAAGCTACGATGAAAAACCTGGCATTCAAGCCATTGGAACAGTTGCTCCAGATCGAATGCCTGTAAAAGGTGCTTTTACCTCAATTGCACGCGATAGAGAATATATACGCTATGGAACCTTAACTTTACTTGCAGCAATTGATCTGTTTTCGGGACAAATTCATGGTATTGTGAAAGATCGGCATAGAAGCGCTGAATTTATAGAATTTTTAAAAATGCTTAATTACCAATATAAACGAATAAAAAAAATAAAAATAATTCTTGACAATCATTCGGCTCATATATCAAAAGAAACTAATAAATATTTGGCAAAGCACACAAATAGATTTGAATTTATTTTCACTCCAAAGCATGGCTCCTGGCTTAATATAATAGAAACATTTTTCAGCAAGATGACAAGGAGCTTTTTGAGAGGTTTGCGTGTCGATTCAAAAAAAGAATTGAAAGAAAGAATAGAAAAATATTTAGATGAAGTGAACGAATGTCCTGTTATATACAAATGGAAATACAAAATGGAGGATATTGATTTTTAGGCAATGCTACATATTGCTATGTTAATTAGGAATCAATATACTAGTAAATAAACTTGAACCAGCAGGCTACCACTTTGTCAATATTCTTATTCATATCATAAATGCAGTACTCATGGTTCTTCTCTTCAGAAAATTATTTGACAGGTTCTCGGCTAAACACAACTCTTCATATTATTATTTGCCTGCTCTTGCTGCACTATTGTTTCTTGTCCATCCCCTTCAGACACAGTCTGTTACCTATATTGTCCAGAGATTGGCTTCAATGGCAACTATGTTTACATTGATCTCATTACTTTCCTATGTTGTCTTCAAAGATTCAGGTGCAAAACTCTACAAGTATTATGCTGTCTCACTGCTGGCAGCTCTTCTTGCTTTCAAAACTAAAGAAAATACTGCAACGTTACCTTTCCTACTTGTTATTATTGACTGCTTTTTTTATAAAAAATCAGAGCTGACTGTTAAGAAAAAAATAGCGCTCCTCGTTCCTTTTTTTATTCTCATCGCAGTCATTCCTGCATCAATGGCCAATTTCGAAGCCCTACCTACCAAAAGCGCCGCTGAAATATCTATTTCGCTGGATGGCCTATTAGATGCGCTGCAAGAAATATCTAAAAGTACCTATCAAACTACTGAAATCAGCAGAAGTCAATATCTTATTACTCAATTCAGAGTAATTGTAGTTTACTTAAAAATGCTTTTCTTTCCGGTAAATCAATCACTGTATCATATGTTTCCCCTTTCCCGATCAATGCTCGAGATAAAAACATTGCTCTCATTTCTCCTGCTCATTTGTATGATTGTGACTGCTTTTGCTGTCATAAATAAATACCCGGAA
>MFGW01000106.1:1546-2887 GCA_001780385.1 Candidatus Fischerbacteria bacterium RBG_13_37_8 | reverse complement strand
TGGCATAATATGGTGTTTTACATTCCTTCTTGTAGAATCTTCTATATTTCCAATTTATGATGTTATTTTTGAACACCGGCTATATCTTCCCTCCATAGGTTTTATTATTGCTTTTGTATACCTGATGTTTTATGTCATCGGAAAAAGATATTTCAAAGTCATGATAACAATAATTATTGTTATTGCTACAGTACTTTCCGTTCTTACCTATCGAAGAAATCTTGTCTGGAAAGATGAAATAAGCATCTGGAAAGATGTAATCACGAAATACCCAGGAAGCTATCTTGCTCATGGAGCTTTGGGCGCCGCATACGGCAAAGCAGACAGGTGCGATGAAGCAATTAAAGAATTATACGATGCACTTGACATCTTGCCAACGTATATTAACGCATATAACGATCTTGCAATTTGCTATCAAAAAAAAGGATGGACTTTAAAAGCGATAGAAGCTTATAAAACTGCAATTGAAATCGAGCCAGATTACGTCTTTGGATATTGGAATTTAGCATCAATTTACTATCAAAATGGGCAAAGGAGGGAAGCTCTGCATTATTTGCATAAAGCTTATGATATTGATGAAACTCATGCTATAGTGAATACAATGCTTGGAATAATCTACTGCAATTCGGGAAATTTTAACGAAGGAAGAATCTATTATGAGAGAGCGATTGCTAAGGAACCTCATAATGCGAATATATACTATAATTATGGTTTATGTTTTCTAGCATTTGGATATAATAGAAAAGCACGAGAAAAATTTTTAAACGCAGTGGAACTTAATCCTAACGACATTAATAATTATTTTTTTATGGCCTCCAGCTATGATAATGAAGGCGAATACGAAAAGGCAATCACTTATTATTCCCTTTTTATTTCAAAATCACCTATCAATAAATCATTGGAGGCCAGAGCTCTAACAAGATTAAATGCATTAGGGTACAAACACTAATTCAAAGCCAGTCTGAGAGATTTTTTTTTATGCTTAACAGATACAACTTTATAGGAAAATGGTTTTTCACCATATAGAATTATAGAGAAAAAATTGGTAAAATTCAACAGGAAGTAAGGAAAAAGATAATGCATACATAGTAATTGGGAGAGAAAAGATATCTTTTCTTTCCCAATTACTATGAATGGTGGGTTCATGGAGGAGCAAATGGGTGAAATGCGAGAAAAGAGGCAGGAAATTGAGTAAAAAGGATTCGTTGGTGAGAGAGGGAAAGGGAGAGGGGAAGCACGGGAGTCTGCGGATAATTTATTGAGCAGGCCAGAGGTCGAGATGTTTAAGGATTTTAATAATTTGAATGCGATCGGTAATAAAGGCGATAATTTTCATTGCGT
>MFGW01000106.1:1305-1537 GCA_001780385.1 Candidatus Fischerbacteria bacterium RBG_13_37_8 | reverse complement strand
GGGTCAGGTCTTGCGTTTTGAATTTTCTCATTCGAGGAGAATGAGTACGAGCCTTGATTATTAAATTCAAAACGCAAGACCTGACCCCTTATTGGCACCCCCTCTTGGGGATATGGAGGCAAATGCGATGGAGGAATTCGATAACGGGGAGGATTTCGAAATTACGTTTTTTATCTTTGTGCATAGAGGAAGTATAGATAATGGAATGAGTTTTTTCGATGTAAGTGATTTT
>MFGW01000106.1:0-1242 GCA_001780385.1 Candidatus Fischerbacteria bacterium RBG_13_37_8 | reverse complement strand
ATGAGGGATGGAGACATCGGTGTGAACGGAGAATCCGCTATGGCGCCATGAGCGCATTTTATCAATGAGAGCCTGCGAGATTCACTCAAATTGGCTTCCCGATTTGGACAGAATTCGCAACTTTTTCTATGGTGCCATAGAAGCACATACATTCTTTGCATCAGTCCAGAATTTTCATATATTGATACTGAAGCACAGATGAAACAAAGGTATTGAAATCAATCGCTAATGATATTTGTTTTCCACCAGGCAAGACAGACACGCAGGTGCATTCATCTGTAAATTCTAAATATGCAAAATATCTATTATTAAGGGTCCTATTCAACGGGCTTTTCGGATTCCTGGTTGTTTTCTTGCTCTGCTTTTTTAAATTCTAAATATGCCTCATAATATGGTCTCATTTCAAGAGGCTTACGTTTTTCCTTAGGAATTGTAAAATCTAAATTTCCCCACTGATAATAAGCAGGATCCTTAGCAATAAGAAAATCTGAAAATTTATTAAGTTCCTCTTTAGAAAGCTGAATTTGATAATCCTTTTGTAAATGCAGTGCTATATCATCATCTGCACTATTCGCACCCAGCATGTCATTATACATTCCAACATCAGACTTATATACTCCTTTCCTATCCTTATGTTCATGCTCACCTGCAGCTTTTCTCCTCTCTAATTCTTTCCCTAAAGCCTCTAAAGCTATTCGACCTTCTGGAATTGCTCTTATTCTGAATTTATTATTATCTATACCCCAAATGAGTGCAAATGCCCAATGAGACCATGCACGTTTATTATTCATTCGCCCCTTAAAACTATTCGGATCATATTCATTAAATACTTTTGCTACTCCTAGAAGTACTTCTTCTGGTTTTTTCATTATTATTTCTTCTAATATTCTCTCATATTCAATACATGGTCCATGACGCATAATTTCTTTTCCATATTCACGCACTAACTCATCTGCTGGAAGTTTCTCTAATTTTTCTTTAGTCAAATGATTCCCTAAATAACAAGATATCATTAAACTTAATAAAATAAATATCAATCCCCTAAATAATATTCTTTTATCTGTCATTCTTCAACTCTCTCCTTTAAATATTCTTTGACAACTTCAATCTTTTCCTTCTCTACTTCATTTTGCTTTTGAATTGCTGCTATTATTTGCTTGAGTTGCTCCTTTGTAAGTTGTGCCTTAGGATTATTCGTTACTGCCTGATAAACAGCATTTGCCTGATTAACAAAAGCTTTAT
>MFGW01000105.1:13131-13871 GCA_001780385.1 Candidatus Fischerbacteria bacterium RBG_13_37_8 | reverse complement strand
GGAATAGTTTCTCGAATATGTTCTGTTCCGGAAAGCCATGCTACCACACGCTCTATTCCCATGCCAAATCCACCATGCGGAACAGTACCATATCGCCTTAAATCGACATACCATTCAACTGCCTCACGGGGCAAATTAAATTCCTGCAATTTCCTGATCAGCAGCTCCTTATCATGAATTCTTTGACTACCCCCGATTATTTCACCATAACCTTCCGGCGCAAGACAATCAACACATAATACTACTTCTGAATTTTCCGGATCCGGTTCCATGTAAAATGCTTTGCATTTTGCAGGGTAACGATGCACCATAACCGGCCTGTCATATTTCTGCGATAACAATGTTTCATCAGGCGAACCAAAATCATTTCCCCATTCTATTGCAGCACCTTGTTCCTGGAGAAATTTGACTGCATCAGTGTAGGAAATGCGTGGAAAAGGTTTTTTAACCTCTTCCAGAGGTGTGATAGTTCTCTCGAGTATTTCGAGTTCCTTCTTGCATTTATCAAGTATTCTTTCAACTATATAAACAACTAAATCTTCTGCTAATACGATAACATCTTCCAGTGTTGCCCATGCTACTTCAGGTTCTACCATCCAAAATTCTGTCAGGTGACGTCGTGTTTTCGATTTCTCGGCACGAAATGTCGGTCCGAAACAGTACACCTTTCCGAATGCCATACAATTCGCTTCATTATATAATTGACCACTCTGTGTTAAATAAGCAAAATCATCAAAATA
>MFGW01000105.1:12789-13118 GCA_001780385.1 Candidatus Fischerbacteria bacterium RBG_13_37_8 | reverse complement strand
AGAGTCGTGGTTCCTTCACAAGCTGCCGGGGTAAAAATCGGTGTATCGAGACAAACAAAATCATTATTATTAAAAAAATCACGCACTGCTGATATAACATGATGGCGTATTCTCAATAAGCTGTGCTGTTTTCTTGAACGAATCCAGAGATGACGATGTTCCATTAAAAAATCCACACCATGTTCTTTCAAGGCAATGGGAAAAGGTTCTGATACATGGACAACTTCCATATTCGTAACGGTTAATTCATAACCGCCCGCGGCACGCTTGTCCTCTCTTACTTTTCCAAATACCATCACGGAAGATTCCTGCGGCAATTCATCAACTAA
>MFGW01000105.1:12542-12780 GCA_001780385.1 Candidatus Fischerbacteria bacterium RBG_13_37_8 | reverse complement strand
ATCCTCCGGTACATCTTTTATACCCATAACACACTGCATAATACCGGTGCCATCGCGTATTATTAAAAAATGTATTTTGCCGCTTGAACGTTTATTGTAAAGCCAGCCTCGTATACCAATTTCCCGGCCAACATAAGCGCCAATTTTTTCTATATCGCAAAATTTCATTTTCTTTCTCCTGAAATTAATTTCTGTGCCCGGTAATAACCTTCATGCAATAGTGTTTCCAAACAATTAC
>MFGW01000105.1:9891-12535 GCA_001780385.1 Candidatus Fischerbacteria bacterium RBG_13_37_8 | reverse complement strand
CTTCATTTCTTCTAACAACGAAAGCTTGTCTATTATATAACGTATCGTTCTCGGAATAAACTCCACATACAATTCTTTCGCCTTTACACAATACTGATTAGCAAAGGTGCCAGTTGCCTTTATATTCCTCTGCAGACTCATATAAAGCAGTTCTTTTTCTAATTCAGCATCTCGAATAAGATGCGCACCGGTTATATAATAATTCAACATCTCTTCTCTGAATGCCTCGTCGATGTCAACATATGAATCGCGAAGAAGTGAAATAATATCATACGTTTTTGGACCCATCCGCGCATCCTGAAAATCTATCAGGTACAACCGTTCATCTTTTATCATGATATTTCTTGAATGATAATCCCTGTGACATAATATCCTCGATCGTTCTGAGAGATAATGAGCAATTTCATAGAATCCCTTTTTCAATAGCGCTTCATCTCGTATCGATAATTCTTTCTCCAGGAATGAACATATGAAATTATTATAAAAAAACAATAACTCATCGAATAATTTTTGCGTATCAAATGCAAGTTGAAAAGCCAAAGGATGTGATTTGCATATTTGTTCTTTAATAGTATGAAAAGTAAAGAGTAATTCTATTGCATTAAGATAATGTTGCTTTTTATTTTTCGCAGTACAGTATTCAAGGTATCTTTGAAGTGTTACATCTCCAAGGTCTTCCAGCAAAATCCATCCCTTCTGTTCATTTATATGCATGACTTCAGCTACAGGCAAACTTAATTCGCCAAACAAATAATACTGGATAAGATAGGGGAACGATTCACGCGTAAAAGATTCCGTATACATCATGAGAACATAGGTATGTTCCTGAGAATCTTTTATGCGAAAGAATTTTCTATCGGAGGCATCACCTGCTAATCGTGCAAATGCGGAATTACTTTCAATATCATGTGATTCCATATGTGCAATATATTCAATAATATTCTTCAAATATCTTTGGCTATTTTGGAACATTTCTGAGCAATTCAATTCTTTTGCGTACGGGAGGATGAGTACTGAATAATTCAGCGACAAAACTTTCGCTTTCATTCAGTTTACGTTTCAGGGGATCGAAGAAAAACAAATGAGCGGTACCTTGTGTTGCTTTATCGACGACACGATCAGCATGGGTTGATATTTTCTCCAGTGCTTTTGCAAGAGCTTCAGGATTCCTGGTAAACTCGACTGAGCCAGCATCCGCCATGTATTCTCTCGTTCGCGAAACAGCCAATGCAAGGAGTCGTGCAATTATTGGTGCCAGGATAACCAGGAGAATGAACACAACTAAAACAATCGCATTACCAGAACCGGAGCTTCTTCTGCGGGAACCTCTTCCTCCATAAAACATGATTCTTCGCGCCCAATCCGCAATTAAAATAATTGCACCGAGCAACGCACTTACAATCATCATGGTAAGTATATCGCGATTCCTTATATGAGCCATTTCATGTGCAATCACTCCCTGCAATTCTTCGCGGTCCATCGTGTAAAGCAATCCATCAGTCACGGCAATCGAAGAATGATATTCATCCCTGCCGGTTGCAAATGCATTCGGGGAATCTTCCGCAAAAATATATACCTTTGGCATTGGTAAACCGGAAGCTATCGTCATTTCTTTTACGACATTGTAGAGCTGTTTTTCTTGTGGAACACTCATGTCAACCGGTTGCGCTCCGACAGTCGCAAGTACTAATTTATCCCCGACATAGTACGCTACAAGACTCTGTATTAAAGCAACTGCAACCGCAATTATGGTGATTATTGGAAATTTTGAACCAAGATACAATACATCCACACCATAACCGATCAATCCTAACAATATAATGAATATCAGAACAAGAAATATTGTCTTCTTTATGTTCTTATCTCTTTGCGCCCAAAAATCATATGCCATAATTTTTTGCTCAATAAAATACTTTGCTCTATTTTATTGCAACAATAGTTGTTGATCGCTGCAATAGAGAATAATTCCCGTTTTACAAGGATAGATCAACTTTTGGAACTTCCTTCTCTGCCTCCGGCGCTTCGAAGAATTTATCCTCTTCTTTAAAATTAAAAGTCGATGCTATGATATTGCTCGGGAACATTTGCAAAGCCATATTATAAACCATCACGCTGTCATTGTAATGCTGTCTTGAAAAAGAAATCTGATTTTCGGTAGTTGTCAGTTCTTCCTGCAACGCCATAACATTTTGATTTGCCTTTAGTTCAGGGTAATTCTCAAACAAAGCAAACAGTTTCGATAAAAGACCACTTAATTCACCCTCTGCTTTGGCAATATCAGGAACGGCAGTTGCTGACACAGCTTTAGCCCTGGCTTCTATGACTTTTGTTAAAGTATCCTGCTCATATTTCATGTATCCTTTGACTGCATTCACTAAATTCGGTATCAGGTCATGTCTTCTCTTCAACTGCACCTCTATCTGTGCCCAGGCATTCTTTACCCGCAACCTTAATCCTACCAGTTTATTGTACAAAACAACTATGTACAACAGCAACGCAACTATAATGATCAACAAAATCCACAACATTATGCTCCTCCTTTTTATTTAATAGTTAAATTATTCACATGCTTAATATACATAACTACGCCAAAAAATGCAAAGCATCATTTCTAAAGTACCAAATTCTCACTAGAATAACGAAA
>MFGW01000105.1:6034-9871 GCA_001780385.1 Candidatus Fischerbacteria bacterium RBG_13_37_8 | reverse complement strand
TCTTTTTTTTACTATTGTCATGCACTATTTCATTTTTGTTGAGATAATTTATGATTTCTTCCTCCGGTAATTTTGTAAGTAACTTCACATCAGTTTCTGAACATGACATTAAATAATAACTGTCAGCTATTTTAATAACGAATAATTTTTTTCTTTGTTCAAGATGATATACCGTGAGCACGCTTACCAACGAAGAATGATTCCTGAATTTTGCCATTACATTCGCTGAATATTTCATGATACGGAAAAAACAATACATTATGCCACACACTGCAATCAGCATCACTATAAGCTTAGTAAAAATTATTGCTAAATTTGGTTCCGCAATACCCATCCCTATAAAAACAAATGCAGGCATGCTTTTGTTCATTGAACATATCTCCTTTCATTCCGTTTCTTTTGTCATGCCAAAAACCTGCACACCCATTCTACCTTCTATCTGCACTAACTTTCCCTTGCCTATTATCTTATTATTCACTGATAACATTACTTCCGGACTAAGATCCCTGTTGAGCGAAACAATTCTCCCCACTTGTAAATCCATTGCTTCAACAAGCGTCATCTTTAACCGACACAGCTCCACAGCAACCGTAATTTCAATCGATTCCGCTATGCGTTTATTATCACCATTAGCCTGACTTAACGACATGCTGGAATCAGTATTAGCATTATTTTCGTTATCCATTATTCCTCCTTTAATTTTTTGCGAGCACATTGTAGGGGCAGACCCATGTGTCTGCCCGACCTGGCAATCCCTAACGTTTGTCATTGTGAGTTTGCCGGAGGCAAACGTAACAATCCCTAACGGAGTATAGAAGCATAGTCCGTTAGGAATTATTACCTCCCGCTGGTGCAGGATTCACAATGACAACACCTCCGCTAATATTTTTAATACTAAACCTTGCTCACTATTCATCAGTTCAGCCTCAATACCACCTCTCCCAACCAACAAATGCACATTCCCGGTAACTGCCATCCCGGGCATTTCTAAACAACATTCATCAAGCAAAATTATGTCACCATCCTCAAGTTCAACAAATTGCCTCGCTTGTATTACCGATATTCCAATCACTACTGGAATTTCGAATATGCATTCACCCAACATCTCCGGCATACTTCGATTACTCATGCACCTCCCTGGTAATTCCAGCTTTGGCAAAAATAACAACAACCAATGCTTAATACCATCTATTCTGCTCCATGCCTCACAAAAGACATGCTGCCGCACTTTAATTCTCCTGCATATTTGTTCCGATACCCTGAAACATCCCCTGCATATTATAGGAATTTGAAATTTATTAAATACCATGCACATCTTCATCATTACATATTCTAAAAATACCATCTCTAATTCTCCTGCCGGATAAAATAATCTTTCCTCATCCACTACCTCATCAAGCAATTGGAAAGCAATTGCATGGCATAACGCTACAGGAATAAATAAATATATATTCTCCTCACTACCCTGAATACGAAATATTACTGCTATATAAACATCAAAATTAATTGACTCCAAAACACTTTCAACAGATTCCTTTCCGTAGGACACTTCAATATCTACCAATTCCATCTCTTCCTTCTTTATAAATGAATTGAAAATTAACGAAAAACTTCCAATCTGAATGACATCACCCGGTTGCAAACTTCGCTCCACCTTCGGCGGTATTACCGTCCCGTTTACAAACGTTCCATTAAGACTCCTCTCATCCATTATGAAACAACTATTTCCCCGCATAACTATTTTTGCATGATTTGATGAAACCGTCTTCTCAGATAATATTACTGAACAGCTTCCATTCCTCCCAATTATGGTAACTTCATTTTTTATGCGATAAAGGCATGCCGTATGCTTGCCATGCTTGGCTTTAATCTCAAGTGTTGCCTGTGCAATATACCGGTTGCCATGCAATCCCATCTGCGTAAATTCCTTGCATAATGCATCTTTGAATACCGGGAAATTATCAATACTGTTGGCAAATGCAACTGATCTGTTAATGCTATGTACTTGTTCCAGTGTGTACCGTGTTATAAAATCAAAACATACTTCCCTGGTTGAATTATCCCCCACATCTAACATGTCAACAGCACTCCTAAATAATCAACGATTTCCAGTTTTTCCCGTATAATGAAATTATCAACTTCAATACCTTTGTTCTTCAGCCGCAAAATAAACCACTTGCTTTTTTCTTCTAACAGGCGCCTGATATGATATGAATCGGTGAAAAAAATGACAGCCACGCTCCCTGATTTATTCACCTGGATCTGAAAAAATATTTTTTCACCCACTCCAAGATGAACAGTGATCCATGCACTGGCAGTCGGGGAGGTTCCATGCTGAATCCTGTAAAAATTGCTTAAACTGTCCACTTTCCTCTGCATGTATAAATGCTGAATAGTATTCAACGAACACCCAGCCGGTAAGACAATCTGCCCTACATGCGGCACAACGCACTGTCCAGGGAAAATAGCATTGCTGCCATGCCAGATCTGTGCATTGACAGATACTACCAATTCTTCAAATTTATTCTTTTTTGAAATGATACGTTCACCGGGTTGCAGATGCTTGACTGTTTCTCTTGGAAAATTTTGTATATTTGCATTTATCTTCATCTTGCCTCTATAAAATATTTTCGGCAATCAATACATCTTTCACTTTGTGCCTCTGTGCTTCTGAGGGCGGACACATGGGTCCGCCCCTATACTTTGTGCCTTCTTTTACGTCCCACTATCATTCCTGCTATGAATTAAAATAGCTATTTCATCTAATTCCCGCTCCTGCACCTTCACCTGTTTTATCTTGAGCAGATGCACCCAATGCTCTTTTAAAAACTCATATTTTTTCTGCTCCGTTCGTGCAATAAAATATTCCTTCTCTTTTAATAACACTTCTTCTTTTAATTGCATTATCTGCCGGGAACTGTCTTCCATCTCCTGTTGTTTTGCTTTGATATCCGATTTGATCCTCTGTAAAAAAATACATTTGTCTTTTGCCTGCACTCCAGTCACAACACCTGCCAGCAGCATGCTGTAAAACTCATCGCTTCTATTCATTAACAGATCGCTTAACTGCTTTTTCTCCTCAAGCAAAGTATTATAATTGGCTTCATATTCCTCGCATTTGAGCCTGGCTTGTTCTAATTCTTTCAGAGCATCACCTGCCCCATGCTTTTTCTGATCCAGCACTGTTTGAAATTTAAATCCCTGTTTCATGCTTGCCCCTGCTTGTAAATGCCATCCTTAAATAATCCCGTCAGCCTTGCAACCGTATCAGCATATTCAAACTGCTCATCCTGTTCTTGCTTTAAAAATTCCCGAATATCGCGAATTTTTTTTACTGCATAATCCGTCCTTTCATCATTTCCATTTTTATATGCGCCGATAGCAATGAGATCTTTCTGCTTTTCATATAGAGCTAATAATTCTCTTAATTTGCATGCGGCAGTGTGATGTTCTCCAGTTACAATTGTATCCATTACCCTGCTTATGCTGTTCAATACATCAATAGCGGGATAATGATTCTCCGCAGCAAGTTCTCTTGCTAAAATAATGTGTCCATCAAGAAGCGATCGCATTTCGTCAGAGACTGGTTCTCCCAGATCATCACCCTCCACAAGGACCGCATAAAAAGCAGTAATACACCCTTTATCTGCAGTACCGGTTCTTTCAATCAATCTCGGTAATGCCGAGAATACCGAGGGAGTAAATCCGCCCCTGGTCGGCGGCTCTCCCATACTTAATCCAACTTCACGTAACGCCCTCACAAATCGTGTGATCGAATCCATTATTAACAATACCTTCTGCCCCTGTCCACGAAAATATTCTGCTATCGCAGTGGCA
>MFGW01000105.1:4621-6008 GCA_001780385.1 Candidatus Fischerbacteria bacterium RBG_13_37_8 | reverse complement strand
AGCTGGTTTATCAGATGCCGCAACCACAACCACCGATTTTTTCATGCCCTCCACACCAAGCTCATCTTCAATAAATTCCTTTACTTCACGTCCTCTCTCTCCTACCAACGCTATTACATTTATATCACAGATGGAATTGCGCGCTATCATACCCAACAACGTGCTTTTACCCATTCCCGCCGCTGAAAATAATCCTACCCTCTGCCCCTCCCCACAAGTTAATAAGCCATCTATCGCTTTTACACCTGTTACAAATACCTTCCGTATCTTCTCCCTCTTCAATGGATGCGGAGAATTAGTATGTACCGGAATATTATCTGTATTACATGCCATTATCACTCCTTTATCATCTATGGGATTTCCTGTTTCATCAAGAATTCTCC
Organism: Candidatus Fischerbacteria bacterium RBG_13_37_8; assembly: GCA_001780385.1. Classification (GTDB taxonomy): domain Bacteria; phylum Acidobacteriota; class HRBIN11; order MFGW01; family MFGW01; genus MFGW01. The sequence continues at coordinate 5,625 of MFGW01000105.1, read as the reverse complement.
CTCGTAGTCCCGACGATACCTTTATCATGAAAGGTCTCCCCGTCGCAATTACTTCACTCTCCAATCCTATTCCATCTAAATCATTAAATGGCATTATGTACGCAATTTTATCCCTGAAACCTATTATTTCTGCTCGCTCTTCCCTGCCCCTGCCTGGAATACATATAGTACATATATCGCCTATTCTTGCACCCGGAATAAATGCCTTCACCAATAATCCCGTAGCTTCAAGGATCCTTCCCTTTACCCTCATCTCCGCCGTCTCCTCAAGTTTCCTGTAATACTTCATGAAATGCTTCTGCATTTATTTGTTCTCCTCCAGAAGAACTGCCCTTATTAATTCCAATTGCGTTTTTACCTGCGCATCTACACCTCCTGAGCTACTCTCAATAATACATCCACCACCCTGAATAGAATCATCCGATACAACCTTCACTCTCCTCTTATCCTTGAAAAAATCCCCGGTTTCTAACCACTCCCGGATCATCCTGTAATCGATCGAATGTATCCTGACCAACACTTGCCTGCATTCCTCCACTTTCTTCAATGCTTTCTTCACCACTGAACGAACCAGTCCCGGATCATTCCGTAAGCCCTCGCCTATTACTTTCTCTGCAATCCGGAGCGATAACTCCACAATATCTCGCTCACTCTCCATCATCATCCTCATATAATAGTTCTCCGCTTCCGCTATCCATTCTTCCATTCTCCTCATGCCTTCCTTGTATCCCTCTTCATATGCCTGCTCTTTCTGCTCGCTTATAATTGCATCTACATGCTCCAGTCGCTCCTTTGCTTCTCGTTCCGCATCTTCAACAATTTCCTTCGCTTTCCCGTAAGTTTCATATGATTCCTTCCCTATTATTTTATTAGCACCAAAATAAGAATAATGTTTCACCTTTTCTTCAATAGTTGGGATCTTTATAATTTTGTTGTGCGCATTTTCTTCATGCAGTTTCGCAACTTCATTGAAGTTTCTGTTATTGTTATTTTCGCTCATCAAC
>MFGW01000105.1:263-4615 GCA_001780385.1 Candidatus Fischerbacteria bacterium RBG_13_37_8 | reverse complement strand
TTGGTGAGTTTTGTTATCAGGAATGTTTTCCTCATGAAATGCGCATCTATTCGAATTTGTCATAAGCGCTTCTTTGCAGGTCGCATCAACATAAAGATGAAAACGTCTTTCAAACCTGTTTTGCAACCATGCAGCTAATTCAGTATTGACTACCTTTCCTCGAAAAAACTTTACAGCACTAAATTTATCTTTCGGCAAAAAATATGCTGCTGCATGCGCATAATCATCAGGTAAACAATAAAGAAATGCCTTCACAACGACCGGTGGATCATTCGCTATATATTGGGCTATTAATGAAGGATGTGTTTTCTGCAATTTCAACTCTCTCCTGTGTGTTTTGAGCATGAAAACTAGCTTCTTTTTTAATGCCTGTTTATTGATATTCTCAAAGAGCGAACCTGCTTCATTTCCTAAATAATTCATTACTGCTTCCCTGCCTTCTTTACAATAAATAATTTCAGCAAGATATTGCATCTTTATCTCCTTTTGCGATTTTTCTGTAGGGCAGACCCATGTGTCTGCCCTCACATGGCAATCCCCAGCAGCCAGAGCGATCACAATGTTCGCCCCTACTGTGTGCTCCTGCGAAGCTGCTGCGCCTGAATAAAAATAATCATCCCAAGAACTATTACCACTATCGAAATAAATCCAATCATAATTTTCATATCTCTCACTGAATTGCGTGAGATAGTAAACGGACCAAATCTTACAGGTTCATATAATTGATTCTCCTTGAACGCTGAAATTTCCTGCACCATAACTTCAACATCCTTTGTCTGCAATCCCTTTATACTCCCTGCGACCAATGCCTTTAGCTCACTCTCCTTAAAAGGAAGCGATTTATCCCCACGCAATACATATTTAATAAAGACGGCTGCCTTCGGCTGTTCCCTTTCTTTCTCATCCCCAAAAAGTGATTCCGCAGGCAAAACAACATGCACTCTCGCTCTCACTACACCATCTATTGTCCGTATCGTTTCAGCTATTTCCCCCTGTAAACCCTTTAAAAACAATGCCTGTTCTTCCGTCGCAGACGGCACCAAGCTCCCCTTTCCATATATTTCATCAAAACCTTTTTCCGCTTCCGCCGGTAAATCATTCTCTTTCATCATTTCCCAGGCTTCGGTAGCCTTAGATTTCACCACCGTTACTGCATATTGCTTCTTCTGCCCCGTGCCGGTTTGAATTTTCTCCGCTGGTATCCCATGACTGCGAAGCGTTACCACTATTTCATTCGCCTGATCCTCATTTAAACCATCCTGCAAATGCACCGAACATCCCGTAAACATCAGACACGTAATTAATAATAACATAAGTCTCTTCATCCGATTTATCCTTCCTGTTTCTTTATATATAATATCTTGAATTTTCAAAACTTTGTGCCTCTGTGCCCTGAGGGCGGACACATGCGTCCACCCCTAAACTCTGTGCCTTTGTGTCTTTATTCATACCTGTGTTTGAAGCGTATGTTTCACTCCATTGATCCCCTGCTCAATAATCTTCGAAACCATCTCTATATAGTTTGTTATTCTGTGCATCTCCGCTTGAAAAGCAAGAAGTTCCTGCGCATTAAATTGCCTGCCATTCATGGTGTAGGTTATTATTTCAGACAAACGATTGTGCATTTCTTCAAATTCCTTCATGACATTCTCCAACCTGGAGCATTCTTCTTTACCCCTAATTACACTACTCTCCACTTTATTTGCCCTGACTGCCTGCGTATTTTCCCAAGAACCCGGCACTTCACGATTGATCCTTTCCTTCTGCAACAGCTCATCAAAATCTGTTTCAATCCGCTCCGAATAAAAAACTTTTCCCTGGACCGATTCTTGTTGCTGAACAAATCCCTCCGTTATTCGCTTACATAACATATCAGATCCCGTTATTGCGATCCCCATAAAATTCTCACCTCCTCATTTTTGATATCCAATTAATCCCTTTTGTTAATTTTTTGCCTTTGTGCCTCTGAGGGCGAACACCTGGGTCCGCACCTACACTCTGTACCTTTGCTCTCATTTATTCTTGTCCATATATTTGCCCATTTCTTCCTGCAATTGAAGAATAGCCCTCGCATGAAGCCGTGATGCCCATGATCTTGTCACTCCTATCATTGCTCCTGCCCTGGCTAGTGAATATCCTTTATAATAATAAAGATATATTATTTGAGATTCCTGCTCAGAAAGCGTTGCTAACGATTTCTGAAGTCGCTCATTCAATTCCTTGGAAATTAAATGCTGCTCCGGTGAATCATTAATGCCAATTTCCGATATCGTATCAAGTGATAGAACAAATGCCTGCGTCAACATCCGGATAATATGCTTCAACCTCATTATCTCATTATGTATTGATTCAGGTACTGCATGATTCTCTTCGGAATACATAATATCAGCACACATTTGCCTGAATTTCCTCTTGTAATAACGCGCATGCAAATGCTGCGTTGTCACATGCAAACCATCATAAATAGCACCCTTGATCCTGCGATATGCAAATGTCTTAAACGTCACTCCCTTCGCCGCATCATATTTTTTTAATGCCTCCACCAACCCTATCTGCCCATATTGCACCAAATCCCCTAATTCCACATTCGCCTGAACATGTTCACGAACACTCCGCGCTATCTCATACACATAATCCTGATATTGCATTAGTTCCTGCTCGTACTTCTCCATTATTCTTTAACCCTTTCCTTTAAAGAATTGAATAGATTTCTGCCTGCCGCATCATTATGAAAAAATTCTAAAAGCAATTCCATCAACCGTTCCTGCTGAACGGGTGATAACATTTTGCATAGCGCATTATCCTCTTGCATTACTTCAATAATTTGCCGCATTTGAACCTTCGTACTTATCGACCGGTCATTGCATATCCTGGTTATCTCACCTAGTTCTCTTTCTTCCGGTATTCGTTCCGCTTTGCCTTCATTATTGCTTCGAAATAATGATTTTCTTTCGCTCTGCCGTACATCTTTCACCTCATCATTAATCTTAGTATTTGTATAAATCTTCTCAATTTTCATACCGCACTTCCCTTTTTGCTAAACCGATTTTTGCAATGCTTCTTCAATTGAAGCTACCTTATATTGCGAATCGCATTGGTTATTGCATCATGCTTGGCTTTTAATACATTCGAAATCGTCTGATATTCACGCGATTCCCTCATAATCTCCATCTGCAATTTCAGGTAATACAACATATCAGATTGACCAGGTACATCCGCAACAAATTGCACTTCCTTAAAATTCATAGGCACACGATTCATTTCATCCGTGTCCTGCAGAAATAATTTGTTGAGCAATTCAGCTCTTGTTATGTTCATAATTACCTCCTTTTTTCATCGTTGAAATAATTATCGGATAAAAACTGAAAATGTTTCCTGCTTCTGCACAAATTTTTTCATTATCCATTACTTCTTTCTCATCTGTTATTATTATTCTCATCATAATCATCTATTATATATTATTATAGTATATTATAATATATTATATTTTAATAGTTGTCAATAGATTATATTGTAATATATTATATATTATTATGCTTTCGCTGCTCTTGTCATGCCGCTACATCCCCTGAAACGCCTACTGATACTGCCTTTTCTCACTTTTGCATTTCCATATATCCCGCCTATATAATTATATAAACACTCTTATAATAATATTATCTTCATTAATATTGACATTCATTAAATAAAGATATATAATATTATATTATGGCATTAATAACTTAATAATAATTACTTATATTGTATATACTGAACAGGAGGTCTGTATGAGTTATTACCTCACCGTCAGAGAATTGGCAAAACTGCTCAGAATAGGTGAAAATGCAGCCCGCACTGCCCTTAAACAAGGTAAATTCCCTTCAATAAAAATAGGGCGACATTATCTTGTTAGTGCAGAGGATGTCAAAAATATATTACCGCATTTTGATGCAGAGGCTTTCAGAAAAATGATGGAAATTGAAGAGGCAAAGCGTCCCAAAAAACGTCGCAAAACCAAACCGAAATAATAAAGAATTTTTGTCATTGTGAGCATTCCGAAGGAATGCGTGACAATCCTTAGCAGACGATTATAAACAATATCATTAGGGGTTGTTACGTCTTGCTTGGCAAAGCTCACGATGACTATAATTCTTTTAGGAGAAACAACGAATGTTAGACGACATTATCAAAAAAGCCCATTCCTATAATGCAAGTGATATTCATTTAAAAGTTGGCAACACACCTCACATGCGTCTGCACAATGAATTAAAACCTGTGCCTGGTTTTCCAGCGTTTGCGCAGGAAGATTTACTCAGTCTTTCGTATGCAATGATGAATGATTACCACAAGGAAATTTTAAAAAAACAGAGGGA
>MFGW01000105.1:0-147 GCA_001780385.1 Candidatus Fischerbacteria bacterium RBG_13_37_8 | reverse complement strand
CTGATTTGCATCTTCCTCCTGTGCTTGAAGAATTAGCGTTATCTCCGAGCGGACTCATAATAATAACTGGTGCAACCGGGAGTGGAAAAACAACAACTCTTGCATCAATGATTGACTGGATCAATTGCAATTCAAAAAAACATATAA
>MFGW01000104.1:13276-13644 GCA_001780385.1 Candidatus Fischerbacteria bacterium RBG_13_37_8 | reverse complement strand
AGATTTTGTGGCATTCTCATAGTTGGTTAGGGATTGCTTCGCGAAGGCAGATACATGTTGTTTGCTTCTCCTGCCCCCTGCTCCCTGTCCCCTATTCCCCAGTCCCCTGCTCCCTGTCCCCTGTCCCCTGTCCCCTATTCCCTATTTTGTTTTGGCTGCAAAAAGGAGTAATATTATCGGAATATGCATTTGCAGAGAAATGATAACAGCAGCGCTTATTTTTTTTTAACGGCATTTGGTATTATCGGTGTGGCTTTTGCGATTGGAGCACGCATTCTTTATCCTTATGGGATAGGATTTGCGTGTATGTTTAAGCGTATATTTAAGATACCGTGTTTGACGTGTGGTACCTCGAGGGTTTTTTATTA
>MFGW01000104.1:9455-13263 GCA_001780385.1 Candidatus Fischerbacteria bacterium RBG_13_37_8 | reverse complement strand
GAATTTAATAAAGCGTTTTTGAGTAATCCATCGATAAGCATGTTGGTGATAATTTCAGTTATATTGATGATAATTACCGGAGTGTCTTTATTACTGAGATTGCCGAGGTATGCAATTATTCTTTCGAGAGAGGAAAGAACGTATGTAGCAGGTGCTGCAATTGCACTTTTGATAGCCAATTGGATATATTTAATTATTGCAAAAATATAAGGATAGCAGTATTATTCTTTGCGAGCATTTTGTAGGGGCAGATGCTCGGGTCTGCCCTTACAAAATATACGAGGAGTATATCCATGCTGATTCTATTGTATGTAATATTCGTTATATTAGTCGCAAGTATTATTCATATGTGGATTGACCATTTCAAAGCGCCGCGTCTTGGCGCGGTATATACCGATGACAGAGAATTACCTTTACTTTCAGTGCTGGTTCCTGCACGTAATGAAGAATCAAATATCGCACGCTGCATAGAAAGCCTTATTAAACAAGATTACCCCAACTATGAAATTATTATTATTGATGATAATTCTACCGATAAAACATTTGCTATCGCAGAAGAATATGCAAATAAACTGCCGAATATAAAAGTACTCAAATGTCCCGAAAAACCTCCCGGATGGCTCGGCAAAAGCTTCGCTCTTCATTATGGTGTCAGTAAAGCACAAGGTAAATACTTTGCTTTTATCGATGCGGATGTAACACTTTCCACGCAAATCCTGTCGAAAACAATGTGGTTCATCATTGAACGTAAAGCCTCTATGATCAGTCTCCTCCCTACCCTGGTAAATGAAACATTCTGGGAAAATACCGTGCAGCCCGTCATGGGATTTATGATTGTACTGACACATCCACACCGGCTGGTAAATAATCCACATTCGTCCCGCGTGGTTGCAAATGGTCAATATATTCTCTTTGAACGTGAAGCTTATTTTAAAATCGGTGGACATGAAACTATAAAAAGTGAACTGGTGGAAGATGTTGAATTGGCAAGAACCGTTAAAAAACATGGACTCCCCTATCGAATAGTGCTGGCACTAGATGATATGAAAACTCATATGTATCACAGTCTTGGAGAAATATGGCGTGGATGGGGTAAATCCATTTATCCTTATATCAAGGCAGGTCCCGTGAAACTTTGGCTGGGACTCCTGTTCTTATTTGTAATATGCTGTCTTCCCTTTATTACTATCTTTCCGGTAACATATCATTTCATTAAAGATTTCAATACTACAACCGTCTCTCCTTATTTATTTCACACCTTCCTGCTTAACCTAACAATAATTGTGATTTTTATTGTGAATAAAGCGTTTGTTCGCAATGCAATGCATCAAAAAGTTATTTATGCAGTATTCTTTCCAATAGGATTTATCATTCTGTTCAGCTTATTCTTTAAAAGAACCATCGATTATATAAGAAAAACCGGCGTAGTCTGGAAAGAACGCATTTACCAGTGAAAGGGAATGGGGGATTGGGGACTAGGGACTGGGGACCCGTAAAGTACTTTTTACTAATTAGTCCAAAAAAGGAAAAATCCTGAATGACAAATACTATTGTTTACTGGAACACAGAAAATAATTTCGTAAAAAATATAACGCTGATTTTTTTCATTATAACTTTTCGCGATTTAGTGCATAAATTCTTTATGGGTCCCCATTCCCCACGGCATCGTCAAAGTCGGCGCAAGACGAAGAACAGTGCTCATTATTCAAGAAATTGAACATCTGAATAACGTTAATATAATGTTGCACTTGCACCGACTTTGACGTATCCGTGCCCCATTCCCCTTTGGCTATTGACAAAATAAGTATTTTTTGATTAAATGTGAGCTTGGTTTTGGCGGTTCAGCAAAAAACTGATCACTGAACGTGGAAACACGTGAAGGAAAAAACAATCCGTTACAAGGTAGAGGAATACTGATTGCAAAAGTCAAAAATAAGATAATAATGGAATATAACATGGCATAATAGTAAATAATAATAAAAAACATATTATAATATGATATAATATATTGACATAGTATATAATAGAGTATATAATATGATAATGATTAGATATAGGAACAAAAATGATAAATAGAATAAAAGGATTTATGAGCAATGAAGAGAGTTGAACAGGAAAGCAAACAATGCAGACAACATAATCTAATGAAAGCGGCAGTGGTACTTTTATTTTTTGTTATTTTCAATGTAATTGTTGTTCAAGAGGCTGGTGCTAATTCGAAGCGGCGTAATACGGTTTGTTCAGGGTGCAGTTCAGTCAATGATAGGTATGACAATCCGTTGCCGCTGTTTGGGAAGAGACCGGGAAAAGATATAGTCATTTTTGTGTTAGATGCATCGAGTTCTATGCAGGATTATGGAATACATGAGCAGACGCAGGGGTATGCTTATTGGAATTCGGAGCGATTTATTGATTCCGTATTTCAATTCAAGGGGATATCGTATGGAAAGAAGGGGGTGCCGTGTCCTGTGTGCAGGGAGTATGCGAAGGAGACGGGGATTATACCGGCAGTGCGGTTCATGAAGGATTTACCGGAGAATATACAGAATTGTTTAGTTGCTGGGAACGGGTATTGTGCGATATCGGGAATACAGAATGATTATTTTAGCGGTGCATGGGCGCAAGGGCGATGTTCTCATAATAATGAACCATGCCAGGGGTGGCAGGAGAATTTAGATGGAGGATGCACGGGATTATTTTATCCTGGACCGGCAAATATTATAGTTATGAAAGCAGCGATACAGCGAATGCTTGCGCGATTCAACAGTGTTTATGAGATAGCGATATTTACGGCATCTGACAGTACTGCTTCGAGTATATCGGTATGCGGGGACGGTACGGTTGCGTTGCATCAGCATGGTTTGCTGTTTGACATTGACGAATCACTTGACAGCAAGCGAGCGTTTGTGCAGGGATTGCATGCACAGGGGAGTGCGTCGCTGGGTGAAATAATGCATGAAGTGTATTTATATTTAAAAGGTCAGCATTCGGCTCTTTATCCTGCATTGAAGTACAGTTCTCCTATAAAGAACAAGTGTGATCGTGCACACATCATAGTAATAAGTGATGGTGTTTTTGAGAAGACAATGGACAGTCCGCCGGTCGTAGATTCAGATGGTGATGAAGTAATGACAGATGATATAGCGCATGCACTTGCGAATGAAGATTTAGCGCCGGATCTGCCTGGGGAGCAGTCCGCGATAGTTTACACCATGTATTATGTATTGAAGAATGCGCCGGACCGTGAGTATCGCATCATGGGACAGGCGATAATGAAAGACATGGCGGAATCAGGTAGCGGAAGGTATTACGAGCCTGCGGATATTTTAATAATAGAAGATCAGCTTGATAATGTAATCGGTGATAATATCAGGACACGGCTTGATGCATATACTGCCGGGGCGCAAAGTTGGGATTATTTTGGTACGCAGAGATATGCGTATTTAATGAGAAGCGATACCTTTGATAATTTAGGGTCAACGGATAGTTATGTAATGGAACATGGGATTGTGCCGGAAATATATCCACGAGCGTTACCGTTGGCGGAGAGTGGCAAGAAGTTACGCGATCGTTTGTATGAGGACAGGGTAATTTATACGATTATTCCTGCGAAACCGGGTTACGGACTTGTAGAATTTAAGATTGGTGCTGAACATTGGGATGAATTACGGAATCATTTAAAGAATGTATGGGGAGAGCATCCTGCCGGTGTAACGATTGAGGAACTGGTAGATTATATCAGGGGCAATGATTATTATGAGAGTTGGCAACATGGAGATTTACGGTCGCGATGTTGGTATGGAGATTG
>MFGW01000104.1:0-9432 GCA_001780385.1 Candidatus Fischerbacteria bacterium RBG_13_37_8 | reverse complement strand
GTTGGCAGAAACCTGCATTTTCATCAAACCGTCCATTACCGACCGGCGTACCGGATGTCTCATTTGCTGAATTTGCAAAGAAGGTACAGCAGAGGCGAAAAGTAATTTTTGTGCCGGCGAATAATGGCATGATACATTGTTTTAATGTGGCGGACATGGAAGAAATGTGGGCATTTATTCCACCCGGTTATATACCTGAATTACCTGCGTATGCACAATCGCGATGGTATCAGAAAGATATAACGCCACGGATTCATGTTTATGATTTACGCGTAAGTACTGTATCCGGAACTTTATGGGAGACGTTTCTCATTGGTGCATATGGGCCCACTGTGGAAGGCGTGTTTGCGCTCAAGGTATCTTTGCATCAGAAACCGGCGTGGTTATGGGAAGATGCAACGGTAGGCAGTTATACATGGCAGAATCCGGATTATTTTTACCAGATGGGTATGGCAGGATATCCGAATAAACAAGGGAATGCACTATTACTTCTGCCGACAGGTTATCATGATACGCCGGTCAGGAAATTACTAATCAAGCATCCACTCACCGGGGCAAATTATGCAATTTTAGATTTAGCCCAGGGACAACCGGCGGAAGATGATGCTGTGATAACCGGGATTGAAACACGTTTTACCGATTGTTGCAGTCCCGATCAGGAAATAGGAAATGTGCTTGTATTTGATGATGCGAGTCGTGTCTATGAAATTGACGTGTGCAAGCCGACGCAGCCGGTTATTAAACATAGCTCGAGTCCTTTGGATAAAAATAAGGCTTATGGGATGCCAAATATAACTACAGGCAAATACGTAGATGCAGGTCTGAGTTATTTATTTGCAGGAGATGGAGTTTTATTGAAAAATGCTGATATAGAGGATAGTACGGTTCATTATATAAATATAGCGGCACCTCACACTGCAGATTTTCCGGCGAATGATGATGAAATAGCGCATTACGCTTTGCAAAACGTTGAAGGAGATTGGATAACCTTATCGGGAAAAGAAGCAGGAAAGAAATATGTGCAGTTTGAGCTTCCGCATATGGGGGAACGATTGTATTCCTCGGATAGAGTCAGCAGTTTGTCGAATGCCTATCATATAGGAAAGACAGTGTATTATGAGCAGGGAGATTGTGAGCCGAGGGTACCGTATGCAACGGTGTTTATTCTGCCGCGTGATTATTTTTCGATAGTGAAAAATCATCCGTGGGCGGATGTCAGGAGTGAATATTTCAACCATGAATATTTTCCGGCATTCATAGATACTAATGGAGATGGACGAATTAATTCTGAAGATTTAGTGGAGGGAAAGAAGATATATGGGAGAAGCTATGCCGGGTATATAGCTGATATAAGGGAATTTGTTAATATCGAAAGAATGACGGAGCATTTCAATATCATTCTGATAGAGGATCAGCCCGATGACAACATGGTGTATCACAGCAGGATGGAGCATCTTGATGCAGTAGCGCAACCGTCTCATGAAATTATTTACAAGAAAGTTATAACGGTGCCGGTACTCGACAGGGAGGAGTATCCGGGCAAGGAGAAACACAGGTAGGAGGTGCGGACAGCATGAAGCGAAAGAACGGCGAATCCGGCTACAGTCTTGTAGAATTGTTAGCCGCAGGTTTTGCAGGTTTATTAATTATATTAGCGTTAGCATCAGCAATTGAGGCAGTGTGGATTCATTATCTTCATGCGAATCATTACAACCGAGTTGATAATGTATTAGCGGTAGTGAGCAGGTATCTTGAAGCTGGCATAATAAATGGTTCCGGGGGATATTTTTGGATGCCGGTAGGGGGAGCGAATATGGTGTATTTTTATTCGGGTCCCGGATATGCTTCCATTGCGGTTGAAGGAAAAGAAATTACTGCGGAAGGTGAATGGATCAAGGTAGAGGATCCGCAGTTTTTTACCTATGCATTAATGGAAGGTTTTACTGGTGTTTCCATAGTAACCAATAGTGGACTAAAGAGTGCGAAATTATTATTGGTGGACAGTGCAGGGAGCAGGATCAGGATAGCGGTGCAGGGAACAGATCCTATCTGGGTGCATCGGGGTGATGTAATAGAAATTCAGCGGAAATTGAATTATCTAGAAGTACGGGAGGAGAAATTATGGATTGAAGGGCAAGGATATGTAGCGGAAGGTGTTGTTGGTTTTGATATTATGTATACGAGCAAGGGAAAGAGCGGATATGGAATTGTACAAATGCCGGATCCTGCAGATGGGTATATAGTGTGCAATTATGACGCAAATTCAGATGGCAGGTTAACTATAGAGGATGATATAGATGCAGATGGGAATTTAGATTGCATAGCGCATGAGGCATTGGAACCGCATAAACTTGATGGCATCGAATATTGGACACTGGCAGCATTGCCGGAAAATGAAGCACGTAAACGCAATGCATCAACCGAGACATTCGTGGTAGGAAGAAAAATCTACACGATACCGCGCAACCGGTATCCTAAAATTATTATCAAGAAATCTAATTACAGGGATTTTGAGTTATGAAAGGTAACCTGATTTATTCAGCGCTGGTAGTAATGGCAATTGTTTTTATTATAGCGGCAGTAGTAGCTGATATAGTTTCAATTTTGCATAATCAGCGCAGGGAAAAAATTCGTGGTGAAGAAGTAGTGCGGAAGGTAGAGAATACGATGGACGAGGCGATTAATTTTCTTTATACCATTCCCTATGAAGATATTCATGACACGGAAGGAATACATGATGAACTGATGAATGTGAATTTTCCGGAACAATGGAAAATGGTAAATGAGAATTGTGGTTTTATTGCGACCCTTATTTCATTTTCCGGTGATGAAGTAGTGTGGGAAATATGGGCACGTTGCCGTTTTGCAGATACTGATAAGATAGAAAAAGCGAAGGTGAAATACAGCTTAGCGCATTTGTGAGTAGGATCTGCCCTTGAATGAACAGCATTGTAGGGGCAGACCAATGTGTCTGCCCTTGAATGAACCATAATAAGAAAAGGAGAATAATGAAAAGTGAAATGAGGAAGGAAGAAGTTATTTCAGGTTTTACATTGCTTGAAGTATTGGTAGCGGCAGGTATCTTTATGATAATCGTAGTTTCGATACTTAGTTTAGCGCAGATAGAAGCGAATGCGATAGTGGCGCTCTGGAATGATTCTTATAATGATACAGCATTAGCAGATGCAGAACGGACGTTAGAACAGAAGTCATGTGATGACATTCCGTACCTAGAGGAGCGGATGGAGATAGCGATAGGGCGGGAGCGGGTCGAAGTATTTATTGAAAGGGAGGCGGAGGAGACGGTAGCGGGCAGAATAGTGTGGACGATACGAGTAAGTATTGAAGGTCAGCGCAGGGAAGTGATGCGCTTGATACAGAGGCAATGTCCATGAAGGAGCAAAAAGAAATGATATTCCAGGGATTCAAAAATAATGAAACGGAATTGCGGTTGCGCGCGACAGACAGAAGCACAACAGGCTTGTCACTTCTTGAGATGATCGTGGTGCTTGGGATAGCGGGAATTATGATATTGATTTCATTGACTGCCTGGACATTGTTATTTGAACGCATGAAATTGCGGCAAGAAATTTCCTTATTGCAAACCACAATCAGACAGGCATACAAAGATGCTATTAGCAATGAAATATACATGGTAATTGATTTTTATTATTTTCCAGATGACGTTCAGCGAAGTGATTATTACAGTGTATACTGGGAGAAAAATGGTGAATTTGGATACCAGGAAGAGCAGGATGAAATGATAATGACACATGTGTTACCGGTGCGGGTAAAGATAGTTTCAACAGGTGGTTTACTGAGAGAGAAGGCGGTAATAGTGCCTGCCGGATTGATAAAGGGTGCGTTTGACAGTGAAATATTTCCCGGTTATGCGCATGTGGAATTGCTGTTCAAGGAATACAGGGCGGCATTGCGAATATCCCGTATAGGAGAAACGAAGACGAAATGGCTGTAATTCATGAATGCATTGGTAAAGGGAGTGGGGACTGGGGAATAGGGAAGCCTGCCGTAGGCGGGCAGTTCAAAGTTCAAGGTTTGTGGAGGCTTTCCATTGTTAATTGATTTGGATTCTTATTTATTCGGAATCGTCAATTTGTGCGCAGAGAGTACTTCAAGCTTTGCCAGTCCCCAGTCCCTATTCCCCAATCCCTAATTTGGAGGTGAACTATGTTATATCGGTATGAGGTAGTGAAGGGCAAGAAAGTTATACGAGGAGTATCCGAAGCGATATCTGAAGGAGATATGATAGAGCGTCTATCGAGATTGTATGGCATGAGTGCGAGAATAAAGGTGAAGAAGCATAATTTTTTAGGCAGAGCAAAGAAGCGAGTGAGTGCGAGTATGAAAATGTTATTTTACCGGCAGATGGAAGCTATGGTGAAGTGTGGGATCCCACTGCCTGATGGATTACGATTGGCAGCAGCTTCTATTCCGGATGCTAATTTTTCATTATCAATACTTGATATAGAAGCAGAGGTGTTGCAAGGCAGGTATATGCATAGTGCGATGCAGAAGCAGAGTCATTTTAGTAATGTCGAGAGAGCATTAATAGCAGCAGGAGAAGAATCAGCATCACTGGAAATAATTTTTAAACGCTTGTGTGATTATTTTAAGAATGTATTTAAGATTAAGGCGAAGGTATCTGAAAGTTTAATATATCCGCTTTCGATAGTTGTAGTGATGGTGGCAGTGTTGATTTTGGTATCGCGAATGGTGATTCCAAAATTTATTATTATATATGAAGGGATAGGGAGTGAATTGCCGTACATCACGATGTTGATACTTGAAATAACCGGAAAATGTGCTTCTATAATCCCATTGTGTGCTGTGGCAGCAGGATTAATAGCGGCAGTAATACGGTATGCGATACGGCATGAGAAGTATAAGGCAAAGTGGGATCGTTTAATTTTGCAAATACCGCAAATTGGTGGAATATTATTGACAAGTTATTGGATACAGATACTTAGGGCATTAGAGGTGTTGCTTTCAGCGGGCGTAGATTTACACAAATCATTGCAGCATGCTATGGAAGTTGCAACAAGGATACCGTTAAGGAAGGTACTGGATGATGCAGGGCGTGCTGTTTTATCAGGACGAATGCTTTATACTTCATTGCAAAGAAATATAGAATATATTCCACCTATTGCTGTGGGTATGATAGCGGCTGGTGAAAATTCAGGTTCTTTAGCTCAAATGCTGACTTCAACTGCTGATTATCTTGAGGATGAACTATCGCACAGGATTGAGTTATTTCTGAAAATTTTAGAACCGGCATTGATAATATGTGTAGGGATAATAGTAGGTCTTGTTGTTTTAGCGTTGTATCTGCCAATATTTACGTTAGCATCGAGGATGTAAAGATGAGATCCATATCCTTATTCACGAAGGAGTATTTATCAAGATGAAGATGATGAACATAATGCTTCAGTGCGTATTATTCTTTGCAGTGACGAATGTGTATGCACAGGATGGTGCGACATCTGTCAAAGACAGACCATTATTATTGATAGTGGCAATAGCAGGCATAGCATTAGCGCCATTTGTGGTAATGATGATGACGTCATTCGTTAAGATATCAGTCGTTTTTTCAATACTGAGGAGTGCACTCGGAACACACAATATTCCTCCGAACCAGGTGTTGATAGGATTTTCATTGATTTTGACGTTATATATAATGTTGCCTGTTGGCGTGGAAATCAGGAAAACTACGGCAAAAGTGATTAAGCAGGAAACGGGTGAGCCTTTATTATCTCATGCGACCGTAGAGAATATCATTCAAATAAGCAAAGCGGCAACCGGACCGGTGAAAAAATTTCTTTCGCGGAATGCTCATCCAAAAGATAAGCATTTATTCTATACACTTGCCTTGCGCATGAATAATACTGAAAGCGGGGCAAAAATCGAGAAAGAAGATTTGTTGATTTTAGTGCCTGCATTTGTGATTTCAGAATTGAAAGAAGCATTTGAGATAGGATTTATTATCTTTATTCCGTTCATAGTGATCGACCTGGTAGTTTCCAATATCTTATTATCGTTGGGTATGTTCATGTTATCTCCGATGATGATATCATTACCGTTTAAGTTACTGTTATTCGTGATGGTAGATGGTTGGTGTTTGCTTTCACGAGGTTTAATTTTAGGGTATACGGGAATATAAGGCACACAGTGTAGGGGCGGACCCATGCGTTCGCCCTCAAAGACGCAGAGGTGAATATGGAAAATAATTTATTAAGGATAGGAAGGGAATGCATTTACCTGGTACTTATTATATCAGCTCCTCCTGTATTAGCTGGACTGGCAGCGGGTTTACTGGTCGGAATACTTCAGGCTGCCACACAAATTCAGGAACAGACAGTGACCTTCGTACCGAAGATTATTGCTGTATTTGTGATGCTTTTATTATGCGGGCGCTGGATGTTTTCGTTGTTGTTAACCTTTACGCATAAGCTACTTTATAATTTACCGAACTTGTTGTCATTATGAGTTTGTCGGAGGAAATTGATTTGCATAACTTTTATGACATTATTACTGTTATGCCTGGGCTGATGCTGTTGGGACTTACCCTGGCACGCATTCTCCCTATCATTATTCTGTGTCCTTTCATCGGAGGGAGAATGATTCTTTCTCCGGTAAAAATTGGTCTCAGCCTCCTCATCGCTCTCTTTCTTTATCCTTATATTAGTTCAATGCAGAATAGTACTACTATATCGACAGATTCTTTTTTATCACTCAGTCTTTTGCTGAAAGAGGTGATTATCGGTGCTCTTATTGGTTTCGCATCTTCAATTTCTTTTTATGCTTTTGAAGCCGCTGGTAATTTGATTGATATTCAAAGAAATGCCACTATTGCAAATATTTTAATCCCGCAATCTCATGAACAAGGCTCTCTTCTCGGCAATTTTTATTTTCAACTGGGCATTGTAATATTTATGATTATGAATGGGCACCACTATTTTATTGAAGCGCTATTTGAATCATTCCGCATAATTCCGTTATTTTCGTTCCCGGCTCTTATCAACAATAACCTGCTTATTGCCATGACTGCACAGCTTTTTAAAATTACCCTGCAGTTGAGTGCACCTGTTTTAATAACACTTTTTCTTGTTGATGTCATTATGGGAGTTATGAATAGAATCTCTCCTTATTTCAACGTGTTTTTTTATGCTATGCCTGTGAAAAGTGCAGTTGGACTTTTAATATTATTTATAATGCTGAGTTATGTGATCAATGGAATGATGCATATCTTCGCAGATATGATTTCTTTTATCAAAAATAATAATAATTTCTTCCTTGCGATATGTGAGAATAAGCTTCTATGATTTTTTTAAAACTTTGTGCTTAAGAGTGCGGACACATCGTTCCGCCCCTGTTTTTTAGCGTGAAGTGAATATGGAACAGGCGAGAGAAAAAACTGAACAACCTACCGCTAAACGATTAAGAGAAGCACGCAAACAGGGCAGGATTTTTTCCAGCAAAGATCTTACTGTCGCTGCACTGCTATTAGCCTTTCTTATAACACTTTTACTTTTTCATGAACATACAACCAGGGAATTGTTATTGTTTTTCAAATATTCATTTGTGGAGGCGCTCAAAGAAGATTTTACAGCTACTTTTATTTCGCACTATATGAAGCAATTGATTAGGTTAGTAGTTGTAATCTCATGTCCATTCTGGATTAGTTTAATGCTGATTGCAATTGTAGTTATTTTGTTGCAGACAGGGCCAGTGATCACCTTCAGATTGATATTGCCGAAATTAGAGCGGCTGAATTTCATACATGGGATCAAGAGAATGATTTCATGGAAGGCAATGGTGGAAGTAGTAAAATCGTTGTTGAAAATAGCGCTTTGCTATGTAGTTTTTATATTAATCATGAAGCGATACATGAAGGAAATAATTTCTGCCATTCATACGAATGAACGAACGGTAGCAATGCTTATCGGGAAAACAGCAGTAGGAGTATTGTGGAGAATAATCATGATAGCAGGTTTGATAGCTTTATTTGATTATTTTTACCAGGGACGACTTTACAGAAAGGAATTAAAAATGACGCGCGAAGAAGTAAAACAGGAACACAAGCAGACCGAAGGAGATCCTTATTTAAAAGCTAAGCGGAAGCATCAACATGAAGAAATTGCGCTACACGCTATGCTGGAAGAAGTTAGGAATGCGGATGCAGTAATTGCTAATCCTAAAGAGATAGCTGTTGCATTGCAGTATGATTACAGGAGTATGCATGCACCACGCGTAATAGCAAAAGGTGAAGCTGCAATAGCACAAAAGATAAAGGAGAGGGCAAATGAGCATGGAATTCCTGTCATGGAGAATGTGATTTTAGCGCATGCATTAATAAAAATAAAGACTGGTTGTGAAATTCCGGAGGAATTATATGAAGCAGTGGCAGAGGTATTTGCGGTTCTGCTTAACGAGTGATTTTTTAACAATTGCAGGCCGCGGAAGTGATTTTGCACTCGCACTTTTTATTATCATGATAATTGCACTGATGATAATACCTGTTCCTGCCTGGATAATGGATATATTCCTTGTTTTGAATATAACAGTTGCAGCAACTATTTTGCTTGTCTCTGTCTATATTGCCAATGCAATGAAAATATCCACCTTCCCCACCTTATTACTTATCACTACATTGCTGCGCTTATCACTAAACATCTCAACAACACGCTTAATTTTGCTTGATGGATATGCAGGAGAAGTAATAAATTCATTTGGTCAATTTGTAGTGCGCGGCAATTATATAGTGGGAGCGGTGGTTTTCTTTATTATTACCGTGGTGCAATTTATTGTAATTGCCAGGGGTGCAGAAAGAGTAGCAGAAGTAGCTGCACGCTTTACACTTGATGCAATGCCCGGAAAACAAATGAGCATAGAAGCAGATATGAGAGCAGGACTTATTACTATCGAAGAAGCCAGGAAAAGGCGCTTGATGCTGGAACGTGAATCACAATTTTATGGTGCAATGGATGGTGCAATGAAATTTGTTAAGGGAGATGCGATAGCAGGTATTATAATAATTCTTGTAAATATAACTGGTGGTATTTTGATAGGTCTATTGATAAAACAAATGACATTCATGGAAGCGCTGGGTGTATTCATGCTATTGACAGTAGGAGACGGGCTTGTCTCGCAAATACCGGCATTGTTGATTTCTTCATCGGCGGGAATTGTTATCACGCGTGTTGAATCGGAGGATGAAACATCCAGCCTGGGGCGTGAGATTAGCAGGCAAATACTCCGTCAACCGCGAGCTCTTGTTGTTGCTTCGGGACTGCTTGCTGGTTTTGCCTTTGTCCCCGGATTGCCATTTTTGCCATTCGTGTTGCTTGCAGTGATAACAGGTTCTACAGCCATTGGTCTTTTAAAGATGAAACCACATGTCCCGGTTCAAAAAGA
>MFGW01000103.1:14017-14543 GCA_001780385.1 Candidatus Fischerbacteria bacterium RBG_13_37_8 | reverse complement strand
CGAAGAGGAGAGTAGAATAAAACAGGAGTAAATGAGCGAATGCGTTAATTTGTTAGATAAAGTGGCAACTATAGTTGGCGCCAGTTGCCACTAATGATATCGATGAAGGCCGTGCAAAAAATCGCCGGGTGGAATTGGTTAAGCAGTAAGACCGGAGTTTGAATTTAGAGATAGATAGAAATCAAGGCATGAGCTCTTTTTTTATAGCAGAATATATAAGGAATTGGCTCCCCGGGCAGGACTCGAATCTGTAATCTTGAGATTAGTAGCGATCTGCTTCGCCGGTCGAGATATCGCAAGCGCTAAGTCCATTATTCCTTATAATGGACATGATCGATGAAAATCCTATTTCAGTTACGGCTTTGAAACCTGCTGCTCTACCTGTAATGCATTATGGGCATGGGACGCGGTTTTGAATATAGCATGGGGTGGCAGATGCAGGGCGGTTTGCGCCGGTAGAGTTGAAGCCGTATCCTCCTTCATTGGAGTTATCGGTCGGAACAATCACGAAATAGACACTGGATGC
>MFGW01000103.1:13197-13956 GCA_001780385.1 Candidatus Fischerbacteria bacterium RBG_13_37_8 | reverse complement strand
ATAATATTGTAGGTAGTCAAATCGGAAGTGGAGAAGGCAGTCCAGTCAGCTTTGAAAACTACAATTACATATTGACCGGCACTGAGAGTGATCGAGAACGTTTCGTCAGCACCTGCACCACCGCTATTGGAATATCCGCCAGCTAAATATTCAGCAACATCATGGTAGGTATCCGTGGCATTATAAATAGCGAGTGCAAGGTCTGATGAGCCCGTGACGATGTCAAGCGTAACCTGGAACGTGTTGCCGGCGTTAACGTCAATGGGATGAACTGCAGTAAGTGCGGTTGTAACCAGCGTATAGGCTCCGTACTCTCCCGGTGCAGGCACCATTGGATAGCTGTTACGGTATGCGATGCGGTAATTGACAGTTTGCGGAGTCCCGGAGCTTTGAATTACACCGGCGTACCAGGGACCCAATCCGGCAGTTTTATTTACCATGAGGAAATCTGTTTGACCGGCGCCGGCACTGGATAATTCAAGGTAGGCTCCGAAACCGGCGGTTGAGCCTGTGTAGTCATTATACAAGCGCAGATCGTAATTATACGATGTGCCGGTTGGAACCATTGCGATAATTCCCCATTCATTATTAAGAGAGAACTGGAAGCCGTCACAGTTAAAATATGAGTAGCCCGTGGAGTCTCGATCCGGGGGAGCACCAATGGTAAAAGTAGTTCCCTCGCTGATTGCGAGAGGTGCCCATACATATTGACGGTATGCTGAATTATCGGATTCATTGGATTCGATGTAATCACCGAGA
>MFGW01000103.1:4842-13186 GCA_001780385.1 Candidatus Fischerbacteria bacterium RBG_13_37_8 | reverse complement strand
CATACCAAGCGTATGGCGACCACCCTTAACCGCACTTGTAAAAGTATTATTGACATCCAGTGCGATTGCATTGACTGCCAGTGAAGTGAACGTTGCTGAAGCATGATTGATTCCATCAAGTGTATATCCGACTGAGAAAGTAGTATTGACATCGTTCGGTCCTTCATTAGTACTGGTTGAATTAACATAGGTTGTACCAGCCCAGCCGGGCAAAGTACTGGTGACTAAACAGGAACCTGAGGAGCAGCCGCCTGTATCACGAGGCACAACTTCATCAGTCCAGCCTGTGTTCAGGTACGGCACTAGGTTGGATGGAGCAGCTTCGATGGATAATGTATAATTGATCGAATAGGTACGTTCGCTATAATCAGGTTTATAAATCAGCAATCCATAATAGCCTGTAGCAGTAGGCACAAAATCAAAATACTCAGTGACATTAGTTCCGCCGGCATTAACCATGGTGCCGGGCAATGCTTCGGATAGTCGAAAATACTCGACGGAATAGTTTATCAGTGCAATTGCGATGTCACCACTAGAGGGAGCCACAGTGACGCGCCAGGTGATGTTCAAATCGTCAGAGCCGAAGCGAATCTCTTCAATGGAAACTACACCATTAGCCGGGATGTTCCCGGTAATACCTGAAGATGGAGCTTGCCGTGCAACATCGGAACCATCACTATGAATAACGTAATTATTATAGGTAGGAGTTGTGCTTCCCTGGATTACCCCGGCATACCAGGATGCTGTTGGGGAATTATTCCGGTTGACGCCAACAATTTCCACTTCGCCATTCGCACCGGAATTTGACCAGCGCCGGTTGGAACCGAATCCCTGCGATGAACCTGTGTAATCATCATGCAGGCGCACATCATAGTTGCTGGTACTTGCGGCAGGTAGTATGCCTGCCGCACCCCACCAGTTCTTATCGTCGGTTGTGTACGCGACTGTGAAATGATATCCGTCACAGCTATAATATGAGTACCCTTCCGGATCGCGGTCCGGTGGCTCATCGCGCAGGATGAGATGATCCGTGTCGGTATCTAAATCGTATGGTTCATAAATGGCTGCTTGCGTTATCCAGGAATTATCATTTTCATTATTTTCGGTGATATCACTCAGGTAATCGATAAGCAGTTTGAGATGATGACGTCCGCCTTTAAGATTAATGCTTAAATTATTAATGGTCAGGTCCGTGTTTGCGGCATGCGATGTCTCACTCGTCGCAATCAGCAGGGAATCATCTGCGTAGATGCCGTTATCGTATGCGCCTGCATCTACCGTACTGTTATTCCGTACTTTGAAATTGACATAACTGCTGGTGCCGTTAGCGCTGAGCGTAGCGCTTCGCACGCAGGCGCCGGTTGCCGTGCAGGTATTATTATTCGGAACCAGTACATTCTCCCATGCAGTAATTTTCCTGCCTGTCAGATTAGTGCCGGCAGCGCTGTCAGATCCCGCATATACACAATTTGACATTTGCGAAACGCAATCAGAGCCGCCATTGATTGCCTGTATCGCAAAACCATGATGATAGGTGTTTTTCATATTATTGAAGCTGTAGGTATTATAATTTCCGAGTGAAGCGTATGGTATCCATCCGCCGGCATTACAGCTTGTCGAACTTGCGTATTCATTTGTATAGAGTATATAACCTGTAGCATTTTGGACAGGAGTCCAGCTCAGGGAAATCGTTCTATCTGACTCTGCCGCATACAACGTTGGAGTATCCGGCTCTGTGCAGACATTATAATTGGCAGGCTGGGTACCGCAAGTGATATTATGCGTATTAAATGCGGACCAGATACGGCCGCCGTTAGGTGTTCCATTGCTAAGATTACCATCATCGTCATCGGCGCCGAGAAGCACCGTGTACCAGTTTGTGGCAGCGCAACTGTCGATGGTGGTGCCTGTATTACAATCGACACCGTAGGTTTGATATGCTGAGCCCTGGGATGAACGTGTTTCAAACCATATACGGTCTGCCCATACCCAACCCGCTTCGCCATGTGCCGTGATGAGGTTTTGAACCATATCCCACACTGCACCTGACGCAATCAATGATTCACAATGTCCTTCATATCCAATGATCCCGCGGTAATAGCTCGGCGTTGCACAGGTTGGATTCGGTTCACCGCACGGGCAAACAGCACAGGAACAAGCGCTGGTCAATGCATCGCAATTCATCCCATTATTATTATTGAGATTTTGCGGTGTTACCGGGACATCCGGTGTGCCCGGATCACCATCATCATCAAATCGCAGTGCAATATAACGCGTTCCGAAACAATCCGGCGGGCACATAAAACATGGTGTTATTTTACGCTTTCCCTGGCTATGACAGGCATCTTTTGTCATGAGCGCATCGATAAAATCACCGGAAGCTTCACCGGTCGCTTTATCATTCGACGGAACTTTAGCAGGACCGGCATCATTTGCATCAAGTCCGTGTCCCCATTCGTGATAGATAACACCCGGAACCTCGCCAGTGTTGTTACAGCTTGCATCAGACCTGAAAAAGTTCGTGGTAGAAACACCATCCCAATATGCATTGCATGTCCAGGTCGGATTCGGATCATTAGTGTTTGAAGTCATGTTATCATCCAGCCATGTGATTGCAGGAAGAAAATAATTTGCCTTGGCTCTCACCATGTTATTATGCCAGAATACACTGCGTGCCGGGTAAGTATTTCCCAATCCGCCGACACCGGGCGTATCACAATCGGTCCCCGTGTAACTCGCCCCTAAGTTTAAATCACCGGGTGATGAGCTGGTTGAAAGTGATATAGAACCGCACGAATCATTAATAGTGAAGTATTGCCCATTCAGGCTTACCGTTGCGGTTGGAGAAGGCGTTCCAATATAGCTGTAATAACCAAAAAAGTTGGTATTTTTATTCGTGTTATTAGACACCGTGCAGTAGGGAAACAGCCTGTTTCTTCGGTCATCAGTTCGAATTGCAACATTTCCGTATACATCACCAGTTTCTATTAAATTCTGGTAATAGACCAGGTTGCCGGTTTGTGCATCGACCCATGCTTCATAATTTCCTATGGTATCCTGTCTCAGGAACCGGAGCGTGTAAACGAGCCTGTAGAGAAGACCCTGTCCTTCTATGCCGGAAAATTCCATGTAACCAGGGGAACGCTCCGGTAATTCCGGAACTACCAGCAAGAATGCATCAGTGACTCGGGTGACCGTGGAGTTCGCTTCAGCAAATGCATTAATAACTGCCTGTTGAGCCTGACTTGCCATAATAGCAGGAATGACTGGTATCGTCACATCACTTAATCCAATTGTACCGAACTGGATCAGATTGCCATTATTAAATCGGAAAAAAACACGTGCTCCATGCACAATAACCCGTCTCGCCTGGGAGCCCGATGTACTTGCGAATCCGGTATCATCGCCCATGTAATAATCGTACTGGATTACTGCGTACCTGCCGTTCTCAAAAACCGAACTGGCTTCTTTATTGAGAACTAATTTTGAAAAATCGAGTCGTAATAAATTATTATGTATTTCAGAAAACCTGGTAATTTCTTTATGCAGGTAATCAATAGTCGGTTCACCGAATTGTTCTTTAATCAGTGCATTGCCCCTGCCCGGATAGAAAGGTATGCCTTTTCCTTCGATCAGGTTTGGTCGCCCTGTTCTCTTATCCCATATTACACGCCACCCGCTGCCATAGTGACTGAGAAAGTTTTGCCAGCCAGTGTTCTGCAAGCTATATTCACTGCCATATTGAATATTAGTCAGGGCATAATTCATGTTAAATCTTACCGAAGATTTAAATACCTCTACCAGCGAACTCACCGTACCATTATCAAGCCCGTCCACCGCATAAGGATTAAATCTTTTTGGCTCCTCTGCATTTGTTAATGCAGTAACCATCACCACCAGTATCAAAAAATAGAGCACACGTTTCATATATTCCTCCATTAATATATAAAGGACTCTGCTCTACAAAAAAAGGGTGAGTTCGAAAAAAAATGATGTGACGGGGACGGAGTCCCTTGGTCGCCCGCAGGGTATTTACCCTGCGGTGCGAAAGCAAATATATTTGCTTGATTAATCTTTGAGCCATTCGGGTCGTCGGATGAAGACACCATTCTTAACGACGATATCGTTTTTATAGGATTGGATAATACCGGGTTTGTATTGATCAAGAGATTCGTTTTCCCATTTGCCTGCTTGTCCAGCGCTGGCAATAATATAACTGTCAGGTCCTTTTGATGCTGGATTTTCCTGCCATGATTGAAAACGGAATTCATTGCCCCACCCATCTATGTGCGGCATATCTCCTAGATAAACGGGTTCGAGTATCCTTTCCAGTTCTCCGATAGAGTTTACTTTCGGAAACATTTTATAATCCACTTCATAAGCTGATAAACCGGTAATAATAGCTCTCATATCTGCGATCGTTCTTTTTTGATGTGCAGTGCGAACTACTCCGGGAGAACTGGGAAGCCAAATAGCCAGCAGTGTGAACAGGTTAAGACCTGCCAGAATCACGGCCAGGACAGCACTGGAGAGGGATTTTTGTTCGGAAACAGTTTTCAGGGTGACCATTTCCTGTTCACTGAATTCTTCTGATTTCTTCGCCGAGAAGAGGAGTTTCATCCCACCTTTATATAGTCTCATTAGTATTATTATGGAAAGAAATGTTCCGAATGGAAAAAAAAGCAGTCCTGCAAATGCAAGTACTAACTGCAGGATTCTTCCCCTGTTTTGAAGAATCCATAACCAGTAGCCGCAAAAAAAATGTATTGTTGCAAGCACTAAGCAAATAATAATCAGAAGCAGATTCTCTGATAATCCGGATATTTGCTCTACAAGAAAAATAATAGCAATGATTAGCCACAGCGCAGCAACGCAAAAATTAAGTACCGCTAAAGCGCTGATAAATGCCGGTCTTTTTCGTGTTGCATCACGCATTACAAACCTCGCTAAAAAGATATATGATAATAATATTATACAAATTAAGCAAAGGGGTCAAGGATTCGAGGATTCCCAACGTGGTGTCATTATGAGCTTGCCGGAGGCAAGCGTAACAATCCCAGACGGATTGTAAAAAGCGTTCACTCGATATTTAGTAAAGCGATAAGCAGCCTTTATCCTTGTAATTATAGGCAGGGGATTATGCTTTTTATAGTCTGTTAGGGATTGCCAAGCATTCCTTCGGAATGCTCGCAAAGAATAATTGAATTTTTTAATATTTTCAGATAATATTGTATCTTAATTGATAAGGAGTGAAAGCAATGCTAAAAAAAATATTGCTGATAGTTGTACTGCTGATTATCGTGGCGGTGGTTGTTGCTATTTATTTGATAACTCGCGGACCTGATCTCAGCCTCTATGAACATCTGAAAACACCTGAAATTAATTCAATGCCTAACCAAAAAATGATAGTGATTGAATTAAAGGGTGACCCTAATGTAGTTGCAAAAGATGTTTTCAAAAAACTGTACAAAACATATTACAAGCTTAAAATAAAAGATTGGAAAATGGTAGCGCCGCGTGCACGCTGGACCGACATTGGTTTATCAAAAGAAAACTGGATTGGTTATTATGGCATACCGGTGCCTGACAGTGTTACCCAACTGCCTCCTGATGTTAACAAGGAGGGACCAGAAGTAAAACTTGAAACATGGAATTATGGTGAAATAGCTGAAATTTTACATATAGGACCCTATAGTGAAGAAACAGAAACGGTTAATAAATTAGGCGCATTTATTGAGGAGAAGGAATATAGAATCACCGGTATGCATGAGGAAGAATATCTCAAGGGACCCGGACTCTGGCCCGTGAATCCTAAAAATTACTATACCATCATACGCTATACCGTCGAAAAAATGGAACAGCATCAGCCGGATGTTTAAATTTTGCTGAAATTTCGCAAGGGCGCTTTGAAATGCTGTGCAGGCCTTGACTGTGGGTAGGGCTAATGTTATGCTACGACCCCGGATATTCCGGATATTTGAACAATAACTTTTCTGGTTCGGGGTCCATCAAATTCTGCAAAGAAAATACCCTGCCATCTTCCAAGCAATAGCTCACCATCCTTTATCGGGATGCATGCCGAAATCCCCACGAGCGATGCTTTTATATGACTATCAGCATTTCCTTCAAGATGTGTGTAACTGCTCTCTCCGGCAGGCACCAGTTTGCTGAGATTGTTCAGGATATCCTGCTTGACTGAAGGATCAGCATTCTCATTTATTATTATGCCTGCTGTCGTATGCGGTACATATAAATTGACTGAGGCTTCTTTGAGCGCGGATTTTTTTATTAATGATAGCACATCGGCAGTGATGTCAATGAGTTCATTCCTTCTTTTACTATGAACGGTTAGTTCTTTTATCATTGTTGTCTCCTATGCAAATAAGGTGTAGGGGCAGACCTATGTGTCTGCCCTTTTAATAGTTTTGTTCTTATTATTTGCTCTTATCTCCGGGTGCCCCTAAAGGAGGCATGATCGACTCCTTTGCTTTATAGGAAAGTAATAATTCTGTAATTTTAGCCCAATGTAGTGCATTTTGACGTTTCTCATACTAGCTCGAATAAATCGTAATCCAATTAATGCCAAATAGTAAACTTATTTCCATTCCCATTCTTGAAGTAGTTGAGCAGGTTTTGTTCCTGTTTGATAAAGTATTCTTTGCGTATCCCATCTTTGAATAAACCAATGATTTACAAAACGAGCATGTATCATTCCGGCAGAGGCAGATGAAAATTCCATGAGAGTGTACCAGGAGGGAATGTACTTTTCTTGAACTTCACCCCATGTTCGACCACTGTTTATAGTTTTCATTACCTTGATTCCTGCACTTTCAGGGGAATCAGTTCCGGTACCGTCCTCACATGATATCTGAATCATTCCTTCTTTATTATTAAGAAAATTTAAATTCCAAGCATAAGTGAATGGACATAGCATTAATTGAGTATCAGATCTTACGGCATATATTTTATGTCCTTTTATTCTGTAAAGAGTTGGAAAGGTTCCTTCTATTACCCATTGCGTGATAATCCAACCATCCATCGGAGAGAAGAAAAAGGCTTCTGAAAATCCGCCTTCCACCCATGCGGGGATAGACCAATTTTTCCCTCCATCTGAAGTAATTGCAATCGCCACCCTATTTTCTCCATGGCATAAATAATTCGGCAATCCTATAAGCATTAATCCCTCTTTATCATTCGTTCCGAAAACAGCATGAATTTTTATCAAACTGATGTCCTGGTTGTCTAATGAACATGCATCCATACTGTCAATCTCAACATTGGGCCAGGCGGTTATTTCCCTTAAAACGGAAAGCAGATCATTTGAAGGTATGTCGATATAGGAGGTATAGTGAACACCATCCTTTTCCTGGATGCTTGCATTTGGAAGCTGCATTAATGCTATTAATAAGCAAAGAGAACTAAATGTTTTCATCCTTAATCAATCCATAATAGATTATTCTATCTTTGATTAATAAAATATAAGGAAAATGGAAATTCGTTATTTATAATTTTGAAGTGCTTGTCCATGGTTATTAGCGTAAGATTTGTTTGCCGGCAATGTAAAGCTATTAGAAGATCACTGAGGGGAATAAGCATTCCCTTTTTTCGCATTTTATATCCCATTAGCGATGCTTTTTCAAATATCTCATAATCTGTTTCCAGATAATGCAATCCCTGAAAATTATCTTTAAGAAAATCAAACTCACTCTCATTTATTGCCCCAATTAAGAGCTCACTTAATACAATGCCATTATAATAAATTTTATCTTCTTCAATAAGGGGCATTACCAGTTCTTTGACTGAACTCTTTCTGCCTCTGAAAAAATCTACCCATATTGTGCTGTCAACAAAATAGTTATTCATGTTTTTCACTCTCACGTAATTTTAATATATCGACCTGCAATTTTAATTTACCGTATGCCTGTTTAATTTTTTCTCTTTTTAATTTTCGGACATATTCTTCTATAGCTCGCTCAATTATTTTAGTTTTATTTTTGGTGCCGGTTAGTTCTAATAATTCGTTGACAAGTTTCTCAGACAAGTCCAAAGTTGTTCTCATATATAACCTCTAAGCATAATAATATATCACATAAAATAAATGTCAAGTTAAGGCATAAAATCATAGCATACTTTATTTTATTTTTTATGCAAAGATATTATTGGTTTTCATTAGACAGAATTTATTTTTTTTCTTTATGACAATGCATTCGGGATTTACACAAGGGCAGACGCATAGGTCTGCCCCTACAATATACCGGGGATTGTTACACAAGGGCAGACGCATAGGTCTGCCCCTACAACATGCGAGGGATTGTTACACAAGGGCAGACGCATAGGTCTGCCC